>SCRU01000067.1 GCA_004323695.1 Burkholderiaceae bacterium
AAACAGGCCCCAAGGGCCACAAGAAAGGTCGTCCAGCGACCTGTTTGAAACAAATCCCTCCGTCATCGACCCGAGTGGGCTCTTTGATGGGGCTTATTCAGCGTAGCCTTAATGTGACCTCCGAATCAAATTTCCTCGATCGCTGCCTCTGGATTCCCCGCCCAGGTCATCCGGTAGGCCTTTCCTTTTCGAACATTGCCAACCAACGCGGGCCTGAAGCACGCCAGGTTGGTTCCTGGCGAGCGGCGCACACTAGGATAGACGACGCCAAGCGAGCCGCCCGAGAGCAACTGCTGGGCCAGGCTCTGCGACTGCACGTAGCTCCTGGGGTTGAGGTGCTGCTTGAAGCCGCGGCCTCGCAGGTCGTGAAACCCGGCGTTGAAGTCCGCGAGAAATGCCTGGTACGTCACGCTGTCGTCGAATCGATCGATTTCGGCATACTCGACGCTCTTGTGAAAGATCACCTCGGCCAGCGCTGTTTTGCTCTCGAATGCGCAGTACCAGGCGCCACGCTCGCCATTGTTGAACCTGCTGCCCTGCGGGCGATGATAGGTGAATGCGGCATTGATCACCCGAAAATTCGGGATCCCAAAAACCAGCTCGTCGATCCCGATGCCGGGCAGGCCGCCGCCCTCTCCAATCAGGCGCTGGTTGGTTGCGTTGTCCAGGTCGAACAGGTCGCTCAGGTGCTGCGCGTCTTGCGCGAGCTCCTGCAAGACAGAGTCGTTGGTATCGGCAAATCGGCTCGGAATGAGGCGCACCGTGTCGAACTGGCGCACAGCATGCACCGGTGGCAGAGCCATCTCAGAGGCCCCCGCGCCTGGCATCGAGCAGTTGGCGAACCGTCCGCATGCCAAGCAGGCCGCCCGAGAGCATGTACTGCAGCGGAGTGCGGCCGGCAAAGATGGCATTGCTGTTCGGCAGGGACACCCATTCATCCGCGAGCTTGTCGCCATAGAGGATGTGCAGGGCTTTGTAGATCCCGATCAGGAAGGAGACGCGCGTGATCCGGTCGACATCGAGCAGGCGGCTCGGGCTCTTCTTCCATTCGTAGAAGGTGCTGCTGGATACACCGCCCAGCAACTCGCGTGCGTCCTCGTCCCTGACGCTCCATTTGGAGATCAGGTTGAAGAAGCCCTTGAGCGCGGCGCCCGAGAGCCGCTCGCGCTCTCCTTTGGAGCTCAGGTCCACCACGGTGGCGGGCTCGAATCGGGTGGCCGGATAGGCCACCAGTGCATGGGTGGAAGACATGATGTAATCTCCGTTTATGGAGTTATTTTAATCTTGTTTTGGAGTTTTGTCACGGTGCCTCTGTTCGGTCCATGACCCTCCGCCTTGCGGCCAGGCAGAACTGTTCGGCCGCTTCGAACGCGTCTAGCTTGGGGAAGATGGGTTTCGCGAATTACCTGTTGCTCGGCTTGGCGTCGGGGCTGGTGCTGACCTGCGCGCTGGCGGCGGTCATGGGTGAGAAAGCGCTGTTGCATGTTGCCGGACCTTGAGCGCTGGGGCTGACCCTTGCAGCCTGGATTGCGCGCACGCTGAGGTTGCGTCGCAACGCGACCTTGCAGCATCGCTCGACCCTGCAGACGGCCACCGGCATAAGTTCACCGAAGTTGACACAAAAGTCCATGGGAATAAGCGCCGGCTCGTTCAATACGCGCTGACGTTATCCGCTGTGCGCACCAAATCCCAGAGCTGCGGACAACTTGGCCGCCTCATCCAACAGCAGCTTTGCGATCTGCCTCTGGCGCGTTGCATTCATACGGACCTCTGGCCCGTATACGCCAATGGAACCTGCGACGTTGGCGTTGCGATCAAAAAACGGGGCGGCGACGGCGACCGCGCCAGAAATGAGCTCGCTACGGCTCGTGGAGTAGCCGGACTTTCGCGTGGCTGCAAGCTTGGCCTCAAGGCCGTTGAGGTGCACCTTTGTGCCGAGAACATACGAGCGAAGCTGTTCCGGTGTGGGGTCCATGTAGGCGAGAATCGCTCGCCCGGTGGCGCCAAGCACGATGCGCTCGGTATGTGCGGTACAGCTCCTTTACGGTCAAGCCAGCCTCGGCCCGCTTGATGAAGCCGATGATTTGTTATTCGCTGAATCTGCTCTTTCTCATGTCCGTCATTCTCGATACGACGGACATTCGCATCTGATTCAGTCGACTTGATTGACCGACTTCGATTGCGCACTTATTGCCGAAAATAACTTTTTACCGATCGGTAATTGCTGGAAGCGGTTATTCGAGACCGGCCTTATATGAGTGGTTTCGGTGAATTTCCGGCACGCAATTGCCGGAACCTTCGGTCATCATTTGGGGTTTTCCACAAGTCGTTTTCTATAAAACCAATAGCAAACTAACGATAATGGATAAGGGTTTAAGACTTAAGTAATGGCTATTTTTGCCGTTTGACGACATTTGCCAGGCTTCAGTCGTCGGCGTTCCTGTTCTTCAACGCCAGCGCGGCGTCGTACAAGGCGTTGCGCGGCGCGCCCGTGATGTCGGCCGCCAGCCGCACGGCGGTCTTCAGCGGCAACTCGGCCAGCAGCAACTGCAGAATGCGCTCCGCACCGCCGGTTCCGGCGACTGGCGCGGCGGGGTGCAGCACCAGCACGAATTCGCCGCGCGTGCGCTGGGGCGCGTCGGCGAACCATTGCGGCAGTTCGTCGGCACGAACGGTGGCGATTTCCTCGAATTGCTTGGTCAGCTCGCGGGCCACCGTCACGCAGCGCTCGCCCAGCACCGCCAGCGCGTGCGCCAATGCCTCGATTCGATGGGGCGCTTCCAGCAGCACGACGCTGCGCGCCTCGCCCGAGAGCGTGCGCACGGCCGCCTCGCGCTCGCTCGAGCGGGAGGGCAGGAACCCGGCGAAGACGAAGCCGCTGGCGTCGTCGTCGTTGGTCACAATGCCGGCGACGCTGATGGCGGCGGCGACGCTGCTGGCCCCGGGCAAGGGCATGACGCCGAGTCCGGCGCCCCGAACCAGGGCTACCAGGCGGGCGCCGGGGTCGCTGATCGCCGGGGTGCCGGCATCGCTCGCGCAGGCCACGCGCTGGCCTTGCCGCAACCGCTGCACGACCGTCTGTGCGGCCTGTGCTTCGTTGTGCTGGTGCAAAGCGATCAACTGCGACGGGGCTTTGTCAATGCCATAGGCGCGCAGCAGCGCCTGGGTATGGCGCGTGTCCTCGCAGGCAATCGCGTCGGCCAGCGCCAGCACGTGCAGCGCGCGCAGGCTGATGTCGGCCAGATTGCCGATCGGCGTGGCCACCACGTACAGCGTGCCTTGCGGATAATGCTGGTCAGCCGCGGCCTGGTGTGCGGCGCTCAGGGCAAAGGCGTAAGCAGCGGTCAATGGACTTCCTCAAAAAGAACACGCCGGCGGGCGGTGCCGGCAAGCCTCTCACACGCAAGCAGACGGGCGACGCCGCGGAAGCGCGGGCGCTCGATCATCTGCAGCGGGCGGGGCTGCGCCTGCTGGAGCGCAATTATCGGACGCCGGGACGCGGCGGCGGTGAAATCGACCTGATCATGCGCGACCCCGCGGGCACCCTGGTATTTGTCGAGGTGCGCCAGCGCGCGAGTATCTCCCATGGCGGAGCGGCCGCCAGCGTGGGCGGCGTCAAACAACGCCGCATCGTGTTTGCTGCCCGTCATTACCTGATGCGCCTGCGTGAGCCGCCGCCTTGCCGATTCGACGTGGTGACCATCGACGCCGGACAGCTGTCGTGGCTGCAGGCGGCCTTCGACGCGTTCTGATGTCACGGGCCATGCAAGCGGCGACGAATGGCCCGGGCGAGCGCCCGGTGCTGTTCTCACGGTGGTCTGCGGCGCCGTTGAAACTTCCTGTTTCAGGCGGCGCGGTTATCATCCACGCGCATGCTAGAGATACGAATACAACAGCATTTCATCGACAGCGCGGACCTGAAATACCAGTCCGCGCAGTCCTTGAGCAAGCCGATCGCCGCGGCGGTGCAGGCCATGCTGGCGTGCGTCACCAGCGGCGGCAAGGTGCTGGCCTGCGGCAACGGCAGTTCGGCCGCCGATGCGCTGCATTTCGCAGCCGGATTCGTGGGGCGCTTCGAGCGCGAGCGGCCCGAGCTGGGCGCGATCGCGCTGGACGGCAGCAGCGCGGTCCTGACGGAACTGGCGGACGATTTCGGATTCGAAGCGGTATTTGCCAAGCAGGTGCGGGCATTGGGGCAGGCCGGCGACGTGCTGCTGGCCATTTCCGTCAGCGGCGATTCGGCCAACATACTGGCGGCCATCGCGGCGGCGCACGAGCGCGACATGACCGTGGTGGCGCTGACCGGGCGCGGTGGCGGCAAGACCGGCGTCGCGCTGCGCGAGACGGATGTGCATGTCTGCGTGCCGCACGAACGCGCGGCGCGCATCCAGGAAGTGCATGGCCTGGTGCTGCACTGCATTTGCGACTGCGTCGATACTCAATTACTGGGTGAACAGGAGATCCCGACATGACGAGCTTCAAATCGAAACGGCTGGTGCTCACGGCGCTCATGGCGCTTGGCACGGCGGCGTCCTTGAGCGGCTGCTTTCCGGTGGTGGCGGCGGGCGCGGCGGGCGGCGCCCTGGTGGCCACCGACCGGCGCAGCGCGGGGATTCAGCTGGTGGATCAGGAGATCGAGCTCAAGGCCAACAAGGCCCTGCGCAACAGCCCGCTGGAGCCGGCGCACATCGACGTGACCAGCTACAACCGGCGCGTGCTGCTGACCGGCGAAGTGCCGACGGACCAGGCCAAGCAACAGGCCGCGCAACTGGTCTCGGGCGTGGAGAATGTCGGCTCGGTCGTGAATGAGCTGGAAGTCGGGTTCAACGCCTCGCTGACCCAGCGCTCTTCCGATGCAGTGATCACGGGCCGGATCAAGGCGTCGTTCGTGGATGCCAAGGATTTGTCGGCATCGGCCTTCAAGGTGGTAACCGAGAATGGCGTCGTTTATTTGATGGGGCGAGTGACGCAGCGCGAGGCCGATCGGGCCACCGACATTGCCCGCAGCATCAGCGGGGTGCAGCGCGTGGTGCAGATTTTCGACATTGTTGATGATGCACACCTGATGCAGCAGGACGCACCTAAGCCAGCCACCCAATAAGGCCGGAGAGGGCGGTTCAGCGCAGCCGCTTGATCAGGCTGGAGGTGTCCCAGCGCTGGCCACCCATTTGCTGGATGTCCGCGTAGAACTGGTCGACCAGTGCCGTCACGGGCAACTGGGCGCCGTTGCGCCGGGCCTCGTCGAGCACGAGGGACAGATCCTTGCGCATCCAGTCGACGGCGAAACCGAACTGGAACTGGTCGGCGATCATCGTCTTGCCGCGGTTGTCCATCTGCCAGCTTTGTGCTGCTCCCTTGCCGATCACCTCCAGCACCCGGGCCATGTCCAGCCCCGCCTTGCCGCCAAATGCGATGGCTTCGGCCAGGCCCTGGGTAATGCCGGCAACGCATATCTGGTTCACCATCTTGCAAATCTGGCCTGCTCCACTGGCGCCCAACAGCGTGACGGCGCGCGCGAACGCCAGGGCCACAGGGCGCATGGCCTCGAAGGCCGCCGGCTCGCCGCCGCACATGACGGTGAGCTGGCCGTTTTCCGCACCCGCCTGGCCACCCGAGACGGGTGCGTCGATGAACTGCAGATCGAGGTTTTTAGCGGCCGCAAACAGCTCGCGGGCCACTTCGGCGGACGCGGTGGTGTGATCCACAAAAATCGCGCCTGGGGCCATGCCTGCGAAGGCGCCGTCTTCCCCCAGCGTCACGGAGCGCAGGTCGTCGTCATTGCCGACGCAGCAGAAAACGATCTCGGCGCCCTGCGCGGCCAGGCGCGGCGTTTGAGCATGTTTAAGGTCTGAAGTCCCTATGAAATCTTTGCACCACGCTATTGATTTTGTAGTTGTCCGGTTGTAGACGGTGACCCGGTGGCCGGCGCGCGCCAGGTGACCCGCCATGGGGTAGCCCATGACCCCGAGGCCCAGAAAGGCGACTTTGCGGGAAGGAACCGCCTCGTAGGCTTTGGCGTTGATTTCGGACATGGATCACACAATCGAGAGATGTTCGGTGCCGGCCGACAGGTCCTGCGTCTTGGCGCGCTGCGAGTTCAGCTTGATCTGCAACCGCAGATCGTTCAGGGAATCGGCGTTGCGCAGCGCGTCCTCGTAGGTGATGACGCTGTTTTCATACGCGTCGTAGAGCGCCTGGTCGAAGGTCTGCATTCCCAGGTTGCGGCTCTTCTTCATGATCTCCTTGATCTCGCTGACCTCGCCCTTGAAGATCAGGTCGGAAATGAGGGGCGAATTCAGCATGATCTCGACGGCCGCCGACCGGCCCCGGCCGCTTTGCCGGGGCACCAGCCGCTGCGACACCAGCGCGCGCAGGTTGAGCGACAGGTCCATCAGCAGCTGCGCGCGGCGCTCCTCCGGGAAGAAATTGATGATGCGGTCGAGTGCCTGGTTGGCGCTGTTGGCGTGCAGCGTGGCCATGCACAGGTGGCCGGTTTCGGCGAACGCCATGGCATGCTCCATGGTTTCGCGGTCGCGGATTTCCCCCATCAGGATCACGTCGGGCGCCTGGCGCAGCGTGTTCTTCAGGGCTGCCTCCCAGCTGTCGGTGTCGATCCCGACCTCGCGCTGCGTGATCACGCAATTCTTGTGCGCATGCACGAATTCCACCGGGTCTTCGACGGTGATGATGTGGCCGTAGGAGTTCTCGTTGCGCCAGTCGATCATGGCCGCCAGCGTGGTCGATTTGCCCGAACCGGTGGCCCCGACCAGGATGCACAAACCACGTTTGGACATGGCGACGTCCTTGAGAACCTGCGGCATGCCCAGGCCGTCGACGGTGGGGATGACGTTCGGGATGACACGCAACACCATGCCGACCATGCCCTGCTGGATGAAGGCGTTCACGCGGAAGCGGCCAACACCCGCCGGCGAGATGGCAAAGTTGCACTCCTTCGTGCGCTCGAAATCCGCGACCTGCTTGTCGTTCATGATGGAACGCGTCAGCGCCAGCGTGTGGGCGGCCGTGAGCGGCTGGGGAGAGACCTTGGTGATCTTTCCGTCGACCTTGATGGCCGGGGGAAAATCCCCCGTGATGAACAGGTCGCTGCCGTTGCGGCTGACCATCAGTTTGAGCAGGTCGTTGATGAACTTGCTGGCTTGATCGCGCTCCATGAGAGCACCTCCTGTGGTTCTATCCGGGGAAATTTTCCGGAATCTTTGCCTTGCCGCGGGCCTCGGTGGGACTGATCATGTTGCGTTTGACCAGATCGGTGAGGTTCTGGTCCAGCGTTTGCATGCCCTGACTGATGCCGGTCTGGATGGTCGAGTACATCTGCGCCACCTTGGCCTCGCGGATCAGGTTCCGGATGGCGCTGGTGCCCAGCATGATCTCGTGCGCGGCGACCCGGCTCTGGCCGTCCTTGGTCTTGCACAGCGTCTGCGAAATCACCGCCTGCAGCGACTCGGACAGCATGGCGCGCACCATCTCCTTTTCCTCGGCCGGGAACACGTCGATGATCCGGTCGATGGTCTTGGCGGCGCTGGAGGTGTGCAGCGTGCCGAACACCAGGTGGCCGGTTTCGGCGGCCGTCATGGCCAAGCGGATGGTTTCCAGATCGCGCATTTCGCCGACCAGGATCGCGTCTGGATCCTCCCGCAGCGCGGACTTGAGCGCCGCGGCAAAGGAGAGCGTGTGCGGGCCGACCTCGCGCTGGTTGATCAGGCACTTCTTGGATTCGTGCACGAACTCGATCGGATCCTCCACCGTGAGGATGTGGCCGTACTCGGTTTCGTTGAGGTAGTTCACCATCGCGGCCAGCGTGGTGGATTTGCCGGACCCGGTTGGCCCCGTGACCAGTACAAGACCGCGGGGTTTCAGCGCGAGTTCGCCAAAAATTTTTGGTGCCCCGAGTTGTTCCAGTGTCAGGATCTTGGACGGGATGGTGCGGAATACCGCGCCGGCGCCGCGGTTCTGGTTGAAGGCGTTGACCCGGAAGCGCGCCAGGCCATCGATCTCGAACGAGAAGTCGATCTCCATGAACTCTTCGTAGTTCTTGCGCTGGGTGTCGTTCATGATGTCGTACACCATGGCATGCACCTGCTTGTGGTCCAGCGGATCCACGTTGATGCGCCGCACATCGCCGTTCACCCGGATCATCGGCGGCAGGCCGGCGGACAGGTGAAGGTCGGAAGCCTTGTTTTTAACGCTGAAAGCCAGCAGTTGGGTGATATCCACAGCTCTCCCGGTGGTTTGATATTCTCACCGGATTATGACCATGATTGGCGACAACCTCCAGCGGGCTCACGCACGCATCGCGGCGGCGTGCCGGGCCGCGCAGCGTGATGCGGGCGCGGTGGCCTTGCTGGCGGTGTCCAAAACATTTGGTGCCGACATGGTGCGCGAGGCCTTTGCGGCAGGGCAGACCGCCTTCGGCGAAAACTACCTGCAGGAGGCTGTGGACAAGATGGCCGAGCTGCGCGATCTACCCTTGCAATGGCATTGCATAGGGCCGATCCAGAGCAACAAGACCCGGCTGGTCGCGCAGCATTTCGACTGGGCGCACACCATCGACCGGCTCAGGATTGCTCAGCGTTTGAACGACCAGCGGCCGCTCGGAATGGAACCGCTGCAGGTGTGCGTGCAGGTGAATACGGACGGGGGGCCGACGAAGTCCGGCGTGGCGCCGCAGGAGACTCTGGCGCTGCTGCGGGAAGTGGCGAAATTGCCACATTTGCGGCTGCGCGGCCTGATGACCATTCCCGAACCCGTATCCGATTTTTCCGCACAACTGGCGGTGCATTCCAGGGCCAAGGCCCTGTTTGATGCGATGGCCGCCGAGTTGGGACCGGGACTCGATTGCTTCGATACGCTGTCCATGGGCATGACGGCAGATCTGGAGGCGGCGGTTCAGGCCGGCAGCACGCTGGTGCGTGTCGGCACCGCGATATTTGGCGGCCGTCCCAAGCGGTGACCAGTGCCCCCGCATCAGCTTCGCATGCCTGGCAGCCAGCCCAGCGCATGGCCGAAGATACGGCGCGCCGACATTCCAGCGGATGCCGCGCGCGTTGCCCGGCTGACGGCCAGGCCCGCCAGCGCGCGTGTCAGCGTAGGTTCCGGCAATTTGCATTTGCTGCGCAATTGCGCGGCCGTGAGGGGGGCCAGGTCCAGCTCGCCCAGAATCATCTGGCTGTGCTCATCGAATTCGACCATGGGAATTGGCAACGGCGTCGCGCGCACCAGGCGTGACTTGAGGAAACGGGATGGCAGCAGCCATGGCAAGGCCTCTTCGTTGCAGCGGCGCGCCAGTTCCCACAAGGCCGATGCCATCGGAAGGGTTTCGAAGTCGGGTGGCGGCACCAGGGGACGCGCCGGCAGCACCTGCAGGGCGACACGTTCCACCTGGATTGCGGTAGCGGCGCGGCGCAGATGCACCTGCCATTGGGCGGGGTCGATGATCGCCACGATCTGGCCGTGGCTCACCAGGTGCAGCCGGCTGTGCGTCCAGGTGTCCCGATTCAGCCAGGCAGCCCGTCCCAGCGCATACCGAATGCGTTGGCGTGAGAGCTGGGCGGCGGCAAACCGCAGTCCGGTATTGAGTTCGCCAATGGCCTCCGCGTCGGTCGAATTCCAGGCCAGATGGGTGCTTTCGCAGCCACCCAGCAGACACACGGGACGACCCTGGTAGCGGCCGCGCTCATCCACCACGACGCGGGGCGGGTAGCGATCCATGCTCCAGGGAGGAGTGGAATTGGTCCCGTCTTCCACCAAATCGACCGAACGCAAGTGGGCCACATAAACGTCTGGCGCGCTGTCGGGCGGAGGCCGCTGCCACTGTACGGTGCTGTTGTTCTGGCTCGCCACCGTCATGACCGCATTCGCCTCGAACGGCGACAGCCCCACTGGCTGCAGAAAAGCCAGTGGATTGATTGCCGGATCTGGGTGAGGTGATGCCATGAATCGCAAGTGGATTGAGTGTGCCGAGACAGCCGTACTTTACGCAAGTTGCCGTCATTTTGGCGGAACCCCGGGAAAAGCTGTAAATCTGTGGGCCACAGTGTATGCAATCAATTGGATGATTGGTATTCAATTGCCCGGATGGGCGATATGTGGTTTTTGTGATAGCCAAAACGAGCCCTTGTTGCGGCGTGGTACTGGCAAAGTCACGGCAGAACCTACTGTTGGTCGCGCTTTTACGCCGGGCAGGCGCTCGCCACCGCCGCCAGGGCGGGCAAAGGAAATGTGCAGTTTCTGTGGTCGCCCGACTGGCCGTGCTTGCCAGGCGTGGCTGGACGACGCCTTACGGTGCGATGCTGCGAATGAACGTTTCCAGTTCGCTGATGGGCAGCGCCGGGCAAAACAGATGGCCCTGATAGCTGTCGCAGCCATACTCGGAAAGGAGCCTGCGTTGCTCTTCGGTCTCGACCCCTTCGGCCATGACGGACAGCCCCAGGCTTTGCGCGAGGCCGATGATGGTGCGGGCGATCGCCGCGTCGTTCGGATCGGCCAGCATGTCCTTGACGAACGATCGGTCGATTTTCAGCTGGTCCAGCGGTAGCCGTTTGAGGTAGGACAGGGCTGAATAGCCCATGCCGAAATCGTCTATCGACAGCGTCACGCCCGCCGTCTTGAGCACCCCCATCTTGGCAATCGTGACCTCGATGCCGGTAGCCAGCAGGCTCTCGGTAAGTTCCAGTTTCAGCCGCTGCGCCCGCACACCGCTGTGCCTGATCACGTCCATCACCTGATCGACAAACTCGGGGTTGCGGAACTGACGCACGCTCACATTCACGGAAACGCTGAGATGGTCCGTCTCGGGGCGTCCAGCCCACAGGGCGAGTTGCGCGCACGCGCCCTCCAGCGCCCATTGGCCCATCGGCAGGATGAGCCCGCTTTCCTCGGCTTGGGCGATGAACGCATCGGGCAATATCAGGCCTCGATGCGGGTGTTGCCAGCGCAGCAAAGCCTCGACACCCACCATGCGCCCGTCACTGCCGACCTGCGGCTGGTAATGCAGCACGAATTCGTGGCGGCGCAGGCCCTGCCGGAGTTCGGACGTCAACGCCGCATTGGCCGTTGCCACCGCCTGCATCTCGGGATCGAAAAAGCAGACGGCGTTGCGCCCCGAGGCTTTGGCCTGGTACATGGCCAGATCGGCCTGCTTGAGCAAGTCTTCAATGCTCACCTCGTCCTCGTTGATCGAGGTAATCCCGATGCTGCAGGTGCCGTGGTACGAGTGCTGGGCCAGGTCGTAGGGCTCGCCGAGCGCCGTCAGGATCTTCTCTCCAATGGCCAGGGCCTGGGCATTCGCCGCCGGAACGGTGTCGCCAAGGTCCTGCAGCATGACCACGAACTCGTCGCCACCCAGGCGCGCCACGGTATCGTCGCGGCCGATGCAGGATGCCAGGCGCGACGCCGCCTTTCTCAGCAGCATGTCACCCCGGGAATGCCCCATGGTGTCGTTCAGCAGCTTGAAATGATCGAGATCGACGAACATCAGCGCGCCGATTTTCCGGTCCACCCCCTTTTGGGCCAGCACATGCCGCAGGCGGCTCATCAGCAACTGGCGATTCGGCAGTTGCGTCAGGGCATCGTAGAACGCCAGATGCTCGATCTCGTCCTCGGATGCCTTGCGTGTTGTGATGTCACGCGCCACCGCGATCCAGTGGGTGAGTCCGCGCCCGAGGTAGTCGACCGGAACAACTTCCAGCTCCATCCAGCATTGCTCACCGTCCTTTTTGTAGATGATCAACTCTGCGCGAACCGGCTGGGACTGCGACAGCACCCCGCGCATGCGCTCGAGCTCGGCACGTTGGGTCAGCGGCCCTTCCAGCATGCGCGGGGTCTGCCCCAGTACCTCATCGCGGCTGTAGCCCGTGCGCCGCTGAAAGGCGTCATTGACAAAGACGATGCGTGCGTCCGGCTCGTCATGGGAGCCCGCATCGGCGATTACCACGATGTCGTTCAGCCGGTTGATGCTGGTCTGCAGCAGCAGCATTTGCTCCTTCGACTGCTGCCAGGCGCTGACGTCGCGCAGGTACACGGCCACGCCTTCCTCAAAAGGATAAACGCGCATCTCGAGCCATATTCCCAGCGGCGGGAAAAATTCTTCGAATTCCACGCTTCGCTGATGGTTCTGGGCGGCGCGCAGCTCGCTGCGCAGCCGGCTACGCCCGTTGGGGTCCAGCAATCGCCAGATGGTATGGCCAAGCAACTGGGCACTGGTTTGCTGAAGCAGGCGTTCACTCTCGCGATTCACGTAAATGAAGCGACCGTCGCGATCGAGGGTGACGCTCGCCAACGTCGAACTCAGGCGCAGCGTGACACTGAGCGACTCCTGCTCGGCGCGCTTTTTCGCCGTCAAGTCCTGCACGATGCCGTGAATGGACACTATCGTTCCAGAGGCATCACGCAACGCCCTTCCCGCCGTCCGCACCCAAAGGTGTTCATCGAGCGACGTGATGATTTTTGCCTCTTCGTCGAACGCCACTCCATTTTTTATGCAGGCATCGAATGCCGAAGTCATGAGCGCGTGCCAGTCCGGTGCGTAAAAACGCAGCGCGTCCGCCAGTGGCATAGACGTGGCCAAGTCGCGCGGTCGTTTGAGCAAGGCTGCCAGACGGCGTGTCAAAGTCAGGCGGCGCTCCGGCAGCGCCAGCGTCCAGGCGCCAGAGCGGGTTGCCCGCTCCAGCAGGTCGAGCAGCTGTCCGGCGGTCGCGGCCGCCCCGTCGTGATGGGCGTGTTGCAGCAATGAGGTGTTAGCCATGCGGCATGGTTTGGATGGCTTGGGAAAAGTCCCCAACGTGGATTGACATCAGACTGTAAGCAAAGCTTACCCCCTATTGTTTACCGGCTCATTTTTAAAAACCTGGGCCAAGCAGTTGTCCGGGCGATCATTGCTCCGTTCTCAAGCAGAATATGAGCCATTCGGGCTATTGCCATTTGCGGCGGCGCACAAGACACTGGCTGCGTGCTTCAAAAGGGGGAAAATTCATGCGTCGCGCTGTGCTCGCCATTGTTCTGGCTGTCTTTTTTTCTATGGCGTCAGCGTCTCCCGGTCCTGACCGCGCCGTCAATTCGGCAGACGCAGCGACGCAAGCAACATTGCAACCGGTTTCCAGCGACGTCGACGTGGTTGCTGTGGTTGGCGCAAAGCAGCTTCCGCGAAACGCGGCAGACGACGCATCCGCCAAGGACGACTCCGATTGGCGCGGCTACGGCATGCTGTTTGCTACCCTGGTTCTGATGGCGGTGATCGCCGTGCGTCGTCAGCGACGCTGAAAGACTGACGAGTGAGTGGGCTCGGCCAGAGTGGCGTGGCTGCGGTCAAGTGGAGTGCTGCATCGACCGCAGGTCGTTTTGTGCTGCAGATGGCGGCGCAAGTGGTGCTGGCCCGCACCTTGGGCCCCGATGTGTTTGGCATTTTTGCCATTGGCATGGTGGTGCTTACATTTGCAGCTTTTTTTTC
>SCRU01000068.1 GCA_004323695.1 Burkholderiaceae bacterium
CGCCCTGCAGCCGAGCGCTCATACAGTCATTTCAAGTCGCCAACGCCCGGCCCACCCCAATTCGCCTTGCACAGCAAGCACTTGGACGGGGACGCCCATTTGATTCCGGACAGCAGTGCGGCTTGGCCGGGAATCCACGGTGGTGATCCGCGGAGAGTGGATTCCCGCCTTCGCGGGAATGACAGAGCCTTGTGGGAATGACAGAGCCTTGTGGGGATGGCAGAGCCTTGCGGGAATGACCAAGGCTCCTCAGTCCGCCAGCTCCGCCCTGGCCAACTCCACGTCGAGGCGCTCCATCGCATCCAGGGGGACGCTGGCGGCGGCCTGTTCATAGAGCCGGGTGGCCTCTTTCATCTTCTTGTCGCCTTCGAGCATGACCAGCCCATTCGCGTATTCGATCATCGCAATGGCGGAGCCCGGGTTCAGCTTGAGCGCCTGCTGGAACAATTTCAGGCCGGTGTCCTTCTTCGCACCATAAGTCATGCCGCCAATCAGCGCGCCTACCTTGTCGATCACCTCGGCATGGAACGACGCCAGCGCAATATGCGCGTCCGCGTGCCTGGGCTGAAGCTTGATGGTTTGCTCCAGCGCCGCCTTCACCTTGCCACCCAGCCCCTGGGCCAGCGCCTTGGCCACGCTGATGCCCTGGCTGTAACGGCCCAGCGCATAGGCCTGCCAGTACCAGGCGTTCGCATTGCGGGGTTCCACCGCGGCCAGCGTTTCGGCCCGCGCGGCAACTTCCGTGAACAAATCGAGCCTGGTTTTCTCTTTCTTCTCCAGGTAATTGGCGTAGATGCTGGTGGCCTTGTTCGCCACCGTGATGCCGGCGCTGTGGCCTGCCTCGGCCACCTTCAACCCGGTTTCAGCGGCCTTCTGGAATTCGCCGTTGTGGAACAGAACCCAGGCAGCGAGCACCCTGGCCTCGGCGGGCAGCGGCTCGCCGTCGCCGGCGTGCAGGCGCGCCCAGTGCTTTCTGACGCTGGCCGCGTCGAATTGATAGTCGCCCGCGTGCGGGAAAGCCGTCCATTTGGCCATCGTCATCTCCTTGTTTGTCCGTGCTCGTTCTTGTCATACGCCCCGACCAGCCCCAGCAGGTGCATGCGCTGCCCCGGTTCCAGATACGGCACCAGCAAATTCAGCACATGGTGCGCGCCGCGCAGCAGCGCCAGCTGGGCGTTCTCGGGCTCCAATGCCTTGCGCGGGTCGCGCACATATTCAAAGCTGAGCCAGTAGGTCAGCACCACCACCATGCTGGTGGCTGTGGCGGAGACCTCGCGCGGGTCGATGCTGACGACGCCAGCCTGTCCCATGCCGTCCAGCACCGCCGTGACCGCCCGGGTCTTGTTTTTCAGCACCCACTGGAAGTGCGTCTCGAGACGGCGATTCTTGCTCAGCAGGTCATTCAGGTCGCGGTACAGGAAGCGGTATTGCCAGATCAGCTCGAACAGTGTGTGCATGAAGAACCAGGCGTCCTCCACGTCGCGCACGCCATCGCTGGCATTCAGCAACTCGCCCAGCGCCCGCTCATAGCGGTCGAACAGCGTATTGATCAGTTCGTCCTTGGCGGGATAGTGGTAGTACAGATTGCCCGGGCTGATGTTCAGCTCGGCCGAGATCAGCGTGGTCGAGACATTGGGCTCGCCAAACCGGTTGAACAGCTCGAGTGTGACCTCCAGAATGCGTTCAGCGGTGCGGCGCGGCGCCTTTTTCGCCATGAATCTCTACCCCTTGTTCCAGACCCTGCGCCGCGCCGGCCGACTCGCCGCACGCCCGCAATCATCCTGGCTGCCAGTGTAGGGCGCCGCCATGCGCGAAATTGCTGCGTTGCGACAAAAGCCGCCGCACTCTCTGCCGAAACCGCCGGGAGGCCCTTGCGCCGCGCTGCTTTATTTATCGCGCGCCTGTGCGCGAAGTAGGGCGTTTGGCTGCGGGTTTGGCCGCGCCTTTCGCGGCGCTTCGGGGAGCGGCGGCCCTGGACCCGAGTCTTTCCACGGCTTGTTCGAGTTCATGAACGCGTGCCGCCAGGGCCTCCATGTCGCGCGCGGAAGGCGCGCCGAGCCCGTTCAGCGCTTTCGCAACGCGATCCTGGAAGATGTTTTCCAGCTTGTCCCATTTGCCCGTGGCCTTGGCGGAAATATCGTTGGCCAGGGCCGTCATGCGATTCGTCGCGTCGGCAATCCTTTCTTCCGCGGCCGATTGCGTTTTGCGCTGGATGCTCAGTCCTTCCTTGACCAGCGTTTCAAAAACCTTGCCGCCTTCTTCCTGCGCCTTCGCGAAGGCACCCAGGCCGGCCAGCCAGATCTGCTGGGCCGAGTCCTTCACACTGCCAGCCAGTTGCGCTCCGGCATTTCGGTCGGCGCTCAGTTTTTCCAGTTTCTTGACCATGGGGTTCTCCAGAAGGTTCGGTGACTATAAAACGCAGGTGCGGGGCGGCAATCCCGTGCCTGCCGCCACTTTAGCCGTTGCCGGCCCCCCCGGGCTAGGGACAGCCGACTAAAGCGCGGGGGCCACCAGGTCTGGCACGCCACGGGTTTATGCTGAACGGGCACCCGCGTGCTTTCGGCAAGAATGCGGCATCCGAACTGGAGGTCTCCATGCAGTATTTCGTCACCGGCGCCACCGGCTTCATTGGCAAACGCCTCGTCAAGAAACTGCTGGAGCGCAAGGGCTCGGTGGTCTACTTCCTGATTCGCAAGGAGAGCGAGGCCAAGGTCGCGGGGCTGCGCGAATTCTGGGGCGCCAGCGCGGCGCGCGTGATACCGGTGTTTGGTGACCTCACCAGCAAAAAGCTCGGCGTCCCGGCTGACGCGGTCAAAAAACTTAAGGGCCAGATCGATCACTTCTACCATCTGGCCGCGGTCTATGACCTGAGTGCCGACGAGGCCAGCCAGATCGCTGTCAACATCGAAGGCACGCGCAACACCGTGGAGTTTGCCAAAGCGATTGACGCCGGACATTTTCATCATGTGTCCTCCATCGCGGCGGCCGGCCTCTACGAAGGCGTGTTCCGCGAAGACATGTTCCACGAGGCTGAGAACTACGACCACCCGTATTTCATGACCAAGCACGAGAGCGAAAAAATCGTGCGCAAGGAATGCAAGGTGCCCTGGAGCGTGTACCGACCGGCGATGGTGGTGGGCGACAGCACGACCGGCGAGATGGACAAGATCGACGGGCCGTACTACTTCTTCAAGCTGATCCAGCGCCTGCGCCAGCTGCTGCCGCCCTGGATGCCGATGGTGGGTCTGGAAGGCGGGCGCATCAACATCGTGCCGGTGGATTTTGTGGTGGATGCGCTGGACCACATCAGCCACCAGGCCGCCATCGCCAAAAAGTGTTTCCACCTGGTCGACCCGCAAGGCTACCGCGTGGGCGATGTGCTCGACATCTTCAGCCGCGCGGGCCATGCACCGCGCATGAACCTGTTCGTGAATGCAGCGCTGCTCGGGTTCATTCCACGCGGCGTCAAAAAGAGCCTGATGGCGGTCGCGCCGGTGCGCCGTATCCGCAACGCCGTCATGAAGGACCTGGGCTTGCCCGAAGACATGCTCACCTTCGTGAACTACCCCACGCGCTTCGACTGCCGCGACACCCTGGCAGCGCTGAAGGGCTCGGGCATCGCCTGTCCGCATCTGAAGGACTACGCGTGGCGCCTGTGGGATTATTGGGAGCGGCACCTCGACCCGGACCTGCACGTCGACCACACGCTGAAGGGCACGGTGGGCGGCAAGGTGGTGCTGGTCACGGGTGGTTCATCCGGCATTGGCCTGGCCGCCGCGCACAAGTTTGCCGAGGCGGGCGCCATCACCATCATTTGCGGGCGCGACCAGGGGAAACTCGATGAAGCCTGCAAGGAAGCCAGGGCCCAGGGACACGAATTTGTCGCCTACACGGCGGACATTGCCGACATGGCGGACTGTGACCGTTTCGTGCAACTGTTGACCGACAAGCACGGCGGCGTGGACTTCCTCATCAACAACGCCGGGCGCTCGATCCGCCGCGCCATAGAGGCCAGCTACGACCGCTTTCACGATTACGAGCGCACCATGCAGCTCAACTACTTTGGCTGCCTGCGCATCACCATGGGCCTGCTGCCCGGCATGGTGGCCAAGCACAAGGGCCATGTGGTCAACATCAGCTCGATCGGCGTGCTGACCAACGCACCGCGCTTCTCGGCCTATGTGGCTTCCAAATCGGCGCTGGACGCCTGGACGCGCTGCGCCTCCAGCGAGTTTGCGGACCAGGGCATCACCTTCACCACCATTAACATGCCGCTGGTGCGCACGCCCATGATCGCGCCCACGAATCTGTACAACAACGTGCCCACGCTCAGCCCCGAAGAGGCCGCTGACCTGATCGCCCAAGCCTGCATCTTCAAGCCGGTGCGGGTGGCAACGCGCCTGGGCATTGCGGGCCAGGTGCTGCACGCGCTGGTGCCGCGCGTGGCCCAGATCGCCATGAACACGAGCTTTCGCATGTTCCCCGATTCATCGGCCGCCAAGGGTGAGAAAGGTGCCAAGCCGCACCTGTCGGCCGAGGCGGTGGCGATGCAGCAGATGATGCGGGGGATTCATTTCTGAACTGGGCGTGTTGAGGAAAAATTTATCCTTATGAAAAGGACAATTCCGCGGACGCCTGGCCCGCAGCGATAATCAAAAATAAGACATTCCGGGTTATTTTGATTCGGGCAATTTGAGAGGGACCCTCATGATTCTGGTGACTGGCGGCGCCGGCTTTATCGGCGCCAATTTTGTTCTGGACTGGCTGGCAACGCACGATGAGCCGGTCCTCAACCTCGACAAACTCACCTACGCCGGCAATCGCGAAAACCTGGCCTCCGTGCAAGGCGACCCCCGTTACAATTTTGTGCAGGGCGACATTGGCGATGCGGCGCTGACGGCCAGCCTGCTTAAGCAGCACCAGCCGCGCGCCATCGTCAACTTCGCGGCCGAGTCGCATGTGGACCGCTCCATCCACGGCCCGGCGGAATTTATCCAGACCAACATCGTCGGCACCTTCGCGCTGCTGGAATCCGTGCGCGCCTGGTGGAGCGGCCTGCAGGGCGACGCCAAAGCCGCCTTTCGCTTCCTGCACGTCTCCACCGACGAGGTCTATGGCAGCCTGGCCGCCACCGACCCTGCCTTCACCGAAATCCACCCCTACGAGCCTAACAGCCCGTACAGCGCCAGCAAGGCCGCCAGCGACCACCTGGTGCGCGCCTACCACCACACCTACGGCCTGCCGGTGCTCACCACCAACTGCAGCAACAACTACGGCCCCTACCACTTCCCCGAAAAGCTCATCCCCTTGATGATCGTCAACGCGCTGGCCGGCAAACCGCTGCCGGTGTACGGCGACGGCCAGCAGGTGCGCGACTGGCTCTACGTCAAGGACCATTGCAGCGCGATCCGCCGCGTGCTGGAGGCCGGCCGGCCCGGCGAAACCTACAACGTCGGCGGCTGGAACGAAAAACCGAATCTGGAGATCGTGCACACCGTGTGCGCCCTGCTCGACGAGTTGCGCCCCGCGGCGCACGGCAAAAGCTATCGCGAGCAAATCGCCTACGTGAAGGACCGCCCCGGCCACGACCGCCGCTACGCCATCGACGCCAGCAAGATCGAGCGTGAACTGGGCTGGCGTCCGGCCGAGACCTTCGAGACCGGCATCCGCAAGACCGTGCAGTGGTATCTGGCCCACCCCGACTGGGCGGCCCATGTGCAGAGCGGCGCGTACCGGGAGTGGGTGCAAACCCAGTACGCCGGCAATACGTCCGAGAAGACGGTCATTTGATTTCAATGTAATATGGCGATGTGATATTACATCTGGAGGCCCGCGTGAGCACCATTGCAAAACTTTTCATGAGCGGCCGAAGCCAGGCCATCCGCCTGCCAGCCAAATTGCGCCTGGATGCCAAGGAAGTGCGCATCGAACAGATCGGCAACGCACTGTGGGTGCAGCCCGAAGACTCGCCCGGACGGAGCATGGCCGACTGGCTCGCGGGCTTCTACCAAGCCAGCGAGCCGCTGCCCGATACGTTTCTCGCGGATCGCGGCGACAGCCCGCCGCAGGCGCGCGACTGGAACTGAGCCGGGTCATGCGCCGTACGCTGGACACGAATATCTGCAGCTATATCCTGCGCCGCCACCCGATCTCGATGATCGAGCGGTTTGCCGGATTGGACCGTGGCCAGCTCTGGCTGTCGGCCATGGTGGCTGCGGAGTTGCGCTTCGGAGCGGCAAAACTGGGCTCGGCCCGCTTTTCCGCGGCGGTCGAAGCCTGGTTGGCCGGATTCGAAGTACGCCCCTGGCCTTTGGATGCGACCTTGCACTACGCCAGCATCCGCGTGGTGCTGGAGCAGTCCGGCAAGAGCATCGGCGGAATGGATTTGCTGATTGCCGCACATGCCATGGCCGAGGATTCGGTCGTGGTGACCAACAACGCCCGTGAATTTTTGCGTGTGCCCGGCCTGGCCGTGGAAGAGTGGGCTCTATGACCCTGAAGATTTTGCTGCTCGGCAAGAACGGCCAGGTCGGCTGGGAACTGCAGCGCTCGCTGAGCGTGCTGGGGGAACTGGTGGCGCTGGATCGCCATAGCCCCGATCTGTGCGGCGACCTCGCCAATCTGCAAGGCCTGGCCCGGACCGTGCAGGCCGTGCGCCCCGACGTCATCGTCAACGCCGCCGCTCATACGGCCGTGGACAAGGCCGAGAGCGAGCCCGAACTGGCCCGCACGCTCAACGCGCTGGCCCCCGGCGTGCTGGCGCAAGAGGCGGCCAGCCTGGGCGCCCTGCTGGTGCACTACAGCACCGACTACGTGTTCGACGGCAGCGGCATCCGCCCGTGGAGCGAGGCGGACACCCCGGCGCCGCTCAATGTCTATGGCCGCACCAAGCTCGAAGGCGAGCAACTCATCCAGGCGGACTGTCCGCGCCACCTGATTTTTCGCACCAGCTGGGTCTATGGCGCCCGCGGCGGCAACTTTGCCAGGACCATGCTGCGCCTGGCGCAGGAGCGCGAGCGCCTGACGGTCATCGCCGACCAGATCGGCGCGCCCACCGGCGCCGACCTGCTGGCCGATGTCACCGCGCATGCCATCTGCGGCGTGTTGGCGCAGCCGCAGCGGGCCGGCCTGTACCACCTGGCGGCGGGCGGCGCAACCAGTTGGTATGAGTATGCAAAATACGTTCTTGCCCAGGCGGAATCTACACAGAAAGCTATCAAAAAAATAGTAACTGCCGTCGACCCCGTCCCCACCAGCGCCTTCCCCACGCCCGCCCGCCGCCCCCTCAATTCGCGGCTCGACACCGCTAAACTCCAAGCCGCGTTCGCCCTGACCCTGCCGCCCTGGCAGCAGGGCGTGGCGCGCATGCTGAATGAGATTCATTGATGACATAAAATCATCGCATCAACGAATCACTGCATCAAAAATCCATGCGAACCACCATTGATCTCGCGGATGACGTCCTGGCTGCCGCCAAGGAGATTGCCCGGCTCGAAAACAGCACCGCTGGCGCCGTGCTGTCGCGCCTGGCGAGGCAGGCGCTGACACAAGCCGGCGGTACGGAGACGGGCCGTTCCGCAGCGGGTTTGCGAACCATTCCCCGGGGCGGCCACGTGGTCACCAACGATCACGTCAATGCGATCCGGGAAATCGAGGGCATTTGATGCGCGCGTTGCTCGATGTCAGTGTGCTGATCGCCTTGTTCGATTCGGAGCATATTCACCATGCCGTGGCGACGCAGTGGTTTGGTGAACAGGCGCAGCATGGTTGGGCGTCTTGTCCCCTCACGCAAAACGGCTGCATCCGGATTCTGTCGCAGCCGACCTATGCCAACCACGTACCAGCACCCTTGGCGGCCGAGATTCTGACCGATGCCACGGCCGATCCACGGCACCAGTTCTGGCCCGATTCATTCAGCCTGTTGACCGCGGGTGCCTTGCATTGGGACAGGCTGCTGACCGGTCGGCACCTCACCGACGTTTACCTGCTCTCATTGGCCCGGCGCAACGCGGGGCGCCTGGTTACCCTGGACCAAGGCATCCCGGTGGCGGCTGTGCCCGATGCGCGCGCAGAGAATCTGACCGTATTGCCGACCTCAACCCACTGATTGCCCACCCCCATGACCCAGCGCAAAGGCATCATCCTCGCCGGCGGCTCCGGCACGCGGCTGCACCCGGCCACACTGGCGATCAGCAAGCAGCTGCTGCCGGTGTACGACAAGCCCATGATCTATTACCCGCTCAGCACCCTGATGCTGGCGGGCATCCGCGACGTACTGGTGATCAGCACGCCGCAGGACACGCCGCGCTTTGCGCAGTTGCTGGGCGACGGCAGTCAGTGGGGCATGAACCTGCAATACGCCGTGCAACCCAGCCCCGACGGCTTGGCGCAGGCCTTCATCATCGGCGAGCGGTTTGTGGGCAATGCCGCCAGCGCCCTGGTGCTGGGTGACAACCTGTTTTACGGCCACGACTTCGCGCAGCTGCTCTCACGCGCCGACAGCCAGCCCGGCGGCGCCACGGTATTTGCCTACCATGTGCAGGACCCCGAGCGCTACGGTGTGGTCGCATTCGACGGGGCGGGCAAGGCCGGCAGCATCGAAGAAAAGCCAGCCAAACCCAGGAGCAACTACGCCGTCACCGGCCTGTATTTCTACGACAACCAGGTCGTCGACATCGCCAAGCGCATCCAGCCCAGCGCCCGGGGCGAACTGGAGATCACTGCCGTGAATCAGATCTACCTGGAGCGCGGCCAGCTCAACGTGCAGATCATGCAGCGCGGTTATGCCTGGCTCGACACGGGCACGCATGACAGCTTGCTGGAAGCGGGCCAATTCATTGCCACACTGGAAAACCGCCAAGGCCTTAAGGTGGCTTGCCCCGAAGAGATCGCGTACCGGCAGCATTGGATTGACGCCGCGCAACTTGAGCACCTGGCGCAGCCGCTGGCGAAGAACGGCTATGGCCAATATCTGCTGCGTTTGCTCAAGGAAGGCGCCCGGTTATGAAGGTCACGCCCACCGCCATCCCCGACGTGCTGGTCATCGAACCCAAGGTATTCGGCGACGCGCGCGGCTTCTTCCTGGAGAGCTTCAACCAGCAAGCCTTCAACCAGGCCACGGGTTTGGACGTGCAATTTGTGCAAGACAACCATTCGCGCTCGGCCAAGGGCGTGCTGCGCGGGCTGCACTACCAGGTGCGGCAACCACAGGGCAAGCTGGTGCGCGTGGTGCGCGGCGCCGTGTTCGACGTGGCGGTGGACATCCGCAGGGGCTCACCCACCTTTGGCCAATGGGTGGGCGCGGAGTTGACCGAAGACAATCACAAGCAGTTCTGGATTCCGCCCGGGCTGGCCCATGGGTTTCTCGTGCTGAGCGACGCAGCCGACTTTCTGTACAAGACCACGGATTACTATGCGCCCCAGCATGAGCAGTGCATTGCGTGGAACGATCCGGCGATCGGCATCGACTGGCCTCTGGCATTGCATGGCATTGCGCAGCCGCGGCTGTCGGCCAAGGATGGCGCGGGTCTCTCGCTGGCGCAGGCTCGGACATCCGATTGATGTTCGAGCCGGCTGTATTCACCCCAGGACGATTTGCGTCGAAATAAACGCCCTTTTTGATCCCACAAGCCATTACTGCTCATGCAAAATTTATCTTCTGCACGCACCGTTGCCATCGTCGGGTTGGGCTACGTCGGTCTGCCGTTGGCCGTGGAATTCGGCAAGAAGCGCACGGTCATCGGCTTTGACATCAACGCCAGGCGTGTGGCCGAACTCCAGGCGGGGCAGGACCACACGCTGGAGGTCGAAGCTGATGAGCTGCGACAGGCAACCCACCTGAAATGCACCACCGACCCTGCCGCGCTGGCCGGGTGCGACGTCTTCATCGTCACCGTGCCCACCCCCATCGACGAGCACAAGCGTCCCGACTTGACACCTCTCATCAAGGCCAGCGCCACCATCGGCAAGGTGCTGAAAAAGGGCGATGTCGTCATCTACGAATCCACCGTGTACCCCGGCGCCACCGAGGAAGAATGCGTGCCCGTGCTGGAACAGCACTCCGGGCTGAAATTCAACGTCGACTTTTTTGCCGGCTACAGCCCCGAGCGCATCAACCCCGGCGACAAGACCCACCGCGTCACAACCATCAAAAAGGTCACCTCGGGCTCCACCCCCGAAGTGGCCGACCTGGTGGATGCGCTGTACAACGAAATCGTCACCGCCGGCACCCACAAGGCGCCCTCCATCAAGGTAGCCGAAGCCGCCAAGGTCATCGAGAACACCCAGCGCGACGTCAACATCGCGCTGATCAACGAGCTGGCGCTGATCTTCAACAAGCTCGGCATCGACACCGAGGCCGTGCTGCAGGCTGCCGGCACCAAGTGGAATTTCTTGCCGTTTCGCCCGGGTCTGGTGGGTGGCCACTGCATCGGCGTGGACCCTTACTACCTAACGCACAAGGCGCAGGCCATCGGCTACCACCCCGAGATCATCCTGGCGGGCCGGCGCCTGAACGACAGCATGGGCGCGTACGTCGTGACCCAGCTCGTCAAGGCCATGACCAAGCGCCGCATCCCGGTGCGGGGTGCGCGCGTGCTCGTGATGGGTTTGGCCTTCAAGGAAAACTGCCCCGATCTGCGCAACACACGGGTGGTCGATATCGTGAAGGAACTGTCCGAGTACGATGTGCTGGCCGACGTTTACGACCCCTGGGTGTCGCCTGAAGAGGCGCAGCACGAATACGGCATCACGCCGGTACGCCAACCCCAGGCCGCCGCCTACGACGCCATCATCGTGGCCGTCGCGCACGACCAGTTCAAGGCCATGGGCGCGCCGGCCCTGCGCGCATTGGGCAAGGCGCAACATGTTTTGTTCGACCTCAAATATGTGCTGCCGCCCGAAGCCAGTGACATCAGGCTGTAGAAGGACGAACGCATGACCACAGCCTACGAGGCACTGCAACAGCAGCTGCCGCGCCAGCCCAGAACCTGGCTCATCACCGGCGTGGCCGGTTTCATTGGCAGCAATCTGCTGGAAACCCTGCTCAAGCTCGACCAGCGCGTGGTGGGGCTGGACAACTTTGCCACCGGCCACCAGCGCAACCTCGACGAAGTGCAAACACTGGTGAGTCCGGCGCAGTGGGCCAACTTCCACTTCATTCAGGGCGACATCCGCAACCTGGCCGACTGCCAGCAAGCCATGACTTTTCTGGGCGACCGTCATTCCCCCGCGCCTCGTCATTCCCGCGAAGGCGGGAATCCACCCCTGCCCACCTACCCCGTCACCTATGTCCTCCACCAGGCCGCCCTCGGCAGCGTGCCGCGTTCCCTGGCCGACCCCGTCACCACCAACGGCGCCAACATCACCGGCTTTTTGAACATGCTGGTCGCCGCCCGCGACGCCGGCGTCAAAAGCTTTACCTACGCCGCCAGCAGTTCCACCTACGGTGACCACCCCGCGTTGCCCAAGGTGGAAGATGCCATTGGCAAGCCCCTCAGCCCCTACGCCGTCACCAAATACGTGAACGAGCTGTACGCTGAAGTGTTTGCCCGCTGCTATGGCTTTCAGACCATTGGCTTGCGCTACTTCAATGTGTTCGGCAAACGCCAGGACCCGGACGGCGCCTATGCGGCCGTCATTCCCAAATGGACGGCGGCGATGATCAAGGGAGAGGACGTTTTCATTAACGGCGATGGCGAGACCAGCCGGGACTTTTGCTATATCGCCAATGCGGTGCAGGCCAACTTGCTGGCGGCCACCAGCACGAATGCGGAGGCCCGGAATCAGGTTTACAACGTGGCCGTGGGGGACCGCACCACGCTGAATCAGCTTTTCAAAATCCTGAGGCGCGCACTCGCCAGCAACGGGGTCGCATGCGACAAGCCACCTCTGTATCGAGACTTTCGTGCTGGTGATGTGCTGCACAGCCAGGCGGATGTCGCGAAAGCGCGTCGTTTGCTGGGTTATACCGGGTCATTCCTTCTACAAGCCGGCGTTGATCAGGCGATGCCCTGGTACGTGGCCCATGTTTGAAGAAAAGGGCAGGTACGGCAGTCCAGGAAGGATGGCTGGCGGAAGCCGCCTTCGGCGCCCGACGGCGGGGTGGCCATGAAGCTTTCGCACGTTAGCTGGAACCTCGCGGGCCTGTCGCTGCCCCTGTTGGTGGCGGTCGTTACCGTTCCACATTTGATCGCGGTGCTTGGCAACGAGCGATTCGGCCTGCTCGCCTTGGCGTGGGGATTGATCGGCTATGCGGGTGCGCTCGATCTTGGTGTTGGTCGGGCATTGACGCAGATGGTTGCGCGCCTGCGAGGCGATGGCCACGTGGCAACTATCCCGGATGCATTGGCCACGGCTGGGCGAATCACACTGATTGCAGGGCTTGTGGGTGGTGTTGTCATCGCGGTGATTGCATTGTCGGGGGGCGGTGCATGGGTCAATGCAAAAGACGTCTCTGCTTCTGAATTGGAAAACGCAATACTGCTGCTGGCGATAGCCCTTCCGGCTCAGTCCATGAGTGCCACTTATCGAGGGTTGAATGAAGCCTACCTGAACTTCAAGGGCATTAGTCTGGTTCGTGCCAGCTTGGGAATAGTCAACTTCGGCGGTCCGTATCTCGTGGCGCACTACACCACTCAATTGCCTTGGCTGGTTTCGACTCTCGTGATAAGTCGACTGCTTGCCCTGCTCGCTTACAGAACCATCGCCAGCGAGTGTCTTGCCCACCACGCCGGCACTCAGAACGGTGGTAAGTACTCGTCGTCTATAGCCAAGTCACTTTTCTCCTTTGGGGGCTGGATTACCGTCAGCAGTGTGGTCAGCCCGATACTGCTGCAAGCAGACCGCTTCATGATTGCATCGATTCTGTCCGCAGCCGCAGTGACGGTTTACGTGCTTCCTTACGAAGTCGTGATACAGAGCCTGATTCTAGTGGGGGCCATTTCGACGGTTATTTTCCCTACGCTGAGTCGACTCGTTCACGCAAAGCCGGATCAGTGGCAGGCATATTTTCGACGCTGGCTTTCCATAGTTGTCGCAACGATGCTCGCGGTCTGCCTCGCCTTGGCCTTTCTAATCCCAGTCTTGTTGCCGCTATGGGTACGAACTAATCTAAAACCAGAATCCATTGTGGTGGGGCAGATCTTATGCCTGGGTGTTTTTGCAAACTCTATCGGCACGATGTTCTATGCGTTGCTGCAAGCCAGAGGGTGGCCAAATATCACAGCCAAAATGCATCTCGTGGAGTTGCCACTCTATGTTTTAACATTGACTGTGATGTTGAACCACTATGGCATCCAAGGAGCGGCTTGGGCATGGGTCGCACGAATGGTATTTGACGCATTGGGGCTTGCCATCTTTGCAAGGCGACTTAATGATTGAGGCTTGTTTGCTAGTCACACTACTGGGCTTGATTTCATCTAGTCGGAGTGCGAAGAGCTTGATAAATCCATTTCAAATATATTTTTTTATTTGGTTTTTTATCTTATTTGATTACTATATATTTTCTAATACTTATATTAAATTTCCCGAAATATTTCTCATATTTTTTTTATTTGAAAAAATTATTGAATTAATATTTCTTCTTGTAATTAATAAAAGATCTTTATTGCTGAGAGGTAACAAAATTTCTATAAGTTTTTCAGAATCTCATCGTCATTTAATTTTGTTTGCACAAATTTTAGTATTGATCGGATTGCCGCTAGCATATTGGCGTGCAATGTCACTTACAAGTGATGCAAATATATTTTCATCATCTGGCTATGTCGAATTAAGAAGATCATTGACAGATGGAGGTAAAAGTTATGGTATTTTTGGATATTTTTCAATTTTATCTTATGTGGTGAGTTCGGTTAGTGTTTTTTTATACAAGTATCGATACATATCATTGCCTAGGATAATTTTATCTGTAACTTGTAGTTTATTTTATATTTATTTTGGAACAGGTAGAACGACATTCTTGTTGTTTTTATGCTTGATGGCTGTGCCTTTAATAATGATGAATGTTATCAAAATTAAAGGATTAATCGCTTTTATATTGATATTTATATTAGTTTTTATTTTTGTTGCAGGCATGACAGGAAAAGGAATTTCAACAAGTGATGATTTATTGAATAATTTAAAAAATTTATTTAACAATTTGAGGAGCTACACCGTTGCACCGTTGTTGGCTTTTTCTCAGCTTTTTTCGAGCAGCCCTGCGCCTGAGTGGGGTATAAATACTTTTAGATTTATTATTGCGATTGCTAATCACCTGGGCATAATTAATATTGAGCCAGCGAACCTTATAAAGAACTACTCATTTGTACCTGATCCGACCAATGTTTATACAGTTTATGCTCCTTATTTTCGGGACTTTTCATATTTTGGACTTGCTGCTCCAATGATTTTTTTGATGGCACATTACTTCATTTACCGGAAAGCAGCTAAAAATGGTGGTGCTTGGGTATTTTATTATGCGGCATCGGTTTTTCCATTGTTTATGCAATTTTTTCAAGATCAATACTTTTCCCTTTTTTCTATGTGGCTGCAAATCTGGTTTTGGTTTTGGTTATTCGCTGGGAATAGAAAAAATATCTTGAGAGATGAGGCTGCGTGTGCTTGATATAATTGTGGTGAACTGGAATTCGGGCAATCAATTAAGTCAAACGATCGCGAGTATCGGTAGTTATTGTGCTGGATTAGTTGATTCTATTATTATTGTAGATAATGCATCATTTGATTGCTCGTTGGATGCGGCAGAGAAAATTCTGACAGCATTGCCGTTTCGGTCGACTATTGTTAGAAATATTGAAAATAAAGGGTTCGGTGCGGCATGCAATCAAGGCGCTGAACTTGCAACTGCCGAGTTGATACTTTTTCTCAATCCAGACGCTCGACTATTCGCAAACTCTTTGATGCTTCCCATCAACTTTCTGTTGCAATCAGAGAATAATAATATTGGAATTGTAGGGATTCAATTGATCGATGATTCTGGTCGTGTTGCCAGAAGTTGTTGTCGATTTCCCAGTATTGGAGTTTTTATTGCACATGCTATTGGACTAAATCACTTACCTATTTTTTCTCATATGACAATTCATATGTCTGAATGGGCTCATGATAATACTAGAGTCGTTGATCATGTGGTTGGCGCATTCTATTTGATGCGACGAACTTTATTCCAATCATTGAATGGTTTTGATGAGCGTTTTTTTGTATATCTAGAGGATCTTGATTTGTCGCTTCGCGCGCAACAAGCAGGTTATCGCAGTGTGTTCCTAGCCGGTGCTCAGGCGTTTCACGCAGGTGGTGGCGTCTCCAAACAGGTGAGGGCTCATCGTTTGTTCTACTCGCTGAGGAGTAGGCTTTTATACGGTTTCAAACATTTTTCTTGGTGGCAGGCTTGGATTCTGGTGTTGGTCACGTTGTTGGTTGAGCCCGTGACGCGTACGGTTTTCTCCCTGTACGACAGCGGTTGGGACGGCGTTCGCAACACATGGAAGGCTTATCGAATGTTGTTTCGGGACCTTGGAATGATTTTGCGGAACGCCAAGCGCGCATGAAGGTAATGCTGTTCACGCGGTACGGCCTGCAGGGGGCTTCATCCCGAATGCGCTTTTATCAGTTCCTGCCTCACCTCGAGTCGGCAGGGTTTGCAGTTCTAGTGTCACCTCTGCTCGGCGATTCCACACTAGGCAAGAGATACCGGTCCGGTAGTTACAGGCTCCTAGACCTACTGGCGGCGTACCGCAGGCGCATTGGGGCTTTATGGCGCCGGCGTCACTTTGATCTGTTGTGGATCGAAAAGGAGACTCTCCCTTGGGCGCCGGTTTGGCTGGAGCGCTTTTTGCTGCGAGGCGTGCCCTATGTCCTGGACTTCGACGATGCGATCTTCCACAACTACGACCGGCATCCGTCGCCGTGGGTAAGGTATTTCCTGGGTCGCCGCATTGACCGATTGATGGCCGGTGCGCGCCTGGTGGTGGCGGGCAATCGCTATCTGGCGCAGCGCGCCTCCATGGCCGGCGCGCCGTGGGTGGAGTTGCTGCCGACAGTGGTGGATCTAGAGCGGTATCCGGTAAAACGGCGCGCGGCCTCAACCACGCACAATGAGCAACTTCGCCTGGTGTGGATTGGCTCTCCTTCCACGGTGCAGTACCTGCGTTTACTGGCCGAGCCACTGGCAACGCTGGCGAGGCAACAACCATTTACTTTGCGCGTTATTGGCGGCGGCCCGTTGTCGCTGCCTGGCGTTGAGCTGGAGGCTGTACCCTGGTCAAGCGACACGGAAGCGGCGGCCATTGCCGAATGCGATGTGGGCATCATGCCGCTGCTGGATACCCCGTGGGAGCAGGGCAAATGCGCCTACAAGCTGATCCAGTACATGGCTTGCGGACTGCCGACGGTGGCCTCACCCGTCGGAGCCAATTGCGAGGTCATTGTTGAAGGGGAAACCGGGTTTTTGGCCGGCACGCACGAAGCCTGGGTGGATAAATTGGGGTTGTTGTTGCGCGATCTCGCGCAGCGTCAGCGCCTGGGGGATGCGGGAAGGGCACGGGTCGAGGCGCACTATTCCCTGCAAAAGGCGCTGCCGCAACTGGTTCGTTTGCTGCAACAGGCGGGGGAGCAATAGCAATGTGCGGTTTTGCGGGCTTTTTCGGCGGAACATCCGGTGGCGGGCAGACCGACGAGGCGCTGCTGGCCGCGATGGCCGATCGCCTCTTGCACCGTGGGCCGGACGATGGCGGAGTCTGGTGCGATGCGCAGGCCCGCGTCGGTTTTGGCCACCGGCGCCTGTCCATTGTGGATTTGTCTCCCGCCGGGCATCAACCCATGGCGTCGGGCAGTGGCCGGTATGTGATGGCCTTCAACGGCGAAATCTACAACCACCTGGACCTGCGCGAGCAACTGGGTGGCTTGGCCTGGCGTGGGCATTCGGACACCGAAACCCTGCTGGCCGGATTCGACGCCTGGGGCATACAAGGCGCGATAGAGCGCTGCATCGGCATGTTTGCCTTTGCCGTTTGGGACAGGGCCAACGGTACCCTGACGCTGGTGCGCGACCGCTTGGGCGAGAAGCCGCTCTATTACGGCTGGCAAGGCACCGGCAACCAGCGGACGTTCCTGTTCGGTTCGGAATTGAAGGCGCTTCGTGCCCACCCGGCCTTTGCCGCCCAGGTTGACCGGGGCGCGCTGTCGCTGCTGCTGCGTCATGCCTATGTGCCGGCGCCTTACTCAATTTATCAGGGGATTGCCAAGCTGGAGCCGGGGTGTCTGCTCACCGTTTCCGTAGCGCAGCCGGAGCCGCGCATCCACGCTTATTGGAGTGCCGTCAGCGTGGCGCGGGCAGCAACGGCAAGTCCGTTTGCCGGTTCGCCCGACGAGGCGGTTGCCGAACTGGAGCGGCTGGCCAGGGATGCCGTGGCCCGGCAGATGATGGCCGATGTGCCGCTGGGGGCTTTCTTGTCGGGCGGTGTCGATTCGTCGACGGTCGTGGCGCTGATGCAGGTGCAGTCTTCAAGACCAGTCAAGACCTTCACCATCGGATTCAGCGAAGACGGCTACAACGAAGCCGTCCACGCCAAGGCCGTCGCACGGCACCTGGGCACGGAGCATACCGAGCTGTATGTGACCCCCGCGCAGGCCATGGCCGTCATTCCGCGCTTGCCGGCGTTGTATGACGAGCCGTTTGCGGACTCATCGCAGATCCCCACTTATTTGGTAAGCCAGTTGGCGCGGCAGCATGTCAAGGTGTCGCTATCGGGGGACGCGGGGGATGAATTGTTCGCGGGCTACAACCGCTACCAGATCACCGCAAGCTTGTGGCGCAAGGTGGCGCGTCTGCCAGCGCCTTTGCGCTCTGCCGCAGCCCGCGGCATCACGGCTTTGTCGCCTGCTGCGTGGGATCGCCTGTCGGGCTGGATTCCCGGGGCTGCGAAACATGCCACTTTTGGCGACAAGTTGCACAAGGGTGCGGGTGTGCTCGCCAGCAGCTCCGTGGACGAGTTGTATCTGGGGCTGGTGTCGCAATTGCGCGATCCTGCGGCGTGGGTCATCAATGGGCAGGAGCCACCCACCAACCTGACGGGACTGCGCCCGGCGCTGGATGGCTTGAGCGGTGTCGAGCGCATGATGGCGCTGGACGCCATCAGCTACCTGCCCGACGATATTCTTTGCAAGGTGGACCGCGCCGCCATGGGTGTGAGCCTGGAAAGCCGGGTGCCGTTTCTGGACCACCGGGTGTTTGAATTTGCCTGGCGGCTTCCTCTCGAATACAAGCTGAGGGACGGCCAGACCAAATGGCCGCTGCGCCAGGTGTTGTACCGCCACGTGCCCCGCGAACTGATCGAGCGACCGAAAATGGGGTTCGGCATTCCGCTGCACGATTGGCTGCGTGGGCCATTGCGCAGCTGGGCCGAGGACTTGCTCGAAGAATCACGTTTGCGCAGGGAAGGTTTTTTCAATCCCGAGCCGGTGCGCCAGATGTGGGCCGAGCATCTGGGCGGCGGGCGCAACTGGGCGCATCGCCTGTGGAGTGTGCTGATGTTTCAGGCGTGGCTGGAGGCCACCTGCACATGACGCGCACGCTGATGTTTGTGGTGAACGTGGATTGGTTTTTCCTGTCTCACCGCTTGCCGATTGCGCAGGAGGCCGTGCGGCAGGGTTACAAAGTCCACATTGCGACGGGTTTGACAGACAAGCTGAATGAGCTCGAGCGCCACGGCCTGGTGGTACACCCTCTGGCGCTGGATCGCAGCAGCGCTGGATTGGCCAGTGCTTGGCACACGCTGGTCCAGCTCTGGAAGGTGTTTCGGGCTGTACGGCCCGACTTGGTGCATCTGGTGACCATCAAGCCAGTGCTGTTGGGTGGAGTCGCGGCGCGGTTGGCGGCCGTTCCGGCCATAGTCGCCGCGGTGTCAGGTCTTGGCTTCGTGTTCATGGCGCGGGGATTCAGGGCAGCCGCACGTCGCTCGCTGGTGGGAGTTCTGTACCGCATGGCTTTGGGTCACCACAATCTGATGGTGATTTTTCAAAACCCTGATGATCTACGCAGTGTCGCCAAATTGGCGCATCTACCTGACAGCAAAGTCGCCATGATTCGCGGCTCGGGCGTCGACCTGGAACGCTACGCTCTGGCACCGCCGTCGGAGGGTGTTCCTGTGGCGGTGTTGCCAGCGCGATTGCTGACTGATAAGGGTGTGTGCGATTTTGTGCAGGCTGCTCGGTTGTTGCGGCGGCGCGGATGCCATGCACGGTTCGCCCTAGTTGGCACGGTTGATCTCGCCAACCCGACAAGCGTTGCGCAGGCGGAATTGGATGCCTGGGTGCGCGAGGGAGTGGTGGAGTGGTGGGGGTATCGATCGGACATGCCCCAAGTATTGACGGCCGCACGAGTGGTGGTGCTTCCCTCATACCGCGAGGGTTTGCCCAAAGTGCTGCTGGAGGCGGCAGCATGCGCACGCGTTGTCGTTACCACCGATGTGCCAGGATGCCGCGACGCTATTGACCCTGGTGTTACTGGCGTATTGGTGCCAGTGCGCAACCCCGCAGCTCTCGCCGATGCACTGGAAGGCTTGATCAACAATCCGGCGCAATGCCAAGCGATGGGACAAGCGGGTCGTGCGCTTGCCGAGCGTGCGTTTGATGTGCGGCGGGTGGTCGCTGCGCATCTTCGCATCTATCAGGAACTGATCGAAAAATCATGAAAGTGCTGGTGACGGGGGCAAGCGGTTTTGTAGGGCAAGCAGTACGACAGCGTTTGAACGGAATGAACGACGTCCGCACAGTGGGTAGCGTTCGCCGTGCGTGCAGCGGGGAGGCGTCGTCGGTGCCGGTCGGCGATCTGTCTTCAAATACTGACTGGGCGCGAGCATTGGCAAAGGTAGAGGTTGTCATTCACACTGCCGCGCGGGTTCACGTCATGCTTGACACGGTCGCTGATCCATTGACTGAGTTTCGCCGCGCCAATGTGGAGGGCACGATGAACCTTGCGCGTCAAGCGGCATCGGCTGGCGTGCGGCGGTTTATGTTTATAAGTTCCATCAAGGTGAATGGCGAGGCGACGATGCCGGGTCATCCGTTCGCGGCAGACGACGCCCCTGCGCCATTGGATGCTTACGGCATTTCCAAAATGGAAGCCGAGCAAGGATTGCGTGACATTGCCGTGCAAACCGGCATGGAGGTCGTGATCATTCGCCCGCCCTTGGTGTACGGGCCAGGGGTGAAAGCCAACTTCCTGACCATGATGCACTGGCTGGCGCGTGGCCTGCCGCTGCCATTGGGCGCCATCCATAACCGCCGCAGCCTGGTGGCGCTGGACAACCTGGTGGATTTGCTTGTGACTTGCCTCGACCACCCGGCTGCGGCGAATCAGACGTTCCTGGTGTCGGATGGCGAAGACCTGTCCACCACGCAATTGCTGCAGCGCATGGGGCGTGCCCTGGGCGAGCCGGCACGTTTGATTCCTGTTCCACCCATGTTGATCAAGCTCGGTGCGGCATTGGTGGGCAAGCCTGCTGTGGCGCAGCGCCTATGCGACTCTTTGCAGGTGGACACATCCAAGACGCGACAGCTGCTGGGGTGGAGTCCGCCCCTGTCTGTCGATGAGGGGTTGAAGAAGGCCGCGCAGGGGTATTTGGCGTGAAGCGTCTGTTTGATTTGGCGCTGGCCTCGTGCGCAGCCATTGTCCTTTTACTGCCGGTTACGCTGGTGGCCTTGGCGGTGCGCCTGACGTCGAAAGGGCCTGCCCTCTATTGGTCCGATCGGGTGGGCCGGGGCAACAGTATCTTCAAAATGCCCAAGTTCCGCAGCATGCGCATCGGTACGCCGGCCGTGGCCACCCATCTGCTGCAAGACCCCAACGCGTACTTGACGCCCATAGGCTCCTTTCTGCGCAAGAGTAGTCTGGACGAGCTGCCGCAGTTGTGGAGCATCTTGGTGGGTGACATGAGCTTCGTGGGCCCTCGCCCCGCCTTGTTCAATCAGCAGGATTTGATTGCCTTGCGCACGCAGCATGGGGTGCATGAATTGGTCCCAGGGCTCACGGGGTGGGCGCAGGTAAACGGGCGCGACGAGCTGCCGATCCCGGACAAGGTCAAGCTGGATGTGGAATACCTGCAGCGGCAATCGCTGGGGTTGGACCTGCACATTTTGTGGATGACATTTGTGAAGGTGCTGCGCCGCGACGGGGTTTCCCACTGATGAGGAGCTTGCTGAACGCGGCCGTTGTTGCCATTGGCAACAACCCTTTACGTGAGAATCTGCGCAATCGGTTTACTGTTGCAGGGTCGATCCTTGGGAGAGGAGCCTGGATGCAGGCGGGATCGGTTTTGGATTATGGCGTGAGTGGAGGCTGGCACGGTATTGGCACCGGGGCGGCCTTGAGCGCGCATTGAGAATTTAAAAAGAAGTCAATATGCCTTTCCATCAATCAGCAGCCCCTTTGCTGGCGTTGCCGCGCCCCGCCAAACGTCTGGTGGTCATGCTGCTCGACATCTGCCTCGCTCTGTTCTCGGTGTGGGCCGCCTTTTATTTACGCATTGACCAAACCGGCTTGCCGCACGCGCAGCAGAAGTATGTTTACCTGCTGGCGCCCCTGCTGGCGGTGCCCATTTTCATTCGTTTCGGGCTGTACCGCGCCATCTTCCGCTACACCGGGCTGGCGGCCATGGCCAGCACAGCCAGGGCCATCGTGCTCTACGCCGCCCTGTTTTTTGGCGTGCTGCTGTATGTCAAGTGGACGGGCGTGCCGCGCACGCTGGGGTTGATCCAGCCCCTGCTGTTCCTGCTGCTGGTGGGCACCAGCCGTGCTATGGCCCGCTTCTGGCTGGCCGGTGTGGGTGGCAAAAAGCGCCATGCCGAGGGGCGCATGCTGATCTATGGCGCGGGCGAGGCCGGGGTGCAGACCGCGCTGGCGCTGGGGGTGGCGCGGCAGTTCGTGCTGCTCGGATTTATCGACGACGATGCGGCCAAGGCGGGACAAACCATCAATGGTGCCGACATCATGACGCCGGC
>SCRU01000069.1 GCA_004323695.1 Burkholderiaceae bacterium
CAGGCAGGCGAAGCGCACCGCCACGGGGGCGCCCAGTTGCGCGGAGGTGTCCAGGACCCGCATCAGGTGCACACCGGCGTCGAGTGCCGAGTAATGCGGCGCAGGCCGCGCCATGCCCCAGAGACGATCGACCTCGGGCAGCAGATGCGCGAGCGCGCCACATTCGCGCAGCACGTCGAACATGCGCGAGGGCTTGTTTTCCATCAGGCCCCGGGCCAGCTCCCGCCAGACCCGCTCCGGCACCAGCGCATCGACCTCGCCCTGGCGCACCATGTCCTGCATCAGGGCCATGGTCTCGGGCGCCACATGAAAGTCCGTGAAGCGGGCCGCGAAACGCGCCACGCGCAGGATGCGCACCGGGTCTTCGCGAAACGCGTCGGTGATGTGGCGAAAGATCTTGCGGTGCAAGTCCCGCTGGCCGTCCCAAGGGTCGATTAGGCGCGCAGGATCTATATGAAACAGGCCGGAATCCGTTTCGAGGTCTTGCTTGATAGCTATTGAATTGATAGTCAAGTCGCGCCGGGCCAGGTCCTGCTCCAGTGTCACGTCCGGCCCCGCGTGGAAGTGAAACCCGTGGTAGCCGCGCGCGGTCTTGCGCTCGGTGCGCGCCAGCGCGTATTCCTCGTGCGTTTGCGGATGCAGGAACACCGGGAAGTCGCGGCCCACCGGCAAAAAGCCCTGCGCCGCCATGGCCTCGGGCGTGCCGCCCACGACCACCCAGTCGTGATCCTGCACGGGCAGGCCGAGCAAGGCATCTCGTACCGCACCGCCGACCATGTAAATCTGCATGGCCGGCAGTTTACCGGTGCGCGGACAAACTACCGGGATAGCCGATACGGCTCCTCGAACTGGCGAAAATCCTGCTCGGCCAGGGCGTCATCGATCCAGGCCTTGACGCCGGGCAGCGCGCGCACGCGCTCGACGTAGGCGGCGATCTCGGTGGGCACCGGCAGCGCATAGGTCTTGATGCGCATGCACACCGGTGCGAAATAGGCGTCGGCGATGCTGAAGTCGCCAAACAGCAGGGGCCCGCCATGCTGCGCGAGCAGCTCGCTCCACATGCGGACGAGGCGCTGCACGTCGGCGCGCACGGCGGGCTTGTCGCGCCAGGCAAGCTGGCCGATCTGCGGCAGCGAGGCCTCGATGTTCATGCCGCAGTTGCTGCGCAGCGCCGCGAAGCCGGAATGCATCTCGGCGCAGAGGCTGCGCGCGCGCGCCCGTGCCTGCGCGTCGCGCGGCCACAGGTGTTTGCCCGGAAATTTCTCGGCCGCGTATTCCGCAATGGCCAGCGTGTCCCAGACCGCGAAACCATCGTCCAGCAGCACCGGCACCTTGCCCGCCGGGGTGACACCGTCCAGCGCGACCTTGAAATTCGAGCCCGGGTCGAATGAATCGAACAGCACCTTCACTTCTTCGAAGTCGATGCCTGCCTGTTTGAGCAGCACCCAGGGCCGCATGGACCAGGATGAATAGTTCTTGTTGCCGATGTAGAGCTTGAGCATGATGACCTCCAGGGCCTCATGCTACCGCGGCGCAGCGCGTGCATTAATGAAAAACGCCGGGTCCATTGATGTGCGCGCGAGACTTCAAAAACGCCCCGCGGTGCGGCGCATGGCCAGCAGCTCGCCTTCCAGTCCGGGAGCGTTCAGGTAGGTCGGCGCAATGGCCGAGACGGAACTCGGGCTGATGCCCAGCGCCTGCAGTCCGGGAACCTGGCCGCTCGCAACGTTGTCCACCTTCATCGAATCGAGATTGTCGCGACTGATCAGCGGCTCGCCCGGGCCCCATTCCATCAGCAGCGCCTGCAGGCGCGCCAGCGCCATCGGCAGCGGCAGCACGGGGCGCTCGCGTCCGCCCAGCCGACCCGCCAGCTGCACCAGCTCGCGCAGCGTCAGCACCTGCGGGCCGCAGGCCTCGTAAGTCTGGCCAATGCGGCTGCGCTCCTGCAGGCACGCGACCAGGGCACTGGCCACGTCTTCCACCCAGACGGGCTGGAATTTCGTGGCGCCACCTGCCAGCGGGATCACCGGGAATTTTTGCTGGAGACCGGCAAACAGGTTCAGAAACCGGTCTTGCGGGCCAAACATCACGCTGGGGCGCAGCACCGTCAGATCCAGGTCGGCTGCGCGCAGGGCCTCCTCGCCACCGGCCTTGCTGCGCTGGTACATCGACGGCGCATCGGCACCGGCGCCCAGTGCGCTGACGTGCAGCACGCGGCGTACGCCGGTGGCCGCGCAGGCGCGAGCCAGTTCTTGGGCCAGTTGCACATGCACCCGGTCGAATCCGGCCGCGCTGCCGTGCAGCATGCCGACCAGGTTCACCACGGCATCGTGCCCCGCCACGAGGCGCGTCAATGCGGCCTCGTCATGGATATCGGCCTCGAACACGTCGACCAGTGGCAGCATCCACAGATGCTGTGCGGCCGCCCGCCGCCGCGTCGGCACGGTGCTGCGCCATGCCAGACGGGTCAATTTTTCGCACAGATGGCTGCCGACGAATCCGGCGCCGCCGAGGATCAGTATTTTGTTCATGGTGTTTGATTTTGCTCGAATCGCGCGCGGGCGCCTGCCAGCGGTTTATAGCGGGTCCGGGTTGCCTTCACAATCCGAAGCATTTGCGGGCGCTCCCGCCCTGATAATCGGGACATTCACATGATGACCCGCAAAGAACATTTCATGCACGGACTGGGCACAGCCTGCCGGTGGTCGATGTATTGCACCATCGCGCTGTGCAGTGGCTGTGCCGTCGTGACCGTGGGCAGTGCCGCCGTCTCGGTGGGTAGTGCCGTGGTCAGCACAGGCGCGACCGTGGTGACCACGGGCGTCAAGGCCACGGGTTCCGCGGTGAATGCGGTGATCCCGTAACTCTGCGGCTTCGTTCAGGGCAAATCCTTGACGGGATCCGGCTCATCCGCCGCACGCGGCCCCACCGTGCCCAGCCGGGCCCGCAGGGATTGCGGCTGGCCGGTCAGGATGGCCGCGTAATCGGTGGTGTTGGCCAGCACCTTCTTGACGTATTCGCGGGTTTCGCCAAACGGTATGTTTTCCGCCCAGATGGCGCCGTCCAGCACCGGGCCGTTGCGCCATTTGCGCGGCCGCCCGGGGCCGGCGTTATAGGCGGCTGCGGCCAGCGGCATGGAATTGTCGAAGTCGTCCAGGATCAGCTTGAGATACGCCGTGCCGATGGCGATATTGGTGTCCTGGTCGGCAATCTGATCGGTCGTGAAGTCGGTCATGCCGATCTTGCGTGCCGTCCAGCGCGCCGTGCCGGGCATGATCTGCATCAGGCCCGAGGCACCGGCGCCGGAGCGCGCGTCGACGATGAAGCGGCTTTCCTGCCGGATCAGGCCATAAACATAGGCCGGATCGATATGGATCTCGCGCGCGCGTTTCACCACGGCCTGCTCCTGCGGCATGGGAAAGCGCTGGTCGAAGTCCATGAACGATTTGGTGCGCTCGCTCGTGTTGATGCAGCGGTCCCACACGTGCCGCTCGCACGCCAGATCGGCGGCGGCCAGCAGCTCGCGGTCGCTCATGCCGCCCGGCGTTTGCAGGTTGGTGGTGTAGTTCCATTCGCGCACCCCTTCGCTGCGCAGCCCGAGCCCGATCGCATACAGGGCGCGCATCAACCCCGGGTCCTGCAGCGCGGCGGCCTTTTCCTGCGCGGTGGGTGGCACCGGCAGGGGCGGCACGGTCACGCGCTGACCCAGATCGTCCAGCGCGAGTTGCGGATAGAACCCGCTCGGCCCCGCGATGCCCTGCAGCAACGCGGTGGCTTCAAGGCGGCGCGGCGACGCCGGGTCGTTGCGCTGCGCTGCGCTCAGGGTGGTCAGCAGGGCGTGCGCCTTCCAGTACACCCACGTGACCTCGTCGCGCTGCGCCGGGCCCATGGCGTCGATGGTCGAGAGAACGGCTCGCCATTGGCCGGCCCGCAGCGCGGCGCGGGCCTTCCAGGCCAGCATGTCGTCCGTCAGGTTGCTGTCGTTGCTGACCTGGCCGTAGTACTCCAGCGCATCGTCGCTCAGGCGGGTCGCGGCCTGCCGGCCGATGAAACCCCAGACCCAGTCGCGTTCCTCGCTGTTCAACCGCGGGCCCCATGGGCTGCGCAGCTGGTCCGCGGCGGCGTCCGGGTCGTTCGCGGCCATCCGCACCAGCGCCAGCACCACCAGTTGCCGGTCCACCGGGGACCGGGCGGAGGCGCGGATCGCGAGGAACCGGGCCGGGCTCTTGCCGATGATGGCGACCTGGTCAAGCACCTCGGGGGCGACGATTTCGACCGCGTTGCCGGCCATGGTCAGCCGGTCCGTGGCCATGCCCATGCGGGCCTTGCGCCAGGCATCGAGCGCCGGCATTTTTTTCGCCCCGATCAGCGTGGCGGCCGCCAGGGTGCAGCCGTCATCGGCCTTGTGCAGCGAGTACCAGTTCTTGCGCACCTGCGCGGCCAGGGTCGGCGGGGGCGTGGCGCTCGTCATCTGCTCGATCAGCAACGCGTAGCACCGCACCTCGGGGTCGTCGCGCATGCGGAACTTGGCGTAGTTGGCGGAAAAGGCGTCCCAATCGCGGCGCTGCCCCAGCAGCAGCAGCCAGTCGTTGCGCAGCCGGTCCTCCTGGTACGTGCCCGCGTAGCGCGTGAAGAAGTCCTGCACTTCCTGCGGGCTGGCGGTTTCCAGCCGCGCCTTCAGCTCCCAGTAGGCCGCCCAGGGCTCCAGCGGATTCCCCTGGGCCATGGGCAGCAGCGCCGTGAGTGCCGCCGTGTTGCCTGCCTTGAAGGCCTGATTCATTTCGAGAATCACATCGTCGCTGCCGGCTTGGGCCTGTGCGGGCGGCACGGCCGCGAGCAGGACACCGGCGATCAGGGGAACGAACAGCGCCGGTGTCAGAATCTTGGAGAAGTGCATGGGGGAATTATGGACAAATTAGCGGTGCGACGGGCGTTGATCGAGGAGCGGCTGAACATGCCGGACCGTCTGCAGCGCGCGGACCTGCTCCAGCGCGTCATGCGGATCTGGCTGGTCGGGCGCCCCGATACCGTGATTGGCGCCTACTGGCCGATCAAGGGCGAGTTCGACCCGCTGCCCGCGCTGCATCGCTGGAAGGAAGACGGCGAGCTGCAGGGCGGCCCCAACATGAAGCGCATTGGCCTGCCCGTGGTGGACCGGGTGCACAAGACCCTGACGTTCCACGCCTGGTATCCGGGCTGCCCGATGCAGGAAGACGCGTATGACATCCCCAAGCCCAGGGACACCGAGGCGGTGGCGCCGACCCTGCTGTTCGTGCCGTGCCTGGGCTACGGCGCGGGCGGCTACCGGCTGGGCTACGGTGGCGGTTTTTACGACCGCACGCTGGCGGCGCTGCGCCCCCGGCCTTTCACCGTCGGGCTGGGTTATACCCAGGGCTTCATCGACGACTTCGAACCCGAAGCGCACGACATGCCGCTGGACGCTATCCTGAACGACAACGGCGTGGTGTGGCCGGTTTGATACCACTTCTTTTCAAGTGAAACCCGCAAGGAAAAATTCATGAACAAGCGTCCCCTGGGCCGATCCGGCCTGCAAGTCTCGCCACTGGCGTTCGGCGGCAATGTATTCGGCTGGACCGTGGACGAAGCCACCTCGTTCTCGTTGCTGGACGCCTGGGTGGATGCCGGTTTCAATTTCATCGACACGGCGGACGTGTATTCGTGTTGGGTACCGGGCCACGCCGGCGGCGAGTCCGAGACGATTCTGGGCAAGTGGTTCAAGCGCAGCGGCAATCGCGGCCGGGTGGTGCTGGCCACCAAGGTCGGCAAGGAGATGGGACCCGGCCGCAAGGGACTGGCGCCCACATACATCCGAAGCGCGGTGGAGGATTCGCTGCGCCGGCTGCAAACCGACTGCATCGACCTGTACCAGTCGCACGACGACGATGCCGACACGCCGCTGGCCGACACGCTGGCCACCTATGGCGAACTGATCCGCGAGGGCAAGGTGCGCGCGATCGGCGCGTCCAACTACAGCGCGCCGCGGCTCGCGCAGGCGCTCGAGGTGAGCCGGTTGCAAGGTCTGCCGCGCTACGAAAGCCTGCAGCCGCTGTACAACCTGTACGACCGCGCGGACTACGAGGCAACTCTGGAGCCGCTTTGCCGGATGCAGGAGATCGGCGTGATCAATTTCTCAGCACTGGCGAGCGGTTTTCTGACCGGCAAATACCGGTGGCGGGCCGATCTGCGCAAGAGCCCGCGTGGGTATGCCGTCGCAAAATACCTGGGCGCACGCGGCACGCGCATTCTCGCTGCGCTGGATGAGGTCGCGGCGCGCCTGTCTGCAACGCCGGCACGCGTAGCGCTCGCTTGGCAGATTGCGCGTCCGGGCATCACCGCGCCGATCGCCAGCGCCACGTCACTGACGCAATTAGCGGAACTGGTCGCGGCTGCTCACCTGACGCTGGATGCCGCGGCGATCGAGCAGTTGAATCAGGCGAGCCGGCCGCAGGAGGCCGCCGGGGCCCGTTGAACAGACGCCGCGCCTGCACGCGGCGCGGCACCTCATTCGGGATGGTCGATCGTGTCCGGATCGGGGCCGTCGCCCACGGCCTCGCGTGTTTGCGCCGCCTGCAGCAGCATCCAGTCGGAAAACGCCCGGATTTCGGGCCGTGACGCGCTGCGCGGGCCCACCAGCATCCAGCACACCATCGGGGATTCGAGCCGCATGTCAGGCAGCACCTCCACCAGATCGCCGCTGGCCAGACTGTCGGCCACCAGCGGCATGCGCGCCAGCGCCACGCCCTGGCCGGTGAGGGCGGCCTGGGCAATCTGGCTGGCATAGTTGAAGTACAGCCAGCGCTTGGGTTCGAGCTTGCTGAAATGGTAGGCGTCGAACCAGCGCCGCCAGGTCAGTTGCCCGGCATGTTGGGTGCGGTCCGCGTCGCCCGCTTCGATCAGCGCGAAATGAGCCAGGTCTTCACCGCGCGTGAGCGCGTGCCCGCTCTTGAGCAGCCAGGGGCTCGCCACCGGCGTGAGCTGCTCGCCAAACAGGCGGATGGCATTCGCCGGCACGTTGGCGGGCAAGGCGTAGCGCAGCGCAATGTCGATATCGGCGGTTTCCATGTCCACCGCGTGGTCGCTCGCGTCGATACGGATGTCGATGTCGGGGTGGTCGCTCTGGAACGCTTCCAGCCGCGGGATCAGCCACATCGACGCAAACGAGGCCCAGGTGGTGATGGCCACGCTCTTGCGGCCGGCGGTGCGCCGGATCTGCCGCACCGCGCCGTCGATGCGCTCCAGCGATGGCAGCACCGCGCGCAGCAATTGCGCGCCCGCGCTGGTCAGTTCCACCGCGCGCGTATGGCGCAAGAACAGGCCAACGCCGACCTCGTCCTCCAGCGCCTGGATTTGCCGGCTCACGGCCGATTGGGTCAACGCGAGTTCGTCCGCCGCAGCGCGGAAATTCAGGTGCCGCGCAACGGCTTCGAGCGCGCGCATATGTCCCGCCGAGATCGGGCGCGTGCGCAAATGGGTCGGTGCCGACTGCATGAGGCGGGAGGAGGGGTGGGTGTCAATTAATGCGAATCCGGTATCAATAGCGTACTGCGTTTTCATTGGACTGCCAAGGCCTTGGCGACGATCATTCATTCCCGATTAATTGATTTGGAGCACGCCATGACCTCGCAAAACACACTGCCAACGGAACCCTCCGCTGTCAGCGCCGCGCTGCCGTGCAGCTGGAGGCTGGACGCCGGCCGCGCCGTCACGATGCGCCCGCACGAGGCGGGTGTACTGAGCGTGGCGCACGGCCAGATCTGGGCCACGTTGCAAGGACCGCACCGCGGTCGGGGCAACGAGCTGGGCGACCATTTCCTGCTCCCCGGCGAATCGCTGACCTTGCGCGCGGGGCAGCGGGTGGTGCTCGAAGCCTGGGATGCGGCGAGCCAGGCGCCGGCCTGGTTCAACTGGGATCCGCAGGCTGCCGCCGCGCGTCCTGCGGCCCGTGGCTGGCGCGTCGCCGTGGCTCAACCTTTGGGCGATTTGCGCCGGGCGCTGGGCCGTGCGGCCGGCGCCGCTGCCCGCCTGGCCATGGGTTTTGCCGGTTTTACTCTTGATCTGGTAGCTGCTCGTACAAGCCCGGCGCGGGCTGAACTGGCCTTCAGTGCTGATTCGAGCGCGAGCCGGGCCCAGGGCGCCATAAACTGCGGCGACTCCATTGCGTCCTGCGGCGCGCTGTAGTAGTTCATGCTTTTGGGCACGCCGCGCACGGCGTAGGTGAAGCGCTCGCAGCCTGCGGCCTCGAAGTGCGCACGGCTCTCGTCGTCGGCCTTGAGCCAGAGTTGATCGCCCCGGCCCAGATTGGTCATGAGGGCCAGAGTCAGGCCCCCGGTGCTGATGCCCCAGCCGCCGAACATGCGCCGCGCCACGCAGGGGCCCACGCTGGCAAGCAGCTCGCAGCAATACTCGGCAAAGTCCTGGTTGGTGCTCGGCATGGCCGGCACCATACGCCTGTGCTGGCAAAATGCCAACATGGCCCGCCCCAAATCCGCCTCGCACGAACTCAAGCGGGACGAAATCCTGGATATTGCGGCGCAGTGCTTCGCCGACCGCAGCTATCCGGCCGCCAGCATGAACGATATCGCGGCCGCCATCGGCACCTCGAAGGCACGGCTGTACCACTACTACAGCGGCAAGGATGCGATCCTTTTTGACCTGCTGGACCGCTACACCCAGCGCCTGCTGGCGATCATCGGGCAGGTCGAAGCGACGGCGCAGCGCCGCAGTCTGGACGACCGCGCGGCGCTGCACGAGTTGGTTCGCGATTTTCTGCAGGAATACGAGACCTCCGCCACGCGCCATGTGGCCCTGCTGCACGCGACCCAGTTCCTGCCCGGCGCCACCGATGCATCCGGTGCGGTGCCTGCCGTTTCGCAGCGCGATCTGATCCTGAACCGCCAGCGCGATGTGGTCTCCGCCGTCACGCGGTTTCTGCGCCGCGCCTACCCGCAGCGCGTGAATGCCGCGAACCAGACCGCGCAGACCATGATGCTGTTCGGCATGATCAACTGGACCTTCACCTGGCTGCGCCCCGGTGGCGCCATGAGCTACGCCGCGTTTGCCGAACAGGTGATCGGCCTGCTCGAACACGGGCTCGCCGCAGCTTGAACGACCGGGTCATGGCTGGAAAAGAATTCAACAATGCGTAATTGATTACGATTAGGTAAAATTCCCGGCTAATCAAGACGCAGCGCTCGATTTGCGCCTCTTTCGCCATTGCCCATTTACAGGAGCCTCCCTATGCCCAGCGCCCCAACAAAAGCCTTTGCCAGCCAGGCCGACCTGGCTGACAAGAAAATCACCTTCGAGCAGCTCAGCGCCCATTGCTGGGCCTACACCGCCGAGGGCGACCCCAATTCGGGCGTGATCATCGGCGACAAGTTCATCATGGTCAGCGACACGACTGCCACGCCGGCCATGGCGCAGGACCTGATCGCGAAGATCCGCACCGTCAGCGACAAGCCCATCAAGTACGTGCTGCTGACCCACTACCACGCCGTGCGCGTGCTCGGCGCCAGCGCCTATGTGGCCGAAGGCGCGACCGAAGTCATCGCGAGCCAGGGCACGCTGGACCTCATTATCGAGCGCGGCAAGGAGGACATGCAAAGCGAGATGGAGCGCTTTCCGCGCCTGTTCCGCGGCGCCGAGGGCGTGCCCGGCCTGACCTGGCCGACGCTGGTGATCGGCGGCGGCGACGCCACCCGGGGCGAAGTGCCGGGCAAGCTCACCGTGGACCTGGGCGGCGTCAAGGCGCAGATCTGGCAACCCGGCTACGGCCATACGCGCGGCGACACCATTGCCTGGGTGGCCGAAGAGAAGGTACTGTTCTCGGGCGATCTGGTCGAGTACGAGGCCGGCGTCTACACCGGCGACGCCCAGTTGCAGGAATGGCCCGCCACGCTCGAAGCCCTGCGCGCCCTGAAGGCCGAGGCCATTGTGCCGGGACGCGGCGAAGCCATGAAGGGAAACGCCAACGTCAACAAGGCGCTCGACTACACCCGCCGCTGGGTGGAAACGCTGTACCGCTGTGGCAAGGAAGCGGCCGCCGCCAAGATGGACCTGAAGGCCGCCATGGCGCACACGCGCAAAAGCATGGATTCGATCTTCGGCCAGGTGCCCATCTACGAGCACTGCCTGCCGTTCGACGTGAGCCGCGCCTTTGACGAGGCCAGCGGCATCAAGAACCCGCGCATCTGGACCGCGGCGCGCGACAAGGAGATGTGGGCTGCTCTGCAGGCGTAGCGATCGAGCCGCGTGTCCAAGTGGCTGTCATTCCGGGCTTGACCCGGAATCCAAGGCTTTTAACCGCAGGCGTTGGGCGTATCGATCGCAAAGGGGCCATGTGCCCCTTTTTTCATGCGCCGCGGCCACACCCGGCGCCGGCTGGATAATCCGGGCAGGCAAGACAGGAACAAAACATGACAGAAATTTCGGGGAACGGCGCGACGCAAAGGCCCGTGGACGTGGTCATCATGGCCGCCGGCAAAGGCACGCGCATGAAAAGCAAACTGCCCAAGGTGCTGCACCGCTTGGCCGGGCGCGCGCTGCTGGACCATGTGATCGACACGGCCGCCGGCCTGCAGGTACGCCACGTGGTCGTGGTGACAGGTCATGGCGCTATTGAAGTCGAAGCGCATTGCCAAGGTGCAACAAGGGCTACAGCCACTTTTGATATAAATTTCGTGCGACAGGAGCCGCAACTGGGCACGGGACACGCGGTGCAGCAGGCACTGCCGGTGCTGCCCGACGACGGCGTGGTCGTGGTGCTCTCGGGCGACGTGCCCTTGATCCGCCAGGAGACCCTGCGCGCCCTGATCGAGGCGGGCGGTGGTGAGCAACTGGCCCTGTTGACCGTGACGCTCGCCGACCCCGCGGGTTACGGGCGCATCGTGCGCCGCGGCGCGTCGGTGCAGGCGATTGTCGAGCACAAGGACGCGAGCGAAGCGCAGCGCGCCATCACCGAGGTGTACAGCGGCATCATGGCCGTGCCGGCGCGCCGTCTGCGTGCCTGGCTGGCGCGGCTGGACAACCAAAACGCGCAGCACGAGTACTACCTGACCGACATCGTCAAAATGGCCGTGGCCGACGGTGTGCCGGTCATGGCGCACCGGATCGTCGATGCGCTGCAGGTGGCCGGCGTGAACAGCCCGCTGCAGCTGGCCGAACTCGAGCGCGCATATCAGCTGCAGCAGGCGCGTGCGCTGATGGAACAGGGCGTGCGCCTGGCGGACCCGGCGCGCTTTGATCTGCGCGGCACGCTGGCGTGTGCGCAGGACGTGGAGATCGATGTGAATTGTGTGTTCGAGGGGCGAGTGAGCCTGGGCGAGGGCGTGAAGATCGGCGCGAATTGCGTGATCGCCAACACCCAGATCGCGGCCGGTGCGGTGATCCATCCGTTCACGCACATCCAGGGCGGGCCGCAGGGCGCGCAGGACCAGGTGGAAATCGGCGCGGGCGCGCTGATCGGACCCTTTGCACGGCTGCGTCCCGGCGCGCATCTGAGCGCCGAGGTCCATATCGGAAATTTTGTCGAAGTGAAGAATTCGACCCTCGCCAGGGGCGCCAAGGCGAATCACCTGGCGTATCTGGGCGACACCAGCGTGGGCGAGCGCGTGAACTACGGCGCCGGCAGCATCACCGCCAACTACGACGGCGCCAACAAGCAGCGCACCGTGATCGAGGCAGACGTGCATATCGGCAGCAACTGCGTGCTGGTGGCGCCGGTGACGATCGGCGCGGGCGGCACCGTGGGGGGCGGTTCGACCATCACCGCCAGCACGCCGCCCGGCGTTCTGACCGTGGCGCGCGGCCGGCAGGTGAGCCTGGCCGGCTGGCAGCGGCCGGCGAAGAAGGAATGACCCGAAGCGGTCTTTTCGGTACCTGCGCCGCTCAGTTGCGGCTCATGGCCCAGGGGTCCAGCGTGCTGTCTTGCGAGTCTGGGCCCAGGCCCATCAACCGTGACATCCCCATGACCTCGGATTCCCTGAACCCGGAAGGCTTGAAGTTCTTGTCGCCCCTGGAAATATTGATCTCCAGTTCCTGGCGAACACTCCGTTGCTGCGCTGCCCGTTCCGAGCGGCTCAGGGTCGCGAGCGAGAGCTTCATGCGGAACTCCTCGGGCGAGGGCATGCTGCGGGTGGTGTCCTTGATGTAGATCAGGCGAACCCCGGCCGACTTGAGGATCCGGTTTTTCTCCGCTTCGCTGTGCTGCGCCAAACGGGCATCGCTCGTACGGTAGGCTTCCACGTCGAACACAAAGGCGGCCTTGCCCCCCTTGTCGCATACGGCAAAGTCGACTTGCAGTGAATCGAGCTGGTCCTGGGCCCGGTGCCTGGCAGCGGCCCGGCGAATCGTGACGATCTTGTTCAGCGGCACGTTCGCCAGCACGGCCTGCCCCGGGAAGGCCGTTTGCAGGTAGTACAGCAGATCTGCCTGCGCAGGGGTCAGCAGCGCCTCCGAGGTGTAGCGGTCGTCACGCGTTGAGGACGTTCGCATGAACTTGAAGTACAGCAGTACCGCAAGCAACAGCGCCACAATCGGCACCGCCCAAATCCAGACTGGTTGCATGACCACCCCTCTTGCTCGAATAGTTTCTCGAATTTTCGGTGGAACCCCGGTCGTTGCCTATAGGTGCGGCGCACATTTTTCACGCGATGGTGTGGCAAAGTTGGCGGATTGGGCCTATTTTTGGGTCCAGGAAGGTCCTCTGTCGGCTCACGCGGGGCCACGGTGCGCCAGCGGCACCGCAGGCTGGAACTTGCTGCGCTGCACGCTGAAAAATGCCTTGACGTTGCGCACATTGGCATCCGCAGTGAACAGGCGCTGCGCCAGCGCCAGATAGCCGGGCATGTCGGCCGTAGCGACCACCAGACAGAAGTCGGGCCCGGGCGAGACGCGATAGCACTGCTGCACGGCCTCGTCGAGCGCAACGCGCGCCTCGAAGGCGGCGAGGCGTTCCGCGTCCTGCCGGTCCAGCGTGATTTCGACGATGGCGGTGAGCCCGAAGCCCAGAATCGGCGCGAGACGGTCGGCGCTGAGGACGGCGATCTGGCGCTCGATCAGGCCCGCCTCGGTCAGACGCCGGACGCGCCTCAGGCAGGTGGGTGGCGACACATGCACGCGCTGGGCGAGCGCCTGATTGCTCAGCGACGCGTCGCGCTGGAGTTGATCGAGCAATCGAGAGTCGGTTTCATCGATGGATATTTGTTCCATAAAATCAAATTCTATAAAAGCTAATTTCTAGTTGAAAATGGATATTAATTTAATTTCTAAAAATATAGAAATTAGAAATTTAATTTTTCACTAACGAATCTACCATCCATGCACCAAATCCATCCGGGAGTAGTTCATGTGCGGCATCGTCGGCGCGGTCTCGAACCGCAACATCGTCCCCATTCTTGTGCAGGGCCTGCAGCGGCTGGAGTACCGCGGTTACGACTCGTGCGGCGTCGCGGTGTACGACCATGGCCTGAAACGGGCGCGCAGCACCTCCCGCGTGGCGGAACTGCTGGAACAGGTCAGTGCCGGGCACCTGCAGGGCAGCACCGGCATCGCCCACACGCGCTGGGCCACACATGGCGCGCCGGCGGTGCACAACGCGCATCCGCATTTCAGCCACGGGCCAGGTGCTGACGCTGCGTCCAAACCCGGCCGCATCGCCCTGGTGCACAACGGCATCATCGAAAACCACGACGAACTGCGCGCCAGGCTGCAGGCCAAAGGCTATGGGTTTGCCAGCCAGACCGATACCGAAGTCATCGCCCACCTGATCGACTCGCTGTACGACGGCGACCTGTTCGAAGCCGTGAAACTGGCTTTGCCGCGGCTGCACGGCGCCTACGCGATTGCGGTGTTCTGCAAGGACGAGCCGCACCGCGTGATCGGTGCGCGCGCGGGCTCGCCGCTGATTCTCGGGGTGGGGCGCGAGGGCGGCGAGAACTTCCTGGCCAGCGACGCCATGGCGCTGGCCGGCGTGACCGACCAGATCGTCTACCTCGAAGAGGGCGACGTGGTCGATGTGCAGCTCGGCAAGTACTGGATCGTGGACAAGTCCCACAAGCCCGTGCAACGCGAGGTTAAGACCGTGCATGCGCACAGTGGTGCGGCCGAGTTGGGGCCGTACCGCCACTACATGCAAAAAGAAATCTTTGAGCAGCCGCGCGCCATCGCCGACACGCTCGAAGGCGTGCAGGGCATCGTGCCCGAGCTGTTCGAAGCCTTGGGAAATCACCGTCCCGGCGAGGGCGCGCACCGCACCTTCAAGGACATCGACTCGGTGCTGATCCTGGCCTGCGGCACCAGCTACTACAGCGGCTGCGTGGCCAAGTACTGGCTGGAGAGCATCGCCAGGGTGCCCACGCAGGTCGAGGTGGCCAGCGAATACCGCTACCGCGACTCCGTGCCGAACCCAAAGACATTGGTCGTCACGATCACGCAGTCGGGCGAGACCGCCGACACGCTGGCCGCGCTACGCCATGCGCAGTCGCTGGGCATGGCCCATACCCTGACCATCTGCAACGTCGCCACCTCGGCCATGGTGCGCGAATGCAAGCTGGCCTACATCACACGCGCCGGTGTCGAGATCGGTGTGGCGTCCACGAAGGCCTTCACCACGCAGCTGGCGGGCCTGTTTTTGTTGACGCTGGCGCTGGCGCAGGCCAAGGGGCGTTTGGATGACGAGCAGGAAGCGGCGCACCTGAAAGCCATGCGCCACTTGCCGGCTGCGCTGGCCGCCGTGCTGGCGCTGGAGCCGCAAGTCATCAGCTGGGCCGAAGACTTCGCCAAAATGGAAAACGCACTATTTCTCGGGCGCGGCCTGCACTACCCGATCGCGCTCGAAGGCGCGCTCAAGCTCAAGGAGATCAGCTACATCCACGCCGAGGCCTACCCCGCCGGCGAGCTCAAGCATGGCCCGCTCGCGCTGGTCACCAGCGCCATGCCGGTGGTGACCGTCGCACCGAACGACGCGCTGCTGGAAAAGCTCAAGAGCAACATGCAGGAGGTGCGCGCGCGCGGGGGCGTGCTCTACGTGCTGGCCGATGCCGACAGCCGCATCGAGAGCGCCGAAGGCATCCACGTCATCCGCATGCCGGAGCACTATGGTGCGCTGTCACCGCTGCTGCACGTGGTGCCGCTGCAACTGCTGGCGTATCACACGGCCTGCGCGCGCGGGACTGACGTCGACAAGCCCAGAAATCTGGCAAAAAGTGTCACCGTCGAATAACGGGGCGGCGAATCAATAACCCATGGCAGCCCCGCCGGGACGCCGGTCATCGACCCCGCCATACAGAAGCCCCGTGGCGGAATCTACCAGGATCGCTTCGGCCGAGCCCCACGGGGCATAGGCCTTGAGCTTGTAGCCCATGTCGCGCAGTTCGGCCATGGTCTTGTCCGAGAAGGCGAGCGGCTCGTACTGGATCACATCCGGTTCCCACTGGTGATGAAAGCGCGGCGCATCGACGGCTTGCTGGATGTTCATGCCGTAGTCGACCACATTGATGAATGTTTCCAGCGCGATCGTGATGATGCGCGAGCCTCCGGGGCTGCCGAACACCATGAACAGTTTGCCGTTGTGGGTCACGATCGTGGGTGCCATGGAACTCAGGGGACGTTTGCCGGGCGCGATGGCGTTGTTTTCGCCCTGCACCAGGCCATACAGATTCGGTACCCCGGACTTGGAAGTGAAATCGTCCATCTCGTCGTTCAGGAAAAATCCGGTGTTGCCGGCCATCACCACCGCACCAAAATAGCTGTTGAGGGTGTAGGTCGTCGAAACGGCGTTGCCCTTGGAGTCCACGATGGAGTAGTGAGTGGTGTTGGTTCCCTCGTGCGGCGCCACGCCGGGTTTGACCTGGTCGGATGGCGTGGCCCGGTTCGGGAGAATTGCCTCGCGCAGCCTGGCTGCGTAGTCCCTGGACAGCAGCATGCCCAGCGGCGCCTTGACGAAGTCCGGGTCGCCCAGCAAGGTGTTGCGGTCCACATAGGCGTGACGCATCGCCTCCACCATGTCGTGGGTCGCTTGCGCCGAATGGAAGCCGAGCCTGGCGAGCGGGTACGGCTCGATGATATTCAGGATCTCGCACAGTGTGGTGCCGCCCGAACTCGGCGGGGGCGCCGAGATCACGTGGTAGCCGTGATAGTCGCACTCGATGGGCGTGCTTTGCTCGACCGTGTAGCTCCGGAAGTCGGTCATGCGAAGCAGCCCTCCATGCCGTTCACTGGCCCGCACGATCTGCCGGGCAATCGGTCCCCTGTAGAACGCGTCGGGGCCGTCGCGCTCGATCAGGCGCAGGGTGCGGGCCAGATTCTTCTGCACCAGCCGGTCACCGGCCTTGAGCGCCTTGCCTCGTTTCAGAAAGATGCTGGCGATGTTAGGTTGCTGCGCGAACAGCTCGCTTGGCCCGCTCAATGCGTCGAGGTCGCCATGACGGCCGCCGCCGGTCAGGATCGCAACATCGCCGGGCTGCAATACATAGCCCTGTTCGGCCAATGCGATCGCCGGCTCCATGACTTGCTTGCGGGTCATGGTGCCGTATTGCTTCAAGGCTGTATCGAGTCCGAGCACCGTGCCCGGCACGCCTACCGCGAGATAGCCACGCGTGCTCAGGCCCGGGACCACATTGCCGGCGCCATCCAGGTACATGTTGCGGGAGGCCTTGAGCGGCGCGCGCTCTCGGAAATTGATGAAGACATTGCGCCCGTTTGCCAGATGCAGCGTCATGAACCCCCCGCCGCCGATATTGCCGCAGCATGGGTCGACTACGGCCAGTGCGTAGCCGACCGCGACCGCGGCATCGATCGCATTGCCACCCTCCTTGAGGATTTGCAATCCGGCTTCGCTCGCCAGGTGCTGGGCGGTGACCACCATGCCGTGTTCTGCAGGGGTCGGCGTTGGCGCCAGGGCATATGCCGGCGGTGCGCACAATGCCCAGGCGCCCGCCAGCGCGAAGGCCAGCAATCGGCCCGACGCACCACGGTACCGCGGGTCTGGGGCGCAGCCTGAAACAGGCTCAGCACGTCGAAATAGCATGGAGAGATTCCGCCGGAATTGGCTGCGGACATTGCTCGGCTCTGAATCGCGAATGGGGGGCATCAAGGACTCCGGTTAACCTGTGGCTATGGCCTGCGGTTGTACACTGACCTTGTCTGCAAAAAATCGATCCGCTCCAATGGCCCTGCACACATGGTTACTCCTTTTTGCCGCTGCGGTCGGCCTGTCGCTCACGCCCGGACCGAACGGCTTGCTGGCCTTGTCCCATGGTGCAATGCATGGTCATCGCAAGACGCTGTTCACCGTATCGGGTGGCGTGCTCGGCTTTGTGGTCCTGATTGCGCTGTCGATGCTGGGCATCGGCGCCGTGCTGCAGGCCTCGGTGGATGCCCTGATTATTCTCAAGGTGGTCGGTGGTGCGTATCTCGCGTGGCTGGGTATCCAGCTGTGGCGTGCGCCGCCGATTCGTCTTGAGGCTGATGCCGCTAAAGCTGATACACGGAGCGGGCAGATGTTTCGAAAGGGTTTTCTCACGGCAGTTTCGAATCCAAAGGCGTTGCTGTTCTATGGCGCCTTCCTGCCACAGTTCCTCGATCCGGGCCGCGACCTGCTGGCGCAGTTCATCGTGATGGCCGCCAGTTTCATGGGCGTCGAATTTCTGGTCGAGTATCTGCTGGCGCTTCTGGCGCATCGCATACGCCCGCTGCTGGAGCGGGCGGGAAAGACTTTCAACCGCGTCTGCGGGGGCATGTTCGTGGCCATTGGGGTCGCATTGCCGATGACCTGAAGAGATGCATGTTCCCCGCCGGGTTCGAAGGCGCGCCAATGACACCGGATTTCAGAGACGCCCGCGTGCTGCGCGGCCACGTGCAGCGCACGATGGATTTCTACCATCCGCGTTGCATCGATCCCATCGGCGGCTTCTATCACTACTTCAAGGACGACGGCACGGTCTACAACCATGCTGATCGGCACCTCGTCAGCAGCACCCGTTTCATCTTCAACTACGCGATGGCCTTCCGGCACTTCAGGCGGCCCGAGTACCTCGACGGCGTGCGTCACGGCCTCCGGTTCCTGCGCAATGTGCATCGGCAGCCGGCCACCGGCGGGTACGCCTGGGAGATACGCCGGGACAGTGGCGGGACGACCGTCATTGACGCCACGAACCACTGCTACGGCCTGGCCTTCGTGCTGCTCGCCTACGCCCAGGCCGTGAGGGCGGGCCTCGATGAGGAGAGTGGACACTTGTCAGAGGTCTTCGAGTTGGTCGAAACGCATTTTTGGGAGCCCCAGCACGGCCTCTATGCGGATGAGGCGAACCCTGACTGGACGGGTCTGGCGCCGTATCGGGGGCAGAACGCCAACATGCACATGTGCGAGGCGCTCATCACGGCTTTCGAGGCCACCGGCGACGCGCGCTATCTGCGGCGCGCCGAAATGCTGGCGCGCCACGTCACCGTGCGCCAGGCGGCGCTGGCCGGCGACCTGGTGTGGGAACACTATCGGTCCGACTGGTCCGTCGACCAGGACTACAACAAGGGCGAAAAAAACAACCTGTTCCGGCCCTGGGGTTTCCAGCCGGGTCACCTGACCGAGTGGGCCAAGCTATTGCTGATTCTCGAACGCCACAAGGGCCAACTCGCCGGCGACAGCGACTGGCTGGCACCCCGCGCCCAGGCGTTGTTCGACGCTGCCCTGGTCAACGCCTGGGACCACGAGCACGGTGGCATCCACTATGGATTCGCCCCGGATGGCGCCATCTGCGACCCTGACAAGTACTTCTGGGTGCAAGCCGAAAGCCTTGCCGCCGCCGCGTTGCTGGCCAGCCGGACCGGCGACGCGAAATATTGGGATTGGTACGACAGGCTGTGGCGCTACTGCTGGAAGCATTTTGTTGATCAGCGACATGGCGCATGGTTCCGGATTCTCACCGCGGACAACCAAAAGATCAGCGACGACAAGAGCCCGGCAGGAAAGACCGACTACCACACCATGGGAGCGTGCTACGAGGTCCTGCGGTTGCTCGAAAATTGAACGCCAATACCACGCCGCTCGCGCATCGCGCAGCCGATGCTGGCCAGCGCGTCGTCGCCGAGCAGCCGCGCCGCCATCGGCAGCAATTCCGCGTCTTCGCGCTCGAGGTGCCGTTCATACGGGCCGGCGAACGCCTCCACATCGTCTGATGTGAGGGAAACGGACTCGCCCGCCGCAATCTTCGCCAGGGCGATGCGAAGCTTTTGCCACTGCGCCTCCAGCGCGCGGTGGTCCAGCGTGAGGCCTTCGGTCAACTGGCGCAGACAGACCGGATCGGAACCGGCCATCGATTCGATCAGCGCGGGGAACAGATCGACCTCCTCGTCCCGATGGTGGTGGATGGCCGAGGTGTCGAAGTAACGCATGACATTGGCTGCCGCGGTCCGCGCCTCCTGGTCGGCGCCATGCAGCGCCAGATGCGGCACCAGACGGCGCAAGGTGGCGCACTGGCGTGTGATGCGGTCATGGCAGGCCGAGAGCATCTCCAGCGGGGCTTCGGTGCCCGCCGCGGGCGTGTGAAAACCTGGAAACGCTGTGCTCACGATGCAGGCTCCCGGGGGCTCAGGCGCCGTCTCTGGTTTTGTCTTCGAGTTCCTTCAGCCGCGCGCGAAGGGCACCATCCGCCAGATAGCGTGCGGTGCAATCGCGGCCGACGGCCAGTGCGCCGATGACGGCGCCGGCCCCGTCGCGCACCAGCGCGAAGCTCAGGTCTACGTACAGCCTGGCGCCGTTCTTGTGCATCGAGCGCGTGGTCAGCACACGATTCACGTACTTTTGCTGCCCGGTCTCCACGGCGTGATTGAAGCCGTCCCAATGGGCGCGCCGCAGCCGCTCGGGGATGATGATGTCCAGACTTTGCCCCATTGCTTCATCGGCGGTATGCCCAAAAACACTTACCGCGCCTCCGTTCCATAAACGGATCAGACCCTGGCGGTCGGCGAAGATGATGGCTTCGGGCGCCTGCTCGACGATGGCTTGGCACAGGTCCGGGCCTGCATGTCCAATTGGATCGCTTTGTTGCATGTTGCCTCCCGGCCGAAGTTTCGCAGATGGTCAGTGCCGGATGAAATCAATCACGACGCCATCCGGCCCGCGCTGGCGGTAGGCGATCTCCACGGCGTCGGCGTAGCGCGCCTGCAATTGCTGCAGCAGCGGCAACGGGTCGTGGTCGTTGACAAAGCGCATTGTCTCACCCGCGCGCAGTGCGTCGAGCGCGCCAAAGATGGCGGCATGGCGAAACCGCTTGGCAATGCCGCGCGCATCAAAGGGATAGAGCGCATCGGGGGACAGGTGCGAGTGGGGCTGGATGGCTTCCATGGATTGGGTTGCTTTCAAAAAGTGAGCAAATACCACAGACTGGGTAAGGGCGCAGCCTGATATCAGCGCTCAAGTTTGTCCCGCTTGTCAGTCACGTTGGCCCATTCGTCGGCGTCCGGCAGCGCCGCCTTGGTCCGGGTGATCGGTTTCCACAGTCGGGCCAGCTCGGCATTCAACGGGGTGAAGTCCTGCTGGTCGGCCGGGACGTCTTCTTCGGCATAGATGGCATTCACCGGGCATTCGGGCACGCACACGGCGCAGTCGATGCAGTCGTCTGGGTCGATGGCCAGGAAGTTGGGGCCTTCGCGAAACGCATCGACCGGGCACACGTCGACACAGTCGGTGTACTTGCACTTGATGCAGGCTTCGGTGACGACAAAAGTCATGTCGGTTACCTCAACTACGGATGTTGGCGGCGGGTGCGGCGTCAGAGGACATGAAAGATCTTTCCCGGAGGGTCAGGTTGGACACTGAATCTTTGAAGATGTATTATGAATCTTGCTTAAATATATCACTGCCCTTTTGATAAAGCAATATTTTAAATAAATCTTCAAATTTATGCGGCTGACGACCTTTTCCGATTACAGCCTGCGGGTGTTGATGTACCTTGCCCTGCAAGATGATCGCCTCGCAACGATCCAGGAGATCGCCACGGCCTACGACATCTCGGAAAGCCACCTGATGAAGGTGGTGCATCAACTCGCGCGCAGCGGGGTGGTCGAAACGGTGCGTGGCAAGGGTGGTGGCCTGCGGCTGGCACTGGAGCCGGACGAGATCCGTCTGGGCCAGGTGGTACGGCAAGCGGAAGGGGACGGACCGATCGTCGAATGCCTGTCCGGCGAGCCGGCGTGCTGCCGCATTGCTTCGGTCTGCCGGCTTCCTGGTGTTCTGGTTCGCGCGTTCAACGCCTTGTATGCGGAACTCGATCGCTATACGCTCGCCGATCTCATGAAGGAACCGAGCGGATTCAAACGCGTGCTGGTGCTGGACCCCGAGTAAGCCGAGCCGGCTTCGGCGGCCGCTAAAAGAACTGCGGGACACTGCACCAGGGTGCTTCAGCACATTCCATAACATTCATGTAATATGAATGTTATGGACGAAGCCATAGCACAGTCGGACCGTGCCGGAGCCATTGAACCGGTCAGTGCGGGCCGCGCACTTATCATCCAGCTGGTTCACACGTTCTACGCGGACGTGCGCGCCGATCCAATTCTTGGGCCTACCTTCGATGCCGTGATTGGAGATCGATGGGGGCCGCATCTGGCGCGCATGGTCGAGTTCTGGTGCACCGTGATGCTGGAGACGCGCAGTTTCAAGGGCAATGTTTTTGCCAGACACATGGCGGTGCCGGGTGTCACGCCCGGGCATTTCAGCCGCTGGCTCGCCTACTGGTTCTCACGCACGAACGCGCTTTTTTTGCCTGCCGCCGCCGTGGTGTTGCAACGCGCCGCCCTGGGTATTGCGAAGATGCTTTATCGCGGCTACTTCGGGGCTGGCGCCCACTTCGAGGCCATCGTGTCCGAGGCACGCGAGGCGGCCCGAGTGGGAAAGCCGAGGGCCCTGCCGGCGCGGGATTCTTGTTCATAGCTCATGAACCCTGCCGTGTCCGCAAATCATCGATTTTGTTTTTACTGGAGTTCAAATGAGTCTCAAAGTGTTGCTGCTGGAAGATGTACATGCCAGCGCTACCCCGGTCCTGCAAGCGATTCGCGACATCGAAATCATCCGGCTCAAACACGCGCCGGATGCCGGGGAGTTGCGGACCTTGCTTGCCGATGTGAACGTGCTGGGGCTGCGCTCACGCACCCGGCTCACGCGCGAGGTGCTGGAGCATGCCCCGCATCTGCAAGCGGTGGGTTCGTATTGCACGGGCACCAACAACCTTGACCTGAACGAGCTGACGCAACGTGGGGTCGGCGTCTTCAACGGGCCGTTTTCCAACACGCGATCCGTGGCGGAGTTGGTGATCGGCCACGCCATCCATCTGCTGCGCCGCGTCCCGGAACGCCACGCTGCGGCCGTGCGCGGCGCGTGGCTAAAGGACGCAAAGGGTTCCAACGAGCTGCGCGGCAAGACGCTGGGAATCGTCGGGTACGGCAAGATCGGAACCCAGACCGGCTTGCTGGCCGAGGCCATCGGCATGCACGTGATCTATTACGACATCGAGGCCTGCCTGCCGCTCGGCAATGCCGTGCCGGCCGTGTCGCTCGAAGCGCTTCTGCGGACATCGGATGTGGTCACGCTACACGTCCCGGAGACCGAGCGCACCCGGCAGTTGATCGACGGGACCCGGCTGGCCCAGATGAAAGATGATGCGGCGCTGATCAATCTGGCGCGTGGTCAGGCAGTCGATATCGACGCGCTGTACGCAACGCTGCGCAGCGGGCGGCTGCGCGGCGCGGCCATCGACGTGTTTCCGCTGGAGCCGGCTTCCAAGTCCGATACGTTCGAATCACCACTGCGCAAGCTGGACAACGTCATCCTGACGCCGCATGTGGGGGGCTCCACGTTTGAGGCACAGCGCAACCTGGGGGTGGAGGTGTCGGAGAAGCTGCGCGACTACCTGCTCTTTGGCACCGTGCGCGGAAGCGTCAACCTGCCGGAACTGTCGGTGGGCGTGCTGCGGGCGCCGTGCCGCCTGGTGCATATTCATCACGACCGGCCGGGCGTCATGTCGCAACTCAATGGCCTGCTGTCGACGGGCGGCCTGAACGTGTCGCAATTGCACCTGGAGACGCAGGGCGGTATCGGCGTGGCGGCCATCGACTTGAGCGCGGCGCTGGATGCACCCACCTTGCAAGCCATTGCGCGGGCCGAGGGAACGATCCGGGCCTTTACCGTGCAACCTTCGTCGGTGCGGGCGCAGCTGGCGGCGTGATGGCGGTGAGTGTGGCTGGCGTGGCGCCCAGCCGCATCATCTGGCGGAACGCCAGCACACCCAGGACCAGCGCCAGCAGGACCAGGCCAGTCCCGGTGTTGCTCTGGTCATCGGTCAGATAATTCGCGCACAGGCGCGAGGTGGTGTCCATGTAAAGCAGGCCGGCGGTGGCGGTTGTCCAGGACAGATTGCCGACAAAAAACAACAAGACCTCTGGCGCCATGCGCCGCCAACTGCCGGCCAGCATGAATCCGCACAGCCACCAGCTGGCGTACTTCGCCGCCGCAACGGAAGGGACCAACAGTGTGGCATCCAGCGCGGCAGGAATCATCCAGAACATGGCGACACAGGTGACGATGCTGGCGCACGTCAGGCCGCCCCAGTTCAACAGGGCCAGTACCTGACCGATGCGAGGGAATCGCCGCGTCGCCCCGGGCAGGAGCAGATCGCGTGCCGCCCAGCCCGCGGCAAGCAACATCGGGAACTCGACAAGCATGTGCAGCAGCATTTCGCTTTCGAGCCGGTGGCGCAACACGGGCCACAAAAGTATCAATGGCGTCATGGCGAGCCCGGTCTGCAGAACGCGCACAGTTATTCGCACGGACAGTCTCCGCGTCATGGTGTTTTGGGTGGTGTTGCGGCGAGCCTTTCGGCAGCCGCAAGGGCCTGGGGCCATTGGTCGAAGTCGTACAGACCGCGCAGTCTCCCCGAGGCATCGAGAAGATGGATGTCTCCGTTATGGACAAAGCCGCCCTGGCCGTCTGGAATCGCAATCACTTTCAGCGACCGCATCAGCGTGCAAGTGTCGGAGGCCGTGGCCGGTATGGCGAGCGTCCAAAGCGCGGGATTGATTCGATGCTCACGGGCGTACGCGCGCAAGCTGTCCGCGTCGTCGTGCTCTGCATCGAATGAGATGGAGACCAGATGCACGGCGTTCAAGGACGGACTCACGCTTCGCCGCGTTTCCAGTTGCACCTGCATCTGCCGGTATTCGTCGCCGAGCGCGCGGCATATGGTGGGACAGCGGGTATAGATGAAATCGACCAGATAGGCGGCGGGCGCACTGCGGCTTTTACTGCGCCAGAGAGTCACGGGTGTCGTGCCCATCTGGCGCAGCGGCACCTGTGCGGCGCGCAGTTCTCCGGCTTGCATTTGCATTTGCCGATGGCCCTCGAATGTCCATAGCTCGAAGTTGCGCGTATAGCGGTAGAGCCCAGCCAGAAAAACCACTACCACCGTAACGCTCAGCATCACCGTCAGGCGTCGTGCCAGCGGTGTGTCGACAGGGGAGGCGCAGTCCGGCACAGCGTATCTTCAGTGGGGTTGCGGGTTACTTCATCGGATCGAGTTCGGAGTCGCCCTTGAACGGCGCGGTACGCGCCGCCGTATCCTTGCGCACCGCCGCCACCGCTTCCGATGTGATCGGGCCGCCCGTGTTGCCCCAATGGCTGCGAACGTACGTCAACACGGCCGCAACCTCGGGATCCTGCAATTGACCCTGGAAAGTCGGCATGGTGCCGTTGAAGGGATTGCCCTTGACCGTGAGCGGCCCGCTGATCCCGTGAAGCACGATGGCGATCAGCGTAGTCTCTTTTCCCGCGACCCAATCCGAACCCGCGAGCGGAGGGAATACCCCTGGAAGTCCCATGCCCGTAGCCTGGTGGCATGCGGCGCAGTGCGAAGCAAACACGGCCGCGCCGTCGACGGCTGCGCCGGCTGCGAGCTTTGGCGCTCCTTGGAGATCGGATGCCGTGCGGTAATCGCCCCAGGCGGATGGCGTATTCAGCGTGGTGCGCAAGATATACACCACGCCAAAGACGAACAGCGCAATGACCAGCAGGATGATGAACCAGGGGGTTGGGTTCGCACCTTCGACCGGCTCTGGATTTTCGCGCTCTTGCTGCGGCAGGATTTCAGGCGTTGTCATGGGGTTCGGCTCCAGGTGTGGCTCAGGGCTTGGCCGGAGCCGGTGGGATGGGCTCGGTCGATGTCGTGGCGGGGGCTATGGCCGGAAAACTGCGGTTCAGGGACAACAGGTATTTAACGAGGTCGACCGCTTCCGGACGTGCCACGACCACCTTGCCGGCCGGCGCGTAGCCTGGCGGCAGTGTCACGACCATGTCGTCGGTCTCCGCCTTGGCCTTGGCCTCGAACAGGAATGGAAACGCCGGCATGATGCTGCCAGGCACGTAGGCCCGGGGCTCGTACAGGTGCCCCAGGTTCCATTGCTCGCTCGGCTGGCGCACCCCGACGTTCATCAGGTCGGGGCCGGTGCGCATGTCGCCGAGCAGGGGCGGCGTGTCATAGACGTAGTCACCGGCCACCGTGGCGCGGCCCCAGCCGCGCGCGAAATCTGCCGGGGCGAACTCCTTCGAGCGCGGCTGTTGGGTGTGGCAATAGACGCAGCCATTGCTGATGTACACCTGCCGCCCGCGCAATTCGGCGCTGGTGTAGGGTTTCAGGCCCGGCGTCGGGGTGACGTCATGGAGTTCGAGATAGGGCAGCACCACGAGAGCACTGACCGACAGTGCCAGCATGACCATGGCGCCGCCAAGGAGCTTGGTCTCGCTTTTCATGATGCGGCCTTCTTTCCAAGAACGCGCGGAAACAGCGCCGGCTGGTTGCGATTCGGACCGTAATTGAGCACCATCGCAATGAAGTGCGCTGCGAATATCAGGTGCCCCATGCCCATGATGGCGCCTCCCCAGCTGCGGGCCTTGAGGTAGGGGATGGTCAGTGCCACCGAATCCATGAAGGGACGGGTTGCATCCAGCATGGCTTCACCCTGCAGCCAGCCGCCGATCGTCAAGCTGATGAAGTACAGCGCGAAACCGCCGCTGACCAGCCAGAAGTGGGCGGAAATCAATCGGGGGTAGGGCCACTCTCGCCCCGTGATGCGCGGCATCACGAAATACATGGCGCCAAAAAACACCAGTGTGACGAAACCGTACAAACCCAGATGCGCGTGAGCAACGGTGAAATGCGTGAAGTGGGTAATGCGATTCACGCTGCGCAACGCCTCGAACGAGCCCTGCAGCGAACTGGCGGCGTACATCAAGCCACCGACACCGATGAAACGCAGCGTCGGCGAGTAGCGGAAGGTGGACAGATGCCCCTCGAGCGTCTGATACATGTTCACGGAGAACGCCGCCACCGGGATGATCATCATCATGCTTTGCACGATCGACAAGGTGATCATCCATTCCGGAACCGGGCCGCCGATCAGGTGGTGGCCGCCGACCTGGCCATAGAAAAAAGCCAACGCCCAGAAGCCCAGCAGGGACAGGTTGTAGGACCGGATGGGTCGTCCGATGATTTTGGGCAGGAAGTAGTAGATGGAGGCCAGTGCCAGCGGCGTGTAGAACAGCCCCAGCACGTTGTGGCCAAACCACCAGTTCATGGTGGCGGCCTGCACGCCGTGATAGAGGAACGGGAGCTTGGCCGTGATGAACAGCACGGGGAACCAGAACAGAGCGGCCCCCATGTACCAGACGGATACATAAAGATGTTCGACCCGGCGGTTCACCAGTGTCAGCACCAGCGGCATGCCAATCAGGGCTCCGCCGACTGCCATCAAAATCGACACCTGCCACGGCATTTCAAGCCACATGAGGCCCGCGTTGAATCCCGCGGCGATGGCGCCCAGGCCGGCAATCAGGCCGGCGTTCCACAAAATGGCGCCCAAAAATGCGAAGCGCATGCCGATCAGCGGCGTTTTGAGCACGCGCGGAATGACGAACAACACCGTTCCCAGACCCGCCATCGGCGCCCAGCCGTAAGCGACCGAATTGAGGTGGAGGGTCCGGATGATGCCGAACGTCAGCCACTGCTGCGAGGTGAGCCAGTCCGGATCGTGCAGCTTGATCGAGGCGGTCAGACCCGCGGCAGACGCCACCAGCAGCCAGACCATGGCACAGCAGTAGAAGAAAAATATCAAGGGGCCGGTGGATGCATCCGCGCTGGCGCGCTCGGCAATCTCCTGCGGATCGCCATGCGCGGCGGTTCCGCTACCTGCGGTGTCGACGGCACCTTGCAACGCACGCTGGGAACTGGCTGTCCCCGCGGGCTCCTCGATCCGGCCAATTTCGCCGGGTGCGAAGATGACCTCGGCGCCGGCGCTGGTCCGATCAAACAGGCCGACGCGTTGCGACCAGATGAAGACCACCAGCGCGACGAACGAGATGACGAACGCCGACAGCAAAATGGCAGCTGGATTCATGGAGACCTCCTCAAATTGGATTCGTTCGGGAATGCGACGAAATGCCTTATTTTTGGCTCATGGTAGGCGAAAGCTCGCGCATTAGCCATCCTTCCCGTCCCGTCGGGTCTGTAGCAGCCATGGCGTGTAAATAGCCAGGTAAGTCCCGAAGGCGATGGCCCAAGTGAGCGCGGCGCCTGCCAGCGAGATCATCAGCAGGCGGGCCGACAGCAATGGCAAAACCACCCTCAAGAGCGCTGCTGTCATCACCAGTGAGTAAGCCAGCACTTCCGGCCTGGATGCCTTCAGTGGCCGGCCAGTATGGCCGCGCGCGGTTCGGGTGATCATCCCGATGATGAGGCCGCCGGTCGCCCCCACCGCGAGCGCATGTACGCCGGCGGACACGGGCAGCAGCCCGATCCCGGACAATGCCAGCAGGCCCAATCCCAGCGGAATCCAGGCGTAGGACGCATGAAGTATCCACAGGATGGGCCGGTTGCCGGCGGCGCGCGGCCGCCAGCGCCATTGACGCACGAGATGCAGTGCTGCGGCCAGCCACAGCATCACCAGCGCGGCGGCGCTTGCGGGTGCGCAGACCCACCATGTCAGGCCCAGCGCAGTGGTTGCCAGTGTCGCCATTTCGAGCTTTCGATTCGTCACCAGCTTCAGCCCCGGGATCGCATTGTTCATGAATGCGGGGATGACGCGCCCCGTAATCACGCATTCCACCATCACGATCAACGCAAGGCAGGCGAGCAGTGGCTGCATCGGTGAAATGGCCAGGAATCCCATGACCGCCAGATGAAAGGCGAGATTGGTCAGCGCCATCAAGATCAACAGCATGACCAGGGGCAGGTTGCGCCGGTTCCGGGCGCGGATCAGGACAACGGCCAAGGCGATGGCGACCAGAGGCAGCAACGCCAGGTCGAGCACCGCATAGACGGGATAGGGACCGGTCACGGCCGTGACGCGGGCGGCCAGCCAGAGAAGCGCCAGGGCGCCGAGCACGCCCCCGCGTGGTGTCGCCAGCCCGGTCCATGCCTTGACGGCGGTCAGCAGAAAACCAACGATCACCGTCGCGGCAAACCCGAAGAGCATCTCGTGGGCATGCCACAAAATAGCAGGCAGCGATGGTTCAAAGGAGACTTGCCCGAGGTACACGGCGGCCCACCAGGGAATAGCCAGCGCGGCGAACAGTGCGGCGCCAAGGTAGAAAGGCCGAAAACCGAGACGCAGCAAGGGCAGTCCCCTCACGGTGGGCGTGCTCCCGGTCGCGTCAGGTCGCAGCGGAATGGAAGGCAGTTTCATGGCCCTGGGCGGCTGGATGGCCAGCGTCTTTATAAGAAATATTTAAAATGAATGTTATAGTGAATTGTACTTCAAGGCAATGCCTGAAAAGAAGTTTGATGGAGTTGTCGGCGCTGGTGCCGCCGGCCGACGTATGCTTGAAAAGGACGCCCGAACCGAATGAACTATGAAGCCGTGAAGTCGCTGCACGTTGGCTGCGTGGCCCTCAGCATCAGCCTGTTCACCTTGCGCGCGGCCCTGCAATGGCAGAACGTGGCGTGGCGCCGCTGGCGCGTGCTGCGGATCGCCCCGCATGTCGTGGACACGGTGCTGCTGGGGTCGGCGCTGTGGCTCTGCTGGATCATCGGGCAATATCCTTTTGTGCAGGGCTGGCTCACGGCCAAGGTATTGGCACTGGCGGCCTATATCCTGCTGGGTCGGATGGCCCTGGGGCGGACCGCCGCAAACGGAAAACGCCTGGCGGCGTTCGTCGCGGCGTTGTGCTGCGTGGGCTATATCGTAGGCGTGGCGCTGACCCACTCGCCCACGTGGGGGCGGTAGCGTCCGTTCAGGACGGGCTGCCCAGAACCATTTCGCGCAGCTTGAATTTCTGGATCTTGCCCGACGGCGTCGTGGGCATCGCGTCCTGCAGCAAAACGCGCTCGGGCATGTACGGGGCGGCGACCTTCAGCGCCTTCAGGTGTTCGACCAGCATCGCGAGGTCGAAGTGCTGGCCGGGTTTGGCGACGACCACCGCGCAGGCGCGCTCGCCCAATCGATCGTCCGGGTACGCGACGATCGCCACCTGCTGAACCGCAGGGTGCTTGTACAGCAAGGCTTCGATTTCCATCACCGGAATGTTCTCGCCGCCCCGGATGATCACGTCCTTGCTGCGGCCGGTGATGCGGATATAGCCCTTGTCGTCCAGGCGTGCCAGATCGCCGGTATCGAACCAGCCCTGTGCGTCGGTGTTGTTCAGTTGCGGGCGCTTCAGGTAGCCGCCGAAGTTCGAGCAGGCGCGCAGCAGCAGGCGGCCGCTTTCACCCGTCGGCAGCGCCGTGCCATCGACCGCGGCCACTTTCACCTCGACGCCGGGCAACGGCACGCCGTCGGTGTTGACCGATCGATCCGGCGGGTCGGAGGGTAGCGTGGTGGTGACGGCTCCGTTTTCCGTCATGCCCCAGGCCGAGACGATGTCGGCGCCCAGCGCGGCGCGCGCCTGCTCGACCAGCGGGCCGGGAATCGGCGCGCCAGCGCACAGAAAAGTCTTGAGCGTCGGCACCGCCAGTCCACCGTCGGCAACGTTGCGCGCCAGATCCGTGAGAAACGGCGTCGAAGCCATCGTGAACGTGGCCTTTTCGGCACGGATCAGATCGATCGCCTTCTTCGGGTCCCAGATGTCCTGCAGCACCGCACTGGCGCGCAGGATGATGGGCATCATCAGGCCGTACATGAAGCCGGTCTGATGCGCCATGGGCGAGGCCATCAGTATCACGTCGTCCCGGCCCAGGCCCAGGCGCTCGGCGTAGGGCAGGATGTTGGCAAACAAGGTGTTGGCCGTATGCATGGCGCCCTTGGGCTCTCCCGTGGTGCCGCTGGTATAGATGAGCTGTGTCACGTCGTCCGGGCCGGGCCGGTGGCTGCACAGGATGGTGCGCGCGTCGGGGTCTTTTTCCCATGCCGGGCCGGACAGCAGCTTTTCGAAGCTGTTGCCGGCAGTGCCGCCAATCGTCACCACGCGCTCGAGCCGCGGCAGTTGCGCCTGCAACTCCAGCCCCATTTGCTCGTAGTCGAAACCGCGGAACAGCTTCGGACACACAAATATCTTGGCCTCGCCGTGCGCGAGCATGAAGCCGAGCTCACGCGCGCGAAAGATGGTCATCAACGGATTCATCACCGCGCCGATGCGCGAGCACGCCAGATACATCAGCGTGAATTGCCACCCGTTCGGCAGCTGGCAGGCCACGACGTCGTCCTTCCCGACCCCAAGCCGATGCAGCCCGATGGCGATCCGGTCGGCCATGCCCGCCATCTCGCGATAGGTGAAGCGCCGGACCGCGCCGTCCCCGGCATGCGTCGCGGTCAGCGCCAGCTTGTCGGGGCACTGCGCAAGGCAGGCATCGAGTTCGTCGTTGATGGTGCGGTCGTGCCACAGACCCGCGGCGATCATCTGCGCGCGCCGGGCGGGGATCAGGATTGCATCGAATTTCATAGCAATATCTCCATATGTTGAAATGGCTACTGAGCACTTTCCTGCCGAAAACTCACACGCCGACGGCAGCGCGCCCGGCGCGGGCGCGGGCGACGATGGTCTTCATGATCTGCGCGGTGCCGTCACCGATCTGGAAGCCCAGCACGTCGCGCAGCCGCTGCTCCATGACACCGCGGTCATAGCCGCCATGTCCGAACGACAGCAGACACTGATGCACGGCGTCGTACGCCAGTTTCGGCGCCCACCACTTGCACATCGCGGCCTCGGCGCCGTGCGGCGCACCCCGGTCCTTGAGCCACAGGGTCTGGAGGCACAACAGGCGTGCCGCCCCAACCTGGGTGTCGAGTTCGGCCAGTGGATGCGACACCCCCTGGAACGCCGACAGCGGCTTGCCGAACGCCTCGCGCTGCGCCACATAGTCCCAGGCTTCTTCCAGTGCCACGCGGGCCACGGCGAGCACCTGCAGGCCGATCAGCGCGCGCGAGAAATCGAAGCCCTGCATCACCTGCGCAAAGCCCTGGTTCTCGTCGCCCAGCCGGTAAGTCGCCGGCACGCGCACGTTCTCGAAGAAGATCGAACCTCGCCCGATCGCGCGCTGGCCGTGGCAGTCGAACCGGTTCGTGGTGATCCCCGGCAGGTCCATCGGGATCAGCAGGGCCGTGATGCCGCGGGCCGCCGACTCCACCGATCCGGTACGGCCGAACACGATCGCCGCATCGGCCTGGTCGGCGGCCGAAATCGAGGCCTTCTCGCCGTTCACGACGTACTCGTTGCCGATCCGTTCGAAGCGCAGCCGCAGATTGCCCGCATCGGAGCCGCCACGCGGCTCGGTCAGCGCGATCGCGAACAGCGCCTCGCCGCGAACGAGCCTTTCGAGCCACGGCTTGACCATGCCGGGTTGACCGTGCTGCGACAGGATCTGGCCGTTCAGCGAGGCCAGCAGGTTGATGTAGCTGATGGACAGGTCGGCGCGCGCGATCTCTTCGTGGATCACGCCGGCCGCCAGGCAGCCCAGGCCCTGACCGCCGAATTCCTCGGGCAACTCCGGCGCGATGAAGCCCAGTTCCCCCATCTCCCGCATCAGCGCACGGTCCAGCACGCGGGTCTGGTCGCGTTCCAGAAAGCCCGGCGCGACCCGGTCCGTGGCGAAGCGACGCGCCTGCTCGGCGACCGCCATCAGATCGTCGTCGATGTAAGGGTTGCGGTTCATATCCACCCTAGAGCGAGGTCGGCGCGGCGGAAGGAAACCGGGGCGCGCGCTTTTCTCGCAGCGCGGTGTAGCCCTCGACCACGTCGGGGCCCATGAAGCAAAGCATTTCGTAGGCCGCGGATTGATCGAAGATCGGGCCGGCGTTGCGGATCCAGCTGCTGAGCGCGCGCTTGGTGAGCCGGATCGCAGGTTGCGAGCCGGTGGCGATCACGCCCGCCACGCGCAGCGCTTCGTCCAGCACCTGTTCCCTGCCGACGGCCTTCGAAACCAGCCCGATACGCTCGGCCTCGGCGCCATTCAGCATCTCGCCCGTCAGCAGGTAGTAGTTGGCCTTGGCGGGACCAACCAGCAGGGGCCAGGCAATGGCGGCATGGTCCCCGGCAGCGACACCGAGCTTCACGTGGCCGTCGCCGATCTTGGCATCTTGCGCGCAAATGGAAATGTCGGCGAGCAGGCCGACCACCGCGCCCGCTCCCACGGCGACGCCATTGATCGCCGAAATGATCGGCTTCTCGCAATTGACGATGCCGTAGACCAGTTCGCTCATCTCGCGCAGCATGTGGCCGACGCGCTCGTGGTTGCCGGCCAGGCGTTCAACCATCGCGAGGTCGCCGCCCGCGGAAAATGCCTTGCCAGCGCCCGTGATGACGGCGACCCGGGTCTGCTCATCCTTCGAAACATCGGACCACACGCGCGCCAACTCGCCGTGCATTTGCTCGTCCGTCGCGTTGTACTTCTCGGGGCGGTTCATCGTGATCAGCAGCACGCCGTCGGGTTTGTGCTCGAACTTGAGTTGGTGGTATCCGGTGTAATCCATGGGTTTCTCCTTTTCAATGGGGGTTTGACAACTTTCAGCCATTCATGGTCAGGCCGCCCGAGACGCTGAGCACCTGGCCGGTCACGTAGGCCGCATCGTCGCTGGCGAAAAACAGGATGGCGCCTGGCAGATCGCCCGGCTGGCCGATGCGCCCGAGCGGTATCGAGCGCGTGAAGGCGTCCATGAGCTTTTCGGGGTTGCCGGCGCCCTCCTTGTAGTCGGCGAACAGCGCGGTATCGGTCGGGCCAGGGCACACCACGTTGACGGTGATGCCGTGGCGCGCATGTTCGCGAGCGATGGTCTTGGAGAACGCGACCAGCCCGCCCTTGCAGGCCGCGTACACCGCCTCGCCGGAGGAGCCGACACGCGCCGCGTCGGACGCGATGTTGACGATGCGCCCCGCCTTGCGCGCCGCCATGCCGGGCAGCACCGCGTGGTGCATGTGCAGTGCACCGGTCAGGTTGATCGCGATCAGCTTGTCCCACTGCGCCGGTTCGGTCTTGGTGAAAGGTCTGAACACGTCCCAGCCCGCGTTGTTGACCAGCACGTCGATCGGACCCAGTTGGTCCTGCACCGCCCGCACGGCAGCATCGACGCTGGCCCGATCAGTGATGTCGCAGCGCAGCGCCTGCGCCTGGCCGCCGTCGGCGCGTATCAGCGCGGCGACCTTTTCGGCCGCCTCCGGGTTCAGGTCGAGCACCGCCACCCTGGCGCCCTCCTGCGCGAAGCGGCGGCAGGTGGCCCCGCCGATCCCGCCGCCGCCGCCGGTGACGACCACGGTCCTGCCTTCAAATCTTGGCATGAGTTTCTCCATCGATGGTGAATCTTGCTACCGTCGCTTCACGGTCTTTTTGCTATCTATATGTGTAAATATATTGACGTAGTATCATGCATTCACGTGCCCAGCGCAATCGCAATTCTTGAGAGGAAATTATGGTTAATGCCAATAAAAGAAAAGAAACGACGCGGATGGAGCTCGCCAACCGGGTGTTTTTCCGTTTGTACCAATGCGCCAATATGTTGCATAAAACGGGAACCCGGGCCGTAGAAGCGGAGGGCCTCACGACGCAGCAGTGGGCCGTGCTGGGCGCGCTGTCGAGGCCGGTAGTGGCGGGCGGCATGAGCGTGGGCGATCTGGCCCGTTATCTGAAGGTGAGCCGGCAGAACCTCTCGGGGCTGCTCGGCCGCATGGAGCGCGATGGCCACATCGGCACCGCGCCGGATGGACGCGACCGGCGCTCGCGCCTGGTCAGCATGACCGATTCAGGACGGCGTGTGTGGCTGGTCGAGGCGCAGCCGAAGATCCACGATTACTACGAGCAGGCTCTCGCGGGCTTTTCCGTGAACGACATCACGCACACGCTGCACTATCTGCTCAAGCTGCTGGAGAACATGCAAGGCGTGGATGATGCGCAAGGCGGTGTCGCTTGAGGGAATCGCCGCGCCGCCACGGCGCGTACCGGCGGCTCGTCAGGCGACGCTTTCCTCGATCCGGTAGTGGGTTGCGGTGCCACCCGGCATCGGCGCCAGCGTCCAGCGCTTGCTGTGCAGGGCAGCCAGCGTGGGGCGGTGGGCTATCGAAACCATGGCGCCGCCAGCACGCTGCACCTGTGCCAACAGCTTCTCGTACACATGTTTTTCGGCTGTCTCGTCGAGTGCGCTGGTGGCTTCGTCGGCAAAAATCCATTTCGGCTTCTTGAGCAGCACGCGGGCGACGGCGAGCCGCTGCTGTTCGCCTCCCGAAAGCTTCTGGCTCCATGCGTCCTGCGTGTCGAGCTGATCGGCCAACTGCGGCAGCAGCGCATCGTCCAGCGCCTGCCGCAATGCGTCGTCGCTGTAGTGATCGGCGGCCAGCGGGTAGGCCAACGCGTCGCGCAGCCGGCCGTTCGGAAAATACGGCCGCTGCGGGATGAACATGGCATCCGCGGGCTGCTCCACCCGGCCGCGCGCAAACGGCCAGATGCCCGCGAAGGCGCGGAACAGGGTCGACTTTCCGCTGCCCGACGGTCCCTTGACGAGAACACTGTCGCCCGCGCGGGCCTGCAGGTTGACACCCGACAGCAGGACCGCGCCCGTGGGCAGGGCGAGTGTCAGGTCATGTGTCTGCAGTCTGTCGGGCGCTATGGAATTTGTATCATTCAACGCAGACTGCAATTGGGCCTGGTCCACCATGTGCTCTTCAAAACTGGTGAGACGATCGGCCGTGGCGCGCCATGCGGCGAGCGAACTGTAGTTGTTCACCAGCCAGCTCAGCGAGTCCTGCACGCGACCGAACGCCGACGCAATCTGCATCAGCCCGCCCAGCTGGATGGCGCCGCTGAAATAGCGGGGTGCCGCCACGATGAATGGAAATACCACTGCGGCCTGGCCAAAGAAATTCGTGAACCAGACCAGGTTCTTTTGCGCCTTGATCAGCAGGAGCAGGTTGGACAGCACGCTGGAAAAGCGCACGTCGAGCTGCGCGCGCTCCACCGTCTCGCCCTTGTCCAGCGCGATCGATTCGCTGTACTCGCGCACCCGCACCATGTGATGCCGGAAGTCGGCTTCGTAGCGCTGCTGCAGGAAGTTCAGGCGGATCTGCGGCCGGCCTATGTAATGCGTCAGGATGCTGCCGCCCAGACAGTACAGCAGCGCCATCCAGACCATGAAGCCGGGAATGTTGTAGCTGGCGCCGTGGACGCTGAATGCGAAGCCGCCCGACAGGGTCCACAGGATGCCGATGAAGCTGGCCAGCGTGACGACCGAATTGAGCAGGCCCATGCACAGCGAAATGGTGTAGCTGGTGAACAGGCTCAGGTCTTCCTGAATACGCTGGTCCGGGTTGTCGGGCGTGGCTCCCGCGGCGCCGGTGTAACGCGCCAGTTCGAGCTGGTAGAACGCATGGTTGGCGAGCCAGCGCTGCAGGTAATGGCCCGTCATCCATGCGCGCCAGCGCAGCTCCAGCAATTGCGTCAGATAGAACTGGTACACCGCGATGATGATGAAGGTGAACGCCAGGTAGGTGAAGCGCCCGAGCTGGACCCAGAACACGTGTTCGTTCTTGGCCTGCAGCGCGTCGTAGAACAGCCGGTTCCAGCTGTTGAGCAGCACCAGCATGTAGACGGACGCGAGGTTCAGCACCACGATGGCGGCCAGCAGGCCGCGTGCCTTCCACTTTTGATCCGAAGTGAAATACGGCAGCGACAGCGCCCAGGCCTTGCGCATGAACAGGTTGAATTGACGGATTTTGGCGAACAGGCTCATCTGGCTGGCCCCTTGATTGGATTGGATACCCCGCTGGCGACATGCCCGGCAGGAACATGTTGCGAGGCCGAATTGACATGACCGGTCTGATCATCAAAAAAGAAATCCGGTTCGAATTCGCGCAGGAATTCCCCCTTCGCGAGACCCCCCAGAAACATCGCCTCGTCGATCTCGATGTTCCAGTCCATCAAGGTCCGGATGGCGCGCTCGTGCGCGGGCGCGCTGCGCGCGGTGACCAGCGCGGTGCGGATGCGCATGCTGGGCGTGCCCTCCTGCTGCAGGCGCTGCAGCGCGGCCAGCAGCGGCTTGAAGGGGCCGGCCGACAGCGGCTGCGCGGCCTTTTCCTGTTCGTGCTGCTGGAACGCGGACAGCCCCTGCGTCTGGAAGACGCGCTCGGCCTCGTCCGAAAACAGCACCGCATCGCCGTCGAACGCGATCCGCACCTCGTGCGGATACGCATTGCCCGCGCGCGCCGACATCGGGTACACCTGCGCGGCCGGCACGCCGGCGTCCAGCGCCGCGCGCACGTCGCTCAGATGCGCCGACAGGAACAGGTTGGCGTGCAGCGGCCGCAGGTAGCGCCACGGCGGCTCGCCGCGCGTGAAGCTGCCGCGCTGGATCGGCAGGCCGTAGTGCTGGGCCGAGCGGAACACGCGCATGCCCGAGACCGGGTCGTTGCGAGACAGGATCACCACTTCGACGCGCTGGCGCGGCGCACCGGCGCCAGCGAGCGGTGCGTCGTTGAACGCCAGCAGCTTTTTCACCAGCGAAAACGCCACGCCGGGGCCGGCCGGCTGCTCCAGCCGCTCCAACTGCAATTTCATGTAAGCGCGATCGTCGCCCTGCTCGAAGAGTTCGTTCTCCTGCTCGAAATCGAACAGCGCGCGCGACGAGATCGCAACTACCAATTGACCGTCAAGCGAGGCAGCCATCTATTTCACCAACTGGTTGAGTTCGATGATGGGCAGCATCACCGCCAGCACGATCAGCATCACCACCAGTCCCATCGCCACGATCAGCAAGGGCTCCAGAATCGTGGCGAGCTGCATCGCGCGGCGTTGCACTTCGGCGCCGAGCTGGCTGGCGGCGCGCGCCAGCATCACCGGCAGCTGGCCGGTTTGCTCGCCCAGGCGTGCGAACATCGCCACCAGCCCCGGGAAGCGCTTTTTCTGCCCGATCGCCGAAGCCAGCGGCGCGCCCTCGCGCACCAGCACCAGCGCGTCGAGCGCGTCGGCGCGCATGGCCTGGTTGTGCAGGGTTTCGGCGGCCGCCTGCAGCGCCTTGAGGATCGGCACACCGGCCGCCGCGAGCATCGCGAGCGTGTTGGCGAAGCGCGCCGCGTTGTAGCCGCGCGCGAGCCGACCGATGAGCGGCAGATTCAGCCAGCCGGCATCGAATTTTAGACGAAATACCTCGTTTCTCAAGGCCAGACGCGCGCCAACTGCCATCAAAACAATAGCAATCAACAAATACCAGCCGTACGCCCGCACGAAGCCGCTGATGCCCAGCATGGCGACGGTCAGGAACGGCAGCGCGCGCCTGGAGCCGGCAAACACGTTTGCGACCTGGGGCACCACATAACCCACCAGGAACATCACGATCGCGATCGCCACCAGGGTCACGATCGCCGGGTACAGGGCCGCGCCGATCAGCTTGGCACTGAGTGCCTGCTGCGCTTCCAGGTCGTCCGCGAGACGCTCCAGCACCAGGCCGAGGTGGCCGGTCTGCTCGCCGGCCCCGATCACGGCCGTGTAGATCGGCGAGAACTCGCGCGGGTGCTGCGCCAGCGCCGTGGCAAAGGATGCGCCGGCGTTGACTTCGGCGCGCAGCGAGGCGACCAGGTTGCGCTGGGCCTCGTTTTCCGCCTCGTCGGTGAGCGCTGTCAGGGCCCGCTCGAGCGGCAGGCCGGAGGACACCAGGCCGGCGACCTGGCGGGTCCAGATCGCCAGCGCGTTTCGATTGAAGACGCGGCGCGCGAACAGGATCGTGTTCAGTCCCCGGTCCGGGCCCGCCGCGCTGCCCAGGGGCTGCACGGACAAGGGGACCAGCGACTGCACGCGCAGCAGGCCGCGCGCCGAGCGCGCCGTGTCGGCCTCCAGCACGCCCTTGCGGATCTGGCCCTGGGCGTCCAGCGCTTCGAAGGAGTAGGCGGGCATCGTGGTCTCGTTAAGGCGCAGCAAACGCGCGGGCCACCGGCCGCCGCGCCGGGCCGCCCCAAGCAAGGCCAGCCCCCTCGGGGGGCAGCGCAATACGCGAAGCGATAAGCGTGGGGGCCATATTCTTTAGTCGCGCGTCACGCGCACCAGCTCTTCGCGCGAGGTGATGCCCGCGGCGACCAGTCGCTCGCCGTCGTCACGCATCAGCTTCATGCCGGCGGCGAGCGCGGCCGCGCGAATCTCGGCCTCGGCCGCACGGTTGTGAATCTGCGCCCGGATCGCGTCGTCGGTGACCAGCAACTCGAACACGCCGGTACGGCCCTGATAGCCGGTCTGGCCGCAGTCCGCGCAGCCCGTGCCGTGGCAAGTCCGGCACAGCTTTCGCACCAGACGCTGAGCCAGAACGCCCAGCAGCGAGGAGCTCAGCAGGAACGGTTCGACCCCCATATCGGTCAGGCGCGTGACGGCGCTGGCAGCGTCGTTCGTGTGCAGCGTGGCCAGCACCAAGTGGCCGGTGAGCGAGGCCTGGATCGCGATCTGCGCGGTCTCGAAGTCGCGGATCTCGCCGATCATGATCACGTCCGGGTCCTGGCGCAGGATCGCGCGCAGCGCCTTCGCGAAGGTCAGTTCGATCTTTGCGTTCACCTGGGTCTGGCCGACGCCCGGCAGCTCGTACTCGATCGGGTCCTCCACCGTCATGATGTTGCTGTGCGCCGCGTCGAGCCGGCCGAGTGCCGCGTACAGCGTGGTGGTCTTGCCCGAGCCGGTCGGGCCGGTCACCAGGATGATGCCGTGCGGCTGCGCGATCAGGTGCTGCAGCCGCACCAGCGCGTCGCCCTGCATGCCGACCGATTCCAGGCTCAGGCGCGACTCGGACTTGTCCAGCAGGCGCAGCACCGCGCGCTCGCCGTGTGCGGACGGCAGCGTGGACACGCGCACGTCCACCGCGCGCGTGCCGATGCGCAGCGATATGCGCCCGTCCTGCGGCAGGCGCTTCTCGGAGATGTCGAGCTCGGCCATGATCTTCAGCCGGCTGATCAATGCTGCGTGCAGCGCCCGGTTCGGCTGCACCACTTCGCGCAGGTTGCCATCCACGCGAAAGCGCACGCTCGAGTGGCGCTCGTAGGGCTCGATGTGGATGTCGCTCGCGCCATCGCGCGCGGCCTGCGTGAGCAGCGCGTTGAGCATGCGGATGATGGGCGCGTCGTCGCTGGTCTCCAGCAGGTCTTCGATCGCGGGCAGCTCCTGCATCATGCGCGACAGGTCGGCATCGCTCTCGACTTCGCTGACCACGGTGGCGGCGCTCGATTCGCCCTGCGCATAGGCCGCGCTGATGCGCTGCGCAAGCAGGGCCGCATCGGCCTGCTGCAACGAGCGCACCGCGTATTTGCGCATCACTTCGCCCCAGGCGCCCGGATCCGGCTGACCGGTGTGCCACAGCACGCGATCGGGCCCGTCCTCCTCCAGCAACAGTTGGTAGGTGCGCGCAAAGGAATACGGCAGCGGGTGGCGCATGGCGGGCCGGGCTAGTGGGGGTATTGATCGTGGGGCAGGACGGGCGCCGGTTCGGCCGACCCGGGCGCGGTGCGCAGGTTCGAGGCGCCCGAGACCGGCGTCGATCCCGTTACGGGCGCCATGGTGGCCGACGCGGGGGCTCCCCCCCAGGTGCCCGCAAGCCCCGGCGCCTGTAAGGGCGCGGGCACCGACGCACTGCCGGCGGGCACGGTCTGCGGCGCCATCACCGGGGCCCCGTTCACGGGGGTCGTGATGCTGGTGGCGGGTTGCGCGCTTTGCTGCACGCCGCGCATCAGGTCATAGCGGCTGAGCGTGAGGGCATCGCTTTCGTCCCCGGTGCGCACTACGATGGGACGCAAAAACACCATCAGATCGGTTTTCGTGCGCTCACGCGTATTGCTGCGGAACAGCGCGCCCAGCACCGGTACATCGCCCAGCAGCGGCACTTTCTGCTGGCTGCCCGAGTAGTTGTCCTGCATCAGCCCGCCCAGCACCACCAGGTTGCCGTCCTTCACCACCACGGTCGACGCAATGGACCGTATCGTCGTCGTCGGTCCGTTCAGGTTGTTCAGCGTGGAAGCCTGCAGCGCGGAGACCTCCTGGTAGATCGTCAGCTTGATGGTGCCGTCCTCGCTGATTTGCGGCTTCACCCGCAGGGTAATCCCCACGTCCTGCCGCGTCACCGTGGTGAACGGATTCACCGAGCCGTTGCTGGTGTTGTTGTTGGTGTATTGGCCCGTCACGAACGGCACGTTCTGCCCCACCACGATCTTCGCCTCCTCGTTGTCCAGCGTCAGCAGGGTTGGTGTGGACAGCACATTGCCGTCGCCCGTGGACTGCAGCAGATTCGCCAGCGCGCCGAGCGTGAACACGCCGTTGATCTTGTGGGCAATGCCAAAATTGCCGCCGGCCGAGGAAGCGGGCACGGTGCCGGCCTTGATGTCCGTGGCCAGCGTAAACAGGTTGGTGCCGCCGTTGGTGAAATTGCTGCCCAGCAGGCCCACGTTGTTGCCGCTGCCGTTGTTGCCCAGCAGGGCTTGCCACTGAATGCCGAACTGCGCGGCCTTGTCCGTGTCGACCTCCGCGATCAGGCATTCCACCAGCACCTCGGCGCGGCGGCCGTCCAGCTTGTCGATCACCGCGCGCAACTGGCGGTACAGCGGCGGTGGCGCCGTGATGATGAGCGAGTTGGTGGCCGGGTCCGCCTGGATTTGCCCGCCGGTGGACGGCTCCGAGCTTTTCTGCACGGCATCGCCCGCCGATTGGCTGCTCATGCTGCTGGTGCCGCTACTCGTGGCGGTCATCGCTGTGCTCGTGCTGGCACGCGGTGTCGTTGCGCCCGCGGTGGTGCCGTTGCCGGCGCCGCTGCTGGCGCCTGTGGCGGCGGGCCGTTCGCTGGCCAGCGAGGCGCGCAGCACGGCCGCCAGCTTGGTCGCGTCGGCGTTCTTCAGGTGTACCACGTAGATATTGCCCGCGGGATTGGCGTCGCCCGCGGGCGCGCGGTCGAGCTGCTCCACCAGCGACCGCACCAGCGCGGCGCGCGCCGGGTTGGCAGCCCGCAGAATCAGTGAATTGCTGCGCGGCTCCGCGATCAAGGTCGTCTGATACGAGGTCTCGACCTGTCCCGGCGCGCCCGGACGCGCGGTGTCGGAGCCAATCAGCTTGAGGATCAGCGGCGCGAGGTCGGTCGCTACGGCGTTTTTCAGCGGAATGATCTCCAGGCCGGTCGCGTTCGAGACGTCCAGCGCCGCAATGATGCGTCCGATCCGATCCAGGTTGTCCGCGTAGTCGGTGATCACCAGCGAGTTGTTGTCCGGATTCACGTTGATGGTGTTGTTCGGGCTGATGAGCGGGCGCAGCACCGGCAGCAGGCTGTTCGCCGATGCGAAATTGAGCCGGAAGATCTTGGTGACGATCTGGTTGCCGGCCGCCGACGTGGAGCCGCCCCTGCGGGCGACCGAAACCGCCGTGGACTGCAGCTTGCCCTCGGCTTCGGGCACGACCTTGTACAGTCCCTCGGTATCGACCATCGTGTAGCCGTGCAGCCGCAGCGCCGCGAGGAACTGGTTCAGCGCGGCCCTGGCGCTCACGGGCCTGTCGGTGATCAGCGTGATGGTGCCCTTGACGCGCGGGTCCACCACCACGTTACGCCCGCTGATGGTCGCCATGGTGCGGGCCACCGCGTCGATCTCGGCATTCACGAAATTCAGCGTCACCGGCTCGCCGGTCCGGATCGGAGCGAAGCGGGTCGCCCCACCGGATTGAGCCGCGGCCGGCACGGGCAGGACCGCCACGGCGGTCAGCAGCACGAGCACCGCGGCGGACAGGCAAACCCGCAGGCCAGGCGCAAAGCGAAGATTCATGAGCTTATCCCAGGGAAATGATGGAGCGGGCGCCCTCGCGCCGCCCCAGAATGTTGAGCAGGTTGGTCAGCGCGGCCTCGTGCGCGGGCGCGGCGCTGGCTACCCCGTTGAAGCGAAGCCGGGAACCGACCCAGCGCCCGCTGCCGGTCAGCTGCAGGCTGCCTTGCAGCGTCTGCAGCGTCAGGGTTGGCGTGGCGCCTCCGTTCAGTGTCATGCGATAGCTGCCCATGGGTTTGAGCGTCGACAGGCGCGACGAGAGTCCGACGGCGTCCAGCTGGGCCTGTCCCGAAATGTCCAGCCGGCCGTCGGTCCATTCTAATGAGAGCGTGCTGGACGACAGCGCGAGTGTGCCCTCCAGCTGCACGGTGTTCCAGGGCGCCCCCAGGCCCGCCAAAACGGCGGCCGGCCACTGCGAGCGGCCATCCGCCAGCGCGAGCCGCGCGCCGTCCCAGCGCGGGCTGATGCGCAATTGCAGGGGCTGAGCGGTGCAGCACGGGGCATCCACGCGGGCGAGCAGGGCACCCCAGGCGGGCCGCAGCCTCCACGCCAGCCGTCCCGGCAGGATCAGAGCAAGCTGGCTGCCGGCCCCGGCCGCGAGCACCAGTTGCGCCGATCCATTCCAGATGGTTCCGCGCGCCTGCGCCAGCACCACGTGTCCGTCCGTGCGCCGCGCGACCCACTGGGCCAGCCAGCTCGCGGGCGCGAACAGCAGCAGTCCCGCGAGCACGCCCAGCAGCACGCCGCCGCCGGCCCAGGACCAGGAGTTGCGCGCGCGGGCGATGGGGTGGCTGCGGCGCGGCATCAGCGTGACGGCAGGGCGAGCACCACGCTGCCGTCCCAGTTGGCGATGCCGGCGGGGTCGCCGCGCGCGCGCGTCAGCCGTGCATCGGTCGGCAATGCGCGTGCATTCAGCCGGGCTTGCACCAGCCACTGGGCCAGCGCATCCGCCGGGATGCCGCGGAACGTCACGGTCGCGCGTTCGCCCGCCACCCCGATCTGCGCGCGCCCGCCGAACGCCTGGACCGAAGCGCGCAGGGCCCGCAACGCGTCGTCGTAACTGATGCGGGGCTGCGCGCGCAGTGCTAGCGCCTGGGCTTGCAGGGCCTTCATCTGTTCGAGTCGGGCCTGCAACGCAAGATGCTCGGCCCCGGCCGTGCGCACGGTGTGCAGTGCCGGCGCCAGGCCCAGCCACCAGAGCAGCGCCGCGCCCACCAGCACCAGCGCACAGCGCACGAGGGACCGCTCGCGGGCCGCCAAACCGTCCCAGCGCGCCCGCAGCGCTGGCGCCAGTTTCATGGCGCGGTCTCCTGGCGGACCAGCAGACTGTCGCCGTCGATCCGGGCGGTGTAGCCGGCGCCCGAAAGGGCGCGTATCGCGTCGGGGCTCAACGCCAGGCCTTTCACACGCACTTCGCCTGCTCCGTATTCAATAGCGTTGATGCTTTTGCCTGCGGGGGTTACCGTGCTCAATGCTCCAAGAATGGTTTCAAGATCGCGGCCTGACACGGCGCCCGTGGCCTGGCGCAGCATGGCCACCTCGCGCTCCATTTGCACCGGGGCATCCACCACCACGCGCACATCCGGGAAGGTCTGCGTGAGAATCTGCCGCACCGCCGCGCGCTGCCCCTCGAGTGCGCTGCGTTCGTGCCAGGCCCAGGCGTTCAGGCCGACCAGATTGCCCACCAGCAGCAAGCCGACACCCCAGCGCAGTGCGCGCCATTGCGGCGTGTACAGGAACGCCTGCCCGACGGCACCCCATTGCTTGAGCGCGCGGCGCCGGCCGGAACGGGCGAGATCGAACTGCGCCAGATCCCAGGGCGCGGCGGCGGCGCGCTGCCAGCGCTGCGCCGGCTGCTCCAGCCGGACCGGGCGTTGAAACAGCTGCTCGGCCAGGTCGGCCACGGCGGGCTCCGCCACGATTGCGGTGGCATTCGCATCAAGATCCGCCGGCAACGCCAGCGCGAGGCCGGCCCGGGTCAGGGGCAGCACGGTGACGCCGCTGTCGGCGCTTTGGCCTGTCGTCACCAGGCTGGCCTGCTCGGGTGTGCCCACGGCGTACAGCGTCGGCTGCGGCGCGGGCGACAGCTCCGGAGCGAATTCGGGCACGATGCGCGAGACCGGGCGGCCTGCGGCCTCCAGTGCCTCGACGGCGCCGCGCAGCCAGGACCGGTCGCAGGCGGCAACCCACACCGTGGCGCCCGCGCGCGCCTGCGGCTGGACCGCGAAATGCAGGGTCTCGGGGTCATCCAGCATGCGCTCTTCCAGCAGCCCGTCCAGCACCGCGCGCAGCCGTGTCGAGGTGCTTCCGGCGCCCTGCGGCAGCGTGACCCGGTGCCAGGACAGGGCCGCGAGCGGCACCACCGCCACCACCTCGCCACCCGACTGGGGCGGCCGCGGCAGCAGTGCCACGGGCGCATTGGCAGCGTTGCCGACGCCGGAGGAACCCGCGGCGCCCGCCACAGCACGCCGGTCCGACGCGACCGCATAGCCGTACAGCGTGGCGGGGCCGGGGCTCTCCAGCGGCAGGTAAACGATCAGGTGGCTCATGGCGTGGGTTGGGGCGGCCCTGCATTGTAGAGAGCCCGGGCCGGCCGGCCCGCGGCTGCCGCCCGCGGGCGCGCTCAGGGCGGCAACGCATCCGCCGAGACCGGCGGCACGCCACGCACGCGCCACAGCACGCTCACGGCCAGGCCGTCGCGCTGCACGGCGGAACGTTCCTGCACCACCGTCCGGTCCAGCCGGAACCGGCCAATGACCTCGAAAAAGCGCGAGGAGACCGCGTGCTGGGTCGGGTTCAGCGGACCGGCCTTGGCGCCCAGTGCGGCGCTGGCGGCGGCCAGCGTCGCGAAGTAGCTGCCCTGGCGCTGCTGCACCAGGCGTTGCGCATCGGCCATTTCAAGGCCCGGAATGCAGGCATACAACACCGGCGCGCTGGCGGTGTTCAAGTTCACCGGCGTGGGTACCGGCAGCAGCGTGATATAGGGGCGCAGCGCGGCCAGCGTGGCCGGCGCCAGCCCGAGCCAGCCCAGTTGCCCGACGCGCTGCGGCAGCAGCGGCGCCGCCGGGTTGTCGCTGATGGTGGACGAGGTGCCAGTGTTCGTGCCGGTGCTGCCGCTGGAAGCGGTCGGCGTGACCGCGGCGGCGGCCGGCGTCTGGTTGGTGAGCGCCAGTTGCAGGTTCCGGGCGAGCAGATTCAACTGCGACTGCGGCAGCCCCAGGACGCTGAACAGCCGGCCGAAGGCCAGCATGGCCGGTTGCGAGATCGCGCCGTTCGCCACCAGATCGAGCACGTTCAGGCGCGATTGAAGGTCGATGATCCGGCCCGACAGAAACGCGTTCATCGCGTTGGCGCCGTCGCTATCGCCGGGCGCGCCGCCGGCCGGGCCCTGGCCGGCCGCCAGAAAGGTCGACAGCCGCGCTTCTTCCAGCGGCACCGCCCACGGTTCCGAGAGGTAGTCGGCGCCCCCCGTCATCGCGTCCTGACGCAGGATCAGCCGCGCCCAGTCGAGTGCGCCCACCAGCACCCAGCCCGCCTGCACGCGCGTGCGCTGTGCCGATTCGACCTCGGTGGCGCGCCATTGCTGCCAGGCGGCGGCCGCGGCGAACGTGGCCACCAGCGTCACCGTGAGCATCGCCATCAGCAGCGCCGCGCCGCGTTGTGCCCGAACGCCGCGGCGAGCGTGGGGGTCGCCGGCCGCCGCGCTGGGCCGCCCCGAGCAAGGCCAGCCCCCTCGGGGGGCAGCGACCACACGCAGTGAGGGAGCGTGGGGGCCACATCCCGTCATGACTTGTTTCCGCCCAGGGTAGGGCGCACCCAATCACGCGTGATCGTTCCGCTCAGGGCCGGGCCGGGCGGAATACTCAGCACTAGGCGCACGCCGTCCGGCACGCTGGGGTTGGAGTTGACTTGCCCGGGCGTCGTCGTATTCGCTGCCGCATTGCCGCCACCGCTGGAGAGCGGGTTGGTCCATGCATTGTTGCGAAAGTAATAGATTTGCCAGTCCGCCAGCGGGGTGATCGCTACCTCGCGCTGCGCATCGGCCTCGCCCGGGTTCTGTCCCCACAGGGCCGCCTCGTTCCACGCGGCATCCAGATCGCCCCGGGTCAGCAGCGGCGCCGATTGCCAGCGCAGCCATTGTCCCGTGCCGTTCACGACACGGCGCGTCCAGGCGACCACCAGCATGCCGTCAGCGGGATTCGGCGCGACGCGCGTCAGGCGCAGCACGTTGCCGTTCCAGTCCAGCGCGCTCATCTGCGGTTGCTGCAGCAGCGCGTCCAGATCGTCGCGCCACTGGTCCAGCCCGGCCTGCAGCGTCAGCAACTGGTCCGAGCGCTGGCGCGTCTGCGCCACGGCCCGTGTCATGTCCTCCAGCCCCCGCCAGCTCAGCACCGCCATCACCGCCAGGATCGCAATCGCCACCAGCAGCTCGATCAGCGTGAAACCGCGACGGCGGCGCAAACCCGGTGCGCGTGTATGTGTGCAGGCGGGAGCGATATCAAGCGTGGAGGCCATCGGCCGCCGCGCTGGGCCGCCCCCAGCAAGGCCCGCCCCCGAGGGGCTGAGGCCCGCGGCTCCAAACCTGCCTGCGCAGGTTTGGACGGGCCGAAGAGCTGCCGCGTCTCGCGGTGGCACGTCCAGCACAGCACACGCAGTGGCAAGCGTGGGGGCCATCTAGTAGCGCCCCACGATGGTGGTCAGCCGCAGCACCGACTCGTTGTCTTTGAGCACCTGCGCCTCGACGCGCTGAAAGCTCGGGTTCGGCGTGGGGCGCACCGAAACATGCACGTTGAACACCTGGCCGGCCTGCTCGCAGACGTCGCTCGAATCGCCCACGCCCGGCATCTGGCGGGCCAGGCGCGCCTTGACCAGTTCGTTTTCCGCGCAGATATGTGCCAGCAAAACGTCGGATTGGCGCTGGGCGTGCGCGGTCAGCGCCATCGTGGCGCGGGTGCCCGCCGTGAGCGCAATCGCCACGATGGCCAGTGCCACCAGCACCTCCAGCAAGGTGAAACCGGCTTGCGCGATCCGCTTCATGGCGTGTTCTCGGGCTGCACCGAGAACGGCCGCAGCCCGTCCGTGGCGATGCGCAGCGACTGCGGCTGCCCGGCCAGGCCCAGCACCACGTCCTGTGGCGCGATGATGGGCTCGGGCCCGAGCGTCAGCGTGGCCTGGCCGCCGATCACGCTGCTGGCGCTGATGACCTGCACGCCGGCGCCCAGCCAGTGCTCGGGCAGCGACTGCGCGGTCGCGCCGTCGAACGCGAAACCGTCGCGGGTGGTGTGCCAGACGATCGGCACGCCCGTGGCGCGGGATTGCGCGCGGCCCGCCTCCAGCAGTGCCGCGAGCCGCTGCCCCTCGCGTTGGAGCTGCGTCTGCGACGAGTCGCGCATGGCAAAGCTGACGCCCGCCGAAACCATGGCGATGATCGCCACCACCACGAGCAGTTCCAGCAGCGTGAACCCTGAGGTTTCGCCGCCGGGCCGCCCCAAGGCGAAATGCGGCCCCCTCGGGGGGCAGCGACCACACGCAGTGAGGGAGCGTGGGGGCAACTTACTGCCAACTGCCGATTTCCGCATCCTTTCCTTCGCCTCCCGGCTTGCCGCTGGGTCCGAACGACATGACGTCGACCTCCCCCTTGATGCCGGGGTTGAGATACTGGTAGGGGTTGCCCCAGGGATCGTTCGGCAGCTTGTCCAGGTAGGGTCTCCAGTTCGGCGGGATCGGCGGCGTGGTCGGCTTGACGAGCAGCGCCTGCAGGCCCTGCTCGGCGGTCGGATAGCGCTGGTTGTCGAGCCGGTACAGCTTGAGCGCCTGCATCAGGTTGTTGATGTCGGTGCGCGCGGCCGTGACGCGCGCCTCGTCGGCGCGCTCCAGCACATTCGGCACGATCAGCGCGGCCAGCACGCCGATGATGACCAGCACCACCATCAACTCGATCAGGGTGAAACCGGCCTGCACGCGGCGGCGCAGGGGGGAGGGAAGCAGGGTCATGGCGGGATGCTCGTCGCTTTAGTCGGATTCGCTTCAATGATAATCGCCGCATGCCGACGATTTCGTACGACAGGTGGTGGGCGCATGGTCTCACGCTGCTGGTGTGGGCCCTGGCCGCCGCGAGCCTGATGTTCTGGGCGCTTAAATTCGTGCCCGCGCCCCGGGTGCCGTCGGCGCAGCCGCTGCCGGAGACCAGCGCGGCGGCCGACGCGGGCGCCGTGGCGCGGCTGCTCGGCGCGAATGTGCAGGGCCCCGCGGCGGCGACCGGTGGCGGTGATAGCCGCTACACCCTGCTGGGCGTCGTGGCGGACCGCGACCATCAGGGCGCCGCGTTGATCGCCGTTGACGGCCAGCCGCCCAAACCCTTCCTGGTGGGCGCCAGGGTGGACGATGGCCTGCTGCTGCAGTCCGTGGCGCCGCGCCGCGCCTTGCTTGGACCCAGCGTGGATGGGCCCGCCAGCATGACGCTCGATTTGCCCGCGCCCAGTGATGCCGACGCCGCCGCGCCCGCCCCAGCGGTGATGCCTCCGGTGGCGGCCGCCCCGCCTGCCTCGACTCCCGCGATTCCGCCCGAACAGTTCATTGGGCGCTTCCCCACGGGTGCCGCGCCTTCAATCCGCCAGCGTCAGGACGCGCACAGCCCCGAAGCCGGGCGATGAATCCCTGGGCCAGTCGGCGGCGCTGGCCACGCACCGCACCCCCTGGGCGATCAAGCCGGCCGCGCGGATCACCCCGGCGTGCGTGATCCACGCCGCGGCGCGCCCGGGCGCCAGCGCCGCGCGGGTGTCGTCGAACGCCGCCGCGACCCGCAGCATGAAGTCGCTCACCGATTCGCCGCCACCCGGCGCGTGCTGCGCAAAATCGTCGGCCCAAGCCTGGAGCGCGGCGGGGCCGATCGCGTCCCACGGCCGGCCCTCCCACGCGCCGAAGTCCATTTCGCGCAGGCGGTCGTCATGTTTGATGATCAAATCCGGCCTTAGCCTTGTCACCGACTTGGCAAGCTGCTCACATCTTTGTAGTGTCGATGCGTACAAGGCAGCGTGCCGTGGCAGCGCGGCTGCGAGGCTGGCGGCGGCGGACTGCGTGGCGTGCGGGTCGGCCGCCACGTCGAGCGCGCCGTAGCACACGCCGGGCGGAATCAGCGGCGGCGCGTGGCGCACCAGCCAGAGCGTGCGCGCCGGGCCCGCGTGGGGTTGCACGAGCCCCCACGCTCCCTCACTGCGTGTGGTCGCTGCTCCCCGGGGGGGCCCAACTTGCTCGGGACGGCCCTTCGCTGCGTTTACCGTCATAGCGCCAGTGCCGCGCCCAGGTAGAACGCGATCTCGCAAACCTGCTGCGCGGCGCCCAGGCAGTCGCCGGTAAAGCCCTGCAAACGCCGCGCAAAGAGGCGCCGCAGGTACAGCAGCGCGAGCGTGCTGGTGACCATGGGTACTATCAAAAACAAAGCGCCCTGTGTCCATCCCACAAGGGCTAGAGGCACAAAACACCACAAAGCCGCGCAAGCCAGCGCGCCATTGGTGATCTGGTCCGCAAGCGGCTTGCTCTTGGAATGGGCGGCGTCGCCCACATGCGCCATGGTGCGCACCAGCAGCAGCGGCAAAAAGCGCGACAGTACCTGGCCGCCGGCCAGCGCCGCCAGCGCCGCGTCCGGTCCCGCGCTCCCGAGCACGGCCAGCAACGCCACCTTGAGCAGCAGTGCCAGCACCAGCGCCATCGCACCGAAGGCGCCGATGCGCGAGTCCTTCATGATCTCCAGCGCGCGCTCGCGCCCGGCGCTGCCGCCCAGGCCGTCCGCCACGTCGGCCAGGCCATCTTCATGAAAGCCGCCGGTCAGCAGCACGCTCGCCACGGTGCAGGCGGTGGCCGCCACCAGTGCGCTCAGGTCGCTCTCGGGCAGGGCCAGGAACAGCACGGCGTAGACCGCGCCGGCCACCAGCGCCACGAGCCAGCCCACACCCGGAAAGTGCGCCGCGCTGGCGCGCAGCATGGCCGGGCTGTAGCCGACCCAGCGCGCGAGCCGCCCGGTCACCGGGATGCGCGTGAAGAACTGCACCGCGAGCAGGAAATGCCGGATCGGTGCCATGCCCGTCAGGGGCTTTGCAGAAACAGCCGGTACACCGGGTTGCCGGTTTCCTCGACCCAGGGATAGCCCAGCGTGTCCAGGAACCGGTCGAATGCCGGATGGTCGGCCGGCGGCACCTGCAGCCCGACCAGGATGTGGCCGTAGTCGGCGCCCTGGTTGCGATAGTGGAACAGGCTGATGTTCCAGCCCGGGCCGAGCAGGTTCAAAAACTTCATCAGCGCGCCGGGCCGCTCGGGAAATACGAAGCGCAGCAGGCGTTCGTCCTGCGCCAGCGCCGAGTGGCCGCCCACCATGTGGCGGATGTGCTCCTTGGCGAGTTCGTCGTGCGTCAGGTCCAGAGTGTCGAAACCGTGTTTCTTGAAGTTCTCCGCAATCCGGGGCGATTCGCCCTTGCCGTGCGTGGTCAGGCCGACGAACACCTGCGCGCGCGTCGCGTCGCTGATGCGGTAGTTGAACTCGGTCACGTTGCGCGGGCCGCCCGGCAACTGGCCCACGGTTTCGCAAAATCGCCGGAAGCTGCCGCGCTCCTCGGGCACCGTCACGGCGAACAGCGCCTCGCGCTCCTCGCCCACCTCGGCGCGCTCGGCGACGAAACGCAGGCGGTCGAAATTCATGTTGGCGCCACACAGTATGGCGGCGTAGGTCTCGCCCTTGGTTTTGCGCGTCGCCACGTACTGTTTGATCGCGGCCACCGCCATCGCGCCGGAAGGCTCGACAATGCTGCGCGTGTCCACGAACACATCCTTGATCGCGGCGCACACCGCGTCGGTATCGACAGTGACGAACTCGTCCACCAGTGCGCTGGCGATGCGGAAGGTTTCTTCTCCCACCAGTTTGACGGCCGTGCCGTCGGCGAACAGGCCCACGTCGGCCAGCGTGACGCGTTGTTTGGCGGCGACCGACTGCGCCATGGCGTTCGAGTCCCGCGTCTGCACGCCGATCACGCGCACCTCGGGGCGCACCGCCTTGATGTAGTTGGCCACGCCCGACACGAGACCGCCGCCGCCAATGGCCACGAACACCGCGTCCAGCGGGCCCTGGTGCTGGCGCAGTATTTCCATTGCAATCGTGCCCTGGCCGGCAATCACGTCCGGGTCGTCGAACGGGTGCACGAAGGTCAGGCCCTGTTCTTTTTCCAGCATGGCCGCGTGGGTGTAGGCGTCGGAATAGCTCTCGCCGTGCAGCACGACCTCGCCACCCAGCGCCTTCACCGCCTCGACCTTGAGCTGCGGCGTGGTGGTCGGCATCACGATCACCGCGCGCGTGCCCAGCTTGTGCGCGGATAGCGCCACGCCCTGCGCGTGATTCCCGGCCGAGGCGCAGATCACGCCCTGCTGCAACTGCGCCGCGCTGAGCTGAGCCATCTTGTTGTAGGCGCCGCGCAGCTTGAAGCTGAACACGGGTTGCTGGTCCTCGCGCTTGAGCAGCACCTTGTTGTGCAGGCGCCGGCTCAGGGTGCGCGCGGGCTCCAGTGCCGACTCGATCGCCACGTCATAGACGCGCGCCGTGAGGATTTTTTTCAGGTAGTCGCCGGGCTGCAGAGGCTTGTTCTTCATGGAGGCCCAATGATAAGCGGCCAACAAACGCCGCGAAGGGCCGCCCCGAGCAAGTTCGGCCTCCTCTTGGGGCAGCGCGGGACACGCAGTGGCAAGCGTGGGGGCAAGTGCTGGCGAAAAAAAAACGCCCCGAACCTTGCGATTCGGGGCGTAATCCATCTTTTCAGAGGATGGAGGAGACAACTCGTGCATCAAAATTTCGATGCGTTGGCTGTAGTGTAATCCGGATTGTTGCGTTGCATCACGCCAAGCGGTTACAAACTGCGAATTAATTGGCAGTTGTGGCGAATTTATTCGTGTTTTGCAAAGGAGATGCCCGTGATGGAATGCCTTGTGAGCTGGACCGGCGCGAGCGGCGCGCGCTCGGGAATGGGTTTTGTGGCGGAAACTGGCAGCGGTCACGTGCTGTCCATGGACGGCGCCCCGGACGCCGCCGCGCCCGCCCATGGCGGCCAGAACCTGGCCCCGCGCCCAATGGAAACCGTGCTGGCTGGCACCGGCGGCTGCACCGCTTACGACGTGGTGCTGATCCTCAAGCGCGGCCGCCACGAGGTGCGCGGCTGCACGGTCAAGCTCAGCGCCGAGCGTGCCGAGGCCGACCCCAAGGTGTTCACCCGCATCCACATGCATTTCACCGTCACCGGCAAGGCCATTCCGGCGGCCGCCGTGCAGCGCGCCATCGCGATGAGCCATGACAAATACTGCTCGGCCAGCGTGATGCTGGGCAAGACCGCCACCATCGACACCAGCTTCGAGGTGGTGGAGGGGTGACACGCGTTCGGCTTGTCATTCCCGCAACCATCCCCGCCAGCATTGTCAAACGGGGAATGACAGCATCGGGGATGGCGGCGTCAGATGTAGTGCGCCGTCGTCGTCATGACCCGGGCGGCGGCCTTCATCAAGGCTTTGACCGGCGCCGGAAATTCCAGTGCCCCCGCGCGTTGCGCCTGTGCGGCGTGGTGCGCTTCGTCGTCCCGCATCTGGACCACGACGGCCCGCGACGCATGATCGCCCGCGGGCAGCCGCTCCAGGTGACTTTGCAGATGCGCCTCGACCTGGCGTTCCGTCTCCAGCACGAAGCCCAGGCTCACGCGGTCGCCGAGCCGCCCGGCCACCAACCCCATGGCAAACGCGCCGGCGTACCACAGCGGGTTCAACAGCGAAGGCCGCGCGCCCAGTTCGGCGAGCCGGCCCCGGGTCCAGGCCAGATGATCGGTTTCCTCGCGCGCCGCCGCCTCGAAATGCTGGCGCAGGCCGGCGTCCCGCGTGGCCAGCGCTTGCGAGGCATACAGCGCCTGGGCGCAGACTTCGCCCACGTGATTCACGCGCATCAGCGCCCCGGATTGCCGCTTTTGCGCAGCGTCGAGCTGTGTTTCATCCAGCGGGAGCACCGGGCATGGCCGGCTGGCGCGCGGCGCGGCAAACAAGGTGCGCAGGGCGGTATCTGCGGCCGTGAGTAGTGGGTCCATACGGTGTTTTTCGGATGCTTCAGGAATGCATTTTGAGCGCGGCGCGAACACGTGCCGCATCTGTGTCAAAGTGTACGGTTCGGAGGTCGGTTGTGGGCGGTGTTGCATGGTTCCCACGGTGGTTTTGTGGGTTGTGGCGTGTCTGCAACGAAAAGACCCATCGGGGCCAACTTTTTGGGGAATTCCTTTGCCCATCATCGCCGGGTCTGGTGCAATAGACCCAACTTCCCAAAAGGAGGTTGGCCCGGGGAACCGAACCTCTATCGCCGGTGCCCTCTGTTTAACCTTGGAGAAACTCGAAATGAAAAAATCCCTAGTAGCTCTGGCTGCCATCGCCTTTGTGGGTGCGGCCTCTGCTCAATCTGCTCCCGCGTCGTCCGTGACCCTCTGGGGTGTTGTTGACCTCGGCGTCAGCCACTACACGATGCCTGCCACCACCGCTGGTGGCGCTGGCCAAAGCGTGACCAAGATGACCTCCAGCGGTTTGTCGTCCGACCAGCTCGGCTTCCGTGGCACGGAAGACCTGGGTGGCGGCATGTCGGCCAACTTCTGGTTGGAAGGCCTGATCACCCCGCAAGACGGCAACTCCGGCGGTCTGAAGTTCACCCGTCGCAGCACTTTGAGCCTGGCCGGTAACTTCGGCGAATTGCGTCTGGGTCGTGACTACAGCCCGACGTTCTGGAACTACATCGTGTTCGATCCGTTCGGCACCATTGGCGCTGGCGCTGGCCCCAACATCACCTTGGCGGAGTTGTCGAGCGGTACCATGGGTACCGGCAACTTGGTGCGCGCCGCCAACGGCGTGTCCTACTTGTGGGGCTTCGCGCCGAACGGCCAGTCCGCTGTCGGCAGCGGCGTGTACTTCCAGGGCACCTACGCGCTGGGTGGCAAGGTCAGCCCCACGACTCCGCCGGCCGGCTCCAGCGATGGCAACTACCTCGGTGGTCGGATTGGCTACGCGAATGGCCCGGTGAACGTGGCGCTGTCGCTTGCGCAGGAAAAGAACCAGGCGGTGGGTGACTACACGTACGACAACATCGGTGGTTCCTACAACTTCGGCCCGGCCTCGGTCAGCCTGCTGTACGCAGAAGACAAGAACGGTTCCGCTGGCGGCAACATGAAGTACAAGACCTGGGAACTGGGCGCGACCATCAATGCCGGCCCTGGCTACATCCCGGTGTCCTTCTCTGATGGCAAGCTGAACGACGCGATCGGCAGCCATGCCCAGCAGTTCGCCGTGGGTTATGTGTACAACCTGAGCAAGCGCACCGCGCTGTATGCCACGTACTCGCACATCAACAACAAGACCGGCGCGCTGGCGAGCTTCTACGGTGGCAACGGTTCCAGTAGCGGTTTGACTGCCGCGAACGGCAGCGGCAACGGCTACGACATTGGCGTGAAGACCAGCTTCTAATTCGACGCTGGCGGCTCGCCAGCTTTGAGGTAGAAACAGAAACCCTGTCGCGGCAACGCGGCAGGGTTTTTTTATGCCCGCCGCCTTGCGCGCCGCCCATCCGTCGCCTCAAGGAAACCCCTGTATCGGCGCACCATGTGCTCTGCTAGCATGCATCGATATCTGTTCGCCCCTGATGCTTGCTTTCATTTTGCGCCGCCTGATTCAAGCCGTGATCGTGATGGTCGTGGTGGCCCTGATCGCCTTCATGCTGTTCCAGTATGTGGGCGACCCGGTTCAGCTCATGCTGGGGCAGGATGCGACGCCGGCGCAGCGCATGCAACTGCGCATTGACCTGGGGCTGGACCGCTCCTTCATCGTGCAGTTCTGGCACTTTCTGGTGAATGCGGTGCAGGGCAATTTCGGCCTGAGCCTGCGCCTGGGGCAGAAGGTGTCGCGCCTGATCGGCGAGCGCTTTCCGGCCACGCTGGAGCTCTCCGTGGTGTCGGCGCTGCTGGCGCTGCTGGTGGGCGTGCCCATGGGGGTGTACGCCGCCCTGCGCCGCGGCAGTTTCACGAGCCAGCTGTTCATGACGTTTTCGCTGCTCGGTGTGTCGCTGCCGACCTTCCTGATCGGCATTCTTCTGATTCTTTTTTTCTCGGTCGAACTCGGGTGGTTTCCCAGTTTCGGACGCGGTGACGTGACCCAGTTCGGCTGGTGGAGCAGCGGCCTGTTCAATCGGGACGGCTGGATGCATCTGGTGCTGCCGGCCATCACGCTGGCGGTGTTCCAGCTCACCCTGATCATGCGGCTGGTGCGCGCGGAAATGCTCGAGGTGCTGCGCACCGACTACATCCGCTTCGCGCGCGCGCGCGGCCTGTCGGACCGGGCCATTCACTTCGGCCATGCGCTGAAGAACACGCTGGTGCCGGTGATCACCATCACGGGGTTGCAGTTGGGCGGGCTGATCGCCTTTTCCATCATCACCGAGACCGTGTTCCAGTGGCCCGGCATGGGACTGCTGTTCATCCAGGCCATCACGTTCGCGGACATCCCGGTGATGGCCGCCTACCTGTGCCTGATCGCCTTGATTTTCGTGATCATCAACCTGGTGGTCGATCTGTTGTACTTCGCGGTGGATCCCAGGCTGCGCATCGGCAACGGCGGAGGACATTGATGCTGGCACCCCGTTTGAAGGCGAATGGCCGCGCGTTTGCGCATATCGCCGAATTCCATCCCGAACTCACCGCGTTCCGTCGCGACCTGCACGCGCACCCCGAGCTGGGTTTCGAGGAGGTCTACACCGTGGGCCGCATCCAGGAAGCCCTGCGCGTGTGCGGCGTGGACGAGGTTCACACCGGCATTGGCAAGACCGGGCTGGTCGGGCTGATTCGCGGCAAGCGCCATGGCAGCGGCAAGATGATCGGCCTGCGCGCCGACATGGACGCGCTGCCCATGACCGAGCACAACGACTTTGGCTGGAAGTCGGCCAGGAGCGGCCTGATGCACGGTTGCGGCCACGACGGCCACACCACCATGCTGGTCGGCGCGGCGCGCTACCTGTGCGAGACGCGCAACTTCGACGGCACGGCCGCGCTGATCTTCCAGCCGGGCGAAGAGGGCTTTGCCGGTGCGCGCGTGATGATCGAGGACGGCCTGTTCGAGCGCTTCCCGGTGCAGGCCGTGTACGGCATGCACAACTGGCCTTCCATGAAACCCGGCATGGTGGGCGTGAACCCGGGGCCGATGATGGCGGCGGCGGACCGCATCACGATCGAGATCACGGGCCGCGGCGGACACGGCGCGCACCCGTACATGACGATTGACCCGGTACTGGTGGCGGCGCACATCATCACCGCCGTGCAAAGCATAGTTGCGCGCAATGTCAGGGCGATCGATAGCGCGGTGATCAGCCTGTGCGCCATGCAGGCCGGCGACATGGGCGCGTTCAGCGTGATTCCCGGCAAGGCCACGCTGGTGGGCACCGTGCGCACCTTCAACTCGGAAGTGCAGGCGATGGTCGAGCAGCGCCTGCACGACCTATGCAGCGCAGTGGCGCTGGGCTTTGGCGCCTCCGCCAGTGTGAAGTACGAGCGCATGTACCCCGCCACCATCAACTCGGCCGACGAGGCCGAGTTCGCGGCCGATGTCGCCGCGACGCTGGTCGGCGACGACCATGTCGTGCGCGACCTGGAGCCGAGCATGGGCGCGGAAGACTTCTCGTTCATGCTGCAGGTCAAGCCCGGTGCCTACCTGCGCGTCGGGCAGGGCGCCGAGAACGGTGTGGGCAGCTGCTTTTTGCACAACAGCCGCTATGACTTCAACGACGACATTCTTGCGCTGGGTTCGGCGCTGCATGCCAGTCTGGTGGAGCAGTCCATGCCGGTGCGGCCCGCGGCCGCGCCCTGACCCGAATGCCTTTCTTTCTTGTCCCTAGGAGTACTTCGTGAAATTCAAACAAAATATGCTCGTTGCCGGCACTGCGTGTGCATTGGCTGCTATGAGTTTTGTGGCATCCGCGCAGACGCTGCGGGTCGCGGACCAGGGTGACGCGCTGTCCATGGACCCGCACTCGCTGAACGAGACGCTGCAGCTTTCGGTGGATGGCAACATGTACGAAGGCCTGACCGGGCGCAACAAGGACCTGAGCCTGGCGCCGGCGCTGGCCACCAGCTGGAAGCAGGTCTCGCCCACGGTGTGGCGTTTCGATTTGCGCCACGGCGTGCAGTTCCACGACGGCACGCCGTTCACGGCCGACGACGTGCTGTTCAGCTTCCAGCGCGCCCAGGCGGACGGCTCCGACATGAAGAGCTACACCTCCGACTTCAAGGACGTGCGCAAGATCGACGACTACACGGTCGAGATCGAGACGAAGGCGCCGAATCCGATCCTGCCGTCCATCATTTCGACCGTGTACATGATGAGCAAGAAGTGGTGCGAGGCGAACAACGCGGTGAAGCCGGTGGACAAGCGCAAGGGCATTGAAAACACCGCTTCGTTCAAGGAGAACGGCACCGGACCATACCGCCTGACCGAGCGCCAGCCGGGCGTGCGCACGGTGATGGTGCGCAACGACCATTACTGGGGCAAGATCGAGGGGAATGCGCAGAAGGTGGTGTTCACCCCGATCGGCAACGCCGCGACCCGCGTGGCGGCCCTGCTGTCGGGCCAGGTGGACGTGATGGAGCCGGTGCCGGTGCAGGACATTGCGCGGGTGAATGCCAGCAGCGATTACAAGGTGCTGACCGGCCCCGAGCTGCGCACGATCTTCCTGGGGATGGATCAAAGCCGCGACCAGTTGCTGTACTCGAACGTGAAGGGCAAGAACCCGTTCAAGGACATCCGGGTACGCAAGGCGTTCTATGAGGCGATCGACATCAACGGCATCAAGTCCACCGTGATGCACGGCCTGTCGCGCCCGACCGCGCTGATGGTCGGCCCCGGCATCAACGGCTGGACCGCCGAGCAGGACAAGCGCCTGCCCTACGATGTGGAAGCCGCAAAGAAGCTGATGGCCGAGGCCGGCTATCCGAACGGCTTCGAAGTGACGATGAACTGCCCGAACGACCGTTATGTGAACGACAGCCAGATCTGCCAGGCGGTGGCCGCGAACCTGGCACGCATCAACGTCAAGATCGACCTGCAGGCCGACCCCAAGGCGATCTACTTTCCCAAGGTACTGCGTCGCGACACCAGCTTTTACATGCTGGGCTGGACGCCCTCGACCTACGACGCGGACAATGCGCTGAATGCGCTGATGGTGTGCCCGGATCCCAAGTCAGGAGGGGCTGGCCAGTTCAACCTGGGCTCCTATTGCAACCCCAAGCTTGACGCGCTCGAGCACCAGATCCAGTCGGAAACCGACCAGACCAAGCGCCAGGCACTGATCCACCAGGCGTTCGCGATCTTTGCCGACGACATCGGCTCGCTGCCGCTGCACCAGCAGTATCTGGCCTGGGGCGTGAGCAAGAAGGTGTCGCTGGTGCAGCGCGCCGACGACATCATGGACTTCAAGTGGATCACCATCAAGCAGTGAACCCCTTCCGGTTTTGCCCCTCTGCCCCGCGCAAGAGCGGGCAAAACCGGCGCTGCCCATTTGAAACTGTCAGTGGCTGAGCGCCCTCGCGAATGATCCGTGCCCTGCAGCGCTGGTTCGACGGCGACGTTGGCTACAGCTTTCGCACCTCGCCCGTCGCGATCGCGGCGGCCGTGGTGCTGTTCGTCTGCGTTTTCTGCGCCGCCTTTGCCGGCTGGGTCGCGCCGCACAACCCGTTTGACCTCTCCACGCTGGTGCTGTCGGACGCGCGGCTGCCGCCGGCCTGGTACGCGCATGGCAGCGCCAGATACCTGCTCGGCACCGATGACCAGGGGCGCGACATCCTGTCGGTGGTGTTCTACGGGGCGCGCATTTCGCTGGTGGTCGGGGGCGTGTCGGTCATTCTGTCCGTGCTGGCGGGGGTTTTCCTGGGCCTGCTCGCGGGCTTTCGCGGTGGCTGGATCGATTCGCTGCTGATGCGCATGTGCGACGTCATGCTGTCGTTCCCGGCGATCTTGATCGCCCTGCTGATTGCCGGCGTGGGGCGCGCGCTGTTTCCCGATGCCCGCGAGACCATGGAGTTCGGGGTGCTGATTCTGTCCATCTCGCTCTCCGGCTGGGTGCAGTATGCGCGCACGGTGCGCGGCTCCACGCTGGTCGAGCGCAACAAGGAGTATGTGCAGGCGGCACGCGTGACCGGGGTGACGCCGCTGCGCATCATGATCCGGCACGTACTGCCGAATGTGATGGGCCCAGTGCTGGTGCTGGCCACTATCCAGGTGGCGACGGCCATCATCACCGAGGCCACGCTGAGTTTTCTGGGCGTCGGCGCGCCGCCGACCTCGCCGTCGCTGGGAACCCTGATTCGCATCGGCAACGACTACCTGTTCTCGGGCCAGTGGTGGATCGCCTTGTTTCCAGGCTTGATGCTGGTGGTGATCGCGTTGTCCGTGAACCTGCTGGGCGACTGGCTGCGTGACGCCCTGAACCCCAGACTGCGGTAACTGAATGAGTCTTTTGCAAGTCCAGAATCTGGTGGTCGAATTTCCGGGCCGGCGCGGCACGCTGCGCGCGCTGGACGACATTTCGTTCGAGATCGCGCCCGGCGAGATCCTCGGCGTGGTGGGCGAGTCGGGTGCCGGCAAGTCGCTCACCGGGGCCGCCATCATCGGACTGCTGGAGCCGCCCGGGCGCGTGGCCAGCGGGCAGATTCTGCTGGAGGGGCAGCGCATCGACAACCTGGGCCCGGAGCAGATGCGGCGCATTCGCGGGCGCCGTATCGGTGCGATCTTCCAGGATCCGCTGACCTCGCTGAACCCGTTGTACACCATCGGGCGGCAACTGGTGGAAACCATTCAGGCGCATTTGCCCATGACATTGAAAGAGGCCCGGGCGCGCGCCATCTCGCTGCTCGACGACACCGGCATTCCGGCCGCCGCCCAGCGCATCGACCACTACCCGCACCAGTTCTCGGGTGGCATGCGCCAGCGCGTGGTGATTGCGCTGGCGCTGGCGGCCGAGCCTCGCCTGATCGTCGCGGACGAGCCGACCACCGCGCTGGATGTGTCGATCCAGGCGCAGATCATCACGCTGCTGAAAGACATCTGCCGGCAGCGCGGCGCCGCCGTGATGCTGATCACGCACGACATGGGCGTGATCGCCGAGACCTGCGACCGGGTCGCCGTGCTGTATGCGGGGCGCGTTGCAGAGATCGGTCCGGTGCACGAGGTGATCAACCAGCCCGCGCACCCGTACACCGCAGGGCTGATGGCGGCGATCCCCGACATTACCGTGGACCGCGATCGGCTCTACCAGATCGATGGCGCCATGCCGCGATTGAATGCGATTCCCCCGGGCTGCGCGTTCAATCCGCGCTGCACCAAGGTCTTTGACCGTTGCAAGGACGAGCGTCCCGATTTGCTGCCGGCAGGCGCAACGCGCGCGGCTTGCTGGCTGCACGACGCGGCGGGAGTATCCGCATGAGCGGGACCACTCTGAGCGCCGGGGAATTTTCGGTTGCTGCGCTGGTCCGGGCGCACGACCTGGCGAAGACCTTCGACGTGTCGCCGCCCTGGCTGAACCGCGTGCTCGAGCATAAGCCCCGGGCATTGCTGCGTGCCGTCGACGGCGTGAGCTTCGAGATCGAGCGCGGCAAGACGCTGGCGCTCGTGGGCGAGTCCGGTTGTGGCAAGAGCACGGTCGCACGTCTGCTGGTGGGCTTGTACGAGCCCACGCGCGGCGGCCTGACCTTCGACGGCCAGGACGCGCACGCAGCCTTCAAGACGCCCGCGGGCCGGCAATTGCGCCGGCGCGTACAGATGATCTTCCAGGATCCGTACGCCAGCCTGAATCCGCGCTGGATCGTGGAAGACATCGTGGCCGAGCCGCTCAAGGAGCATGGCCTGATCAGCAACGCGCTGGAGCTCAAGGCACGTGTGGGGGCGTTGCTCGAATCGGTGGGCCTGTCGCCGCTGGACATGGCCAAGTACCCGCACCAGTTCTCGGGCGGGCAGCGCCAGCGCATCTCGATCGCGCGCGCGCTGGCCACCGAGCCCGATTTTCTGGTGTGCGACGAGCCGACCTCGGCGCTGGATGTGAGCGTGCAGGCGCAGGTGCTCAACATCATGAAGGAGCTGCAGCAGAGGCGCGGCCTGACCTACCTGTTCATCTCGCACAACCTCGCCGTGGTGCGCCATGTGAGCGATCAGGTCGGTGTGATGTACCTGGGCCGGCTGGTGGAGCTGGCGGACAAGCAGGCGCTGTTCGCCAGCCCGCGCCATCCCTACACGCGCATGCTGCTCGATGCGATCCCGAAGATGCACGACACCGGCCGCGCCCGCACGCCGGTGCAGGGCGAGGTGCCGAACCCCCTCAACCCGCCCACCGGTTGCGCCTTTCACCCGCGCTGCCCGCACGTCAACGAGCGCTGCCGCACTGAGCGCCCTGCGCTGGTGGAGATCAAGGGTGTGAAGATCGCCTGCCATGCGGTGCAAGAGGGCCGCATCTGAGTTCAATCATATTGATAGCTAACTATCAATAGCCGGTAAGGGATTCAGAGGTTTTTTCTTCTATTTCAGGTGCAGTGCATGCTGCGCACGTTGACCCATGTCCCGACGCAACCGGTCTGACCGCTTGCGTGCATGGTGCAACAATGCGGGGGTGGGCATTTTCGCATCGGGATATTCGAAAGTCTTGAGAGGCTGACGTGATCCAGGACTGGTTGCTGCTGCTGGTGGCGCTGGCGTATGTCGCGCTGCTGTTCGCGGTCGCCTACGCGGGCGACCAGCACCCGTCATTCATGCACTCGCCGCGGCTGCGCGCGATCGTCTACAGCCTGACGTTGATGGTGTATTGCTCGTCGTGGACGTTCTATGGCGCGGTCGGCACAGCGGCGAGAAGCGGCCTCGCCTACCTGCCGATCTACCTGGGGCCGGCCCTGTTGTTTCTGTTCGGCACCGGGTTCCTGCGCCGCCTGCTGCGGGTGGTGCGGCGCCGCAAGATCAGTTCGATCGCCGACTTCATAGGCGCGCGCTTCGGCAAGTCGCACGGGCTCGCGGCGCTGGTGACGGTGATCGCCGTGGTCGCGGTGGTGCCATACCTCGCGCTGCAGTTCAAGGCCGTGACGATGTCGCTCGGCGTGCTGGGGGGCACCGGACACGGCATCGACAGCGGGCTGTGGTGCGCGGTGCTGTTGGCAGTCTTCGCGATTTTGTTCGGGACGCGCAATATCGATGCGACCCGGCACCACCATGGCCTGGTGCTGGCGGTCGCGCTGGAGTCGCTGATCAAGCTGACGGTGTTCGTGGCCGTGGCGGTGTATGCCCTGTGGCATGGTCCGGGCCTGGCCCGCACGCTGGAGCGCCCACTGGCCGAGCTCCATCAAGGCCTGCCGCCGGAATTCCTGGCCCAGACCATGCTGGCGGGTCTGGCGATGTTCTGCCTGCCGCGCCAGTTCCAGGTGGGCATCGTCGAGTGCGAGGACGGCGCCAACCTGCGGTACGCGCGCTGGCTGTTGCCGCTTTACATGGCGATCATCAGCGTCGCGGTGCTGCCGATCGTGGCGGCCGGCGCGTTCACGCCCCAGGTGGTGAATGCCAGTGCGGCCGACACATGGATGCTGACCTTGCCGATGGCGAACGGCAATACCGGCGTGGCGTTGCTGGCGTTCATCGGCGGCTTCTCCGCAGCGACCGGCATGGTGATCGTGGCCTCGGTGGCGCTCTCGATCATGATCAGCAATGACCTGGTGATGCCGGCGCTGCTGCATGTGCACGGACTGCGGCTGGGGCAGCGAGGTGACCTTTCGCGATTGGTGATCGCGGTGCGCGGCGCCGCCATCGTCATCATTGCAATACTGGCCTACGCGTACTACCGATCCGCCACCAACGCGGAAACCCTCGCCGCGATCGGCCTGTTGGCGTTTGCGGCCGTGGCACAGTTCGCGCCGGCGCTGATTGCGGCTTTGTATTGGCGCGATGCGAGCCGCCGCGGCGTGGTGTACGGGTTGGCCGGTGGTTTCGCGGTTTGGGTCTATACGCTGCTGTTGCCCACCCTGATCCACTCGGGCACCTGGCTTCAGAACGGGCCGTTTGGTTGGGGATGGCTGCGCCCGCAGGCGCTGTTTCACCTCAGCGGTTGGGGTCCGCTGATGCACGGCCTGTTCTGGTCGCTGCTGGTCAATGCGGGCTGCCTGGTGTTCTTTTCGCTGCGCTTCCGGCCCAGTCTCGGGGAACGCCTGGACGCGGCGGCTTTCCTGGAAAGTGCGCCGCGTGGCGATGGGGGCGGTACCGGTGGCTTTCGCGGCCCGGTGGCGGTGACGGACCTGCGTACCATCGCCGAGCGCATCGTCGGCGCGCGCGGCAGCGTGCGCGCGTTCGAGGAATACGCCCGGCAGCACAACCTGGCGCTGCTGCCGGGCGACAAGGCCGATCACGCGTTGATCCAGTTTACCGAGCGACTGCTGGCTTCCGCCGTGGGCGCGGCCAATGCGCGGCGGATCCTGGTCGGTGCCTTGTCGGGTCACGGACTGGACGTGGCGGAGGCGGTGGCACTGCTGGATGAAGCCTCGCAGGAATTGCGCTTCAACCGCGACCTGCTGTCCACGATATTGGGCAACGTCGCACAGGGCATCAGCGTGATCGACGCGTACATGCGCCTGGTCGCATGGAACCGGCGCTATCTTGAACTGTTCGATTATCCGGACGGGATGGTACAGGTCGGAACTCCCGTGTCCGACCTGATCCGCTGGAACGCCGCGCGCGGCGAGTGCGGCCCGGGCGATATTGATACGCTGGTGGCCCGCCGCGTCGAGCGCATGCAGGCCGGCTCACCGCACGTGTTCGAGCATGTCCGCCCAAACGGTGCGGTGATCGAGATGCGAGGCCGGGCCTTGCCCGGTGGCGGCTATGTCACCACCTACAGCGACGTCAGCGGCTACAAGCGCGCCGAACAGGCGCTGGTCGAGATGAACGAGTCCCTGGAGCGACGCGTCGAACAGCGCACGGTGGAGTTGTCCGACGCGCTCGCGGATACGGCGCTGGCCCGGCGTGCCGCGGAGGCCGCCAACATTTCGAAGTCGCGCTTTCTCGCGGCCGCCAGCCATGACCTGGTGCAGCCGCTGAATGCCGCACGGCTGTTCACCTCGGCGCTGCGCGCGCAACCCGGGCTGGATTCCGAGGCGGGCGAACTGGCGGAGCGGATCGACACCTCGTTCCGGGCCGCCGAGCTCTTGCTGGAGGCGCTGCTGGATGTTTCCCGCCTCGACGCCGGCGGCTACCGCCCCGAGGTCGGCGATTTCGCGCTGGCCGAGTTTTTCGATTTGCTGCGCACCCAGTTCGCCGTGATTGCCGGGCAGCGCGGGCTGCGCCTGCGCGTGGTACCGACGACCCTGGCGGTGCGCAGCGACCCGCAGTTGCTGAGCCGGATCGTGCAGAACTTCGTTTCCAATGCGCTGCGCTATACCAGCAAGGGGGGTGTCGTGCTTGGCGCCCGCCGTGTCGGCTGCCAGGTTCGCGTTGAAGTGTGGGATTCCGGGCCGGGCATCGCGGCCGAACAGCATGCGCGCATCTTCGAGGAATTCCAGCGCCTCGAGCAGCCCTCGCCGTGGGGTGAGCAGGGCCTGGGCCTGGGCCTGTCGATCTGCAATCGCCTGGCCGGGGTCCTTGGCTGCCGGCTGGAGCTGAAGTCGCGGGTCGGGCGCGGCAGCTGCTTTGCGGTCACCGTGCCACGTGCCGAGGCCGTGCCGGTCAGGCGTGAGCGGGTGGAGCGCGGCGCTGGCAGGCAATTGCCGCTGACGGTGCTGTGCCTGGATGATGACGCCGCGATCCTGGACGGCATGACGGCGCTGCTCGGTCGCTGGGGCGTGCATTGCCGGGTCGCACTGGATGTGCTGCGTGCCCGGGCCGAGCTGGAGCTCGGTTCCGTGGATCTGATTCTCGCGGATTGTCACCTGGCCGGTCATGCCGACGGCCTGCAGGCAATGCAGCAGCTGCGCGGCCAGCTGGGTGCACTGCCCCCCGTGGTCATGATTACCGCCGACGCCAGCAGTGCGTTGAGACAGCGCGCCCAGGCGCTGGGGTACCCGGTGCTGCTCAAGCCGGTGCGGCCGGGAGCGCTGCGTGCGGTGCTGGCATCGTTCGTGCGCGGCTGAAGCCGTGCAACGGGCGTGTCATTCCGGCAATGCCGGCAGGTTGTCCCGCTCAACGGCGAGCGCCTGCGCGGCCAGCGCGACCTGGGTACGGTTGTTGACACCGAGCTTGCGCATGATCGCCGTCATGTGCGCCTTGATGGTGGCTTCCGAGATGCCCAGTTCGTAGGCGATCTGCTTGTTCAACTGGCCCGCCGAGATCATGGTCAGCACACGGAACTGCTGCGGTGTGAGGGTGGCGATCCGGGCGGCGGTCGCCGTTTCGTCGGGATCCAGCCCGACCTGGACACTGAGCAGCCCGCGCGGCACCCAGACTTCACCGTCCAGGACCGCGCATATGGCCGCCACGATGTCGTCGGACGCCGCCGACTTGGGGATATAGGCCGACGCGCCATGCGCGATCGCGCGTCGCGCCACCCGCGCCTCTTCATGAACCGACACCACGATGATGGGCAGGGCGGGGGATTGCCCGCGAATGTGCGCGAGCGCCGAGAAACCGTGCGCGCCGGGCATGTGCAAATCGAGCAGCAACAGGTCCGCCTCGGGGAATTGTTCGATCAGCCCGAGCAACGCCTGCACGCTGTCGGCGCCATGCACCTGGGCCTGTGGCAGTGCCGTTTTCACCGCGCGTTGCAAGGCGTCACGGAACAGCGGATGGTCGTCGGCGATCAGGATGTCGGTCATGGCGCGGCGTGCGCAGGTGTGGCCCCGACTGCTGCACGTTGGTGATTCTGGAGTGTAACGACGCCACCCCCTGATTTTCCGCCGGGCGTGTTCGACTTTGGTCGTGGCTCGACGAATGTCGAATGGTCATGCGCGTCGCCATATGCCCATACTGCACCCGTAAGTCAACAACTCATTCACAGGAGACTATCGTGGCAGAAGAAATCAAACAGGCAAGGCCCGAGGCGAATCCCGCCGCGCTGGGACTGATATGTTTCGGACTTACCACCGTGCTGCTGAGCCTGATCAACGCCGGCGTGGTGCCGAGCGGCGGTCTGGAAGTCGTGCTGCCGCTGGCGTTCATCTACGGCGGGCTGATGCAAATCCTGGCCGGTGTGCTCGAGGCCAAGGTCGGCAACACGTTCGGCATGACCGCCTTTGTTTCATACGGCGCGTTCTGGGTTTGGTTCGCGCTGCTGCTCTGGCTCGGTGGCATGAAATCGCTGGATCTGTCCGGCGCCGGCACCGCGATCAATGTGGCGCTGCTCCTGTGGGGTGTCTTCACGCTGTACATGTGGGTCGGGACGTTCAAGCTCCCCAAGGCGCTGTGGTGGATTTTCCTCACCCTGTGGATCACCTACTTCCTGCTGGGCATCGGCGGACTGACGGGTGCCAAGGCGGTCAGCCACGCCGGCGGCTGGCTGGGGATCATCTGCGGCGCGATTGCGATGTACACGAGTTTCGCGATCGTGACCAACAGCACCTTCAATCGGGCGGTCCTGCCGATCGGTCCGCGCGGCGGCTGAGCCCGCGCATAGCGGAACACGGCGCCGCACGCCAGGGTAGCAACCGTGGCGGCGGCGCTCGCGCAGAGCGCCTGATCGCGGGGTGCCCGCATCGACGCGCAGGGGCCGCCCGGTGCGGGCAGCCGCTGTGATTTGCATACCCAGTTAGTTGAAAGGCAGGCGAAAGACATGACAGCACATTCCAAGACTGAAGAACGGACCGAGGCCAATGAGGCCCAGATCGCGGTGCTATGGAAGGAGGAGCACTACTTCCAGCCCCCCAAGGCGTTTGTCGAACAGGCCATCATGCACGACCCCGGCATCCGCAAGCGGTTCGACGAGAGCCACTTTCCGGACTGCTTCCGCGAATACGCGGACATGCTGACGTGGTTCACGCCGTACAAGAAGGTGCTCGATACCAGTCATCCGCCGTTCTGGAAATGGTTCACGGGCGGCAGGCTCAACGCCAGCTACAACTGCGTCGATCGCCACCTCGACCAGTACCGCAACAAGGCCGCGCTGATCTTCGTCGGCGAGCCCGAAGGCGACGAGCCGTATGCGATGACGTACCAGGAGCTGTACGTCCGCGTGAACGAAATGGCGGCGGTGCTGCGGGATTATTGCGGGCTGAAGGCCGGTGACCGGGTGACCTTGCACCTGCCCATGACGCTGGATCTGCCGATCACGATGCTGGCCTGCGCGCGCTTAGGGATAGTCCACTCGCAGGTGTTCGCCGGCTTCTCCGGCCAGTCCTGCGGTCAGCGGATCGAGGATTCGGGCAGCCGCTATCTCATCACCGCGGACGCCTACTGGCGCTCCGGCCACCTGCTGGACCACAAGGCCAATGCCGACATCGCCGTCAAGACCGCCGAGGCGACCGGGCAGCACGTCGACAAGGTTCTGATCTGGCAGCGCTACCCCGGCAAGTACAGCGCCAAGACGCCGCTGGTCGAAGGGCGCGACGTGTTCGTCAACGACATCCTCAAGCAGTACCAGGGCAAGCGGGTCGAGCCCGAAAAGATGGACGCCGAAGCGCCGCTGTTCCTGATGTATTCGAGCGGGACCACCGGCAAGCCCAAGGGCTGCCAGCATCGTACCGGTGGCTACCTGGCGTACGTCGCCGGCAC
>SCRU01000070.1 GCA_004323695.1 Burkholderiaceae bacterium
TCGGTCAGCGTCATTACCAACTCGCTGCGATTGCGGGGCGTGCGCATCGATGTGTAGCGCTCGGCCAATCCAATTTTGGGTGGGGTGAAGAGCCCTCGCGACTATCTGTTCGTGGTCCACGGCGAGTGGAGAGATTTCAGAACTGTTTACTCTGAAGTGGTCCCCAAACTCTGCAAGTCAAACGTCGGCTATGTGGCAATAATTTCAACGCTTGCGGGGCACCCGCACTCGACCACAATTGGACAGTCAACAAAGTTTCGGATCACTCCAGTTGCGCAATCAGAAGGACGCTTTCGGATGGCCGTCAAACATGACGTACCCCATCATCGACCACGACCTCTCCGTCCTCTTTCGTAAACGGTGAAAGCTTCGACGCCGGAAGAATCTCCAGCACCGCCTCCGAGGGCCGGCACAGCTTCGTCCCGAGAGGCGTTACGACGATGGGCCGATTGATGAGGATGGGATGCACCAGCATGCAATCGAGCAGCTCGTCATCGGTCCATTTCGGGTCGTCCAGGTGCAGTTCGGCATATGGCGTACCTTTTTCGCGCAGCAGCGCCCGGACCGGGATGCCCATCGCCGCGATGAGTTCCTTGAGTTTTGCCTTGGTTGGTGGCGTTTTCAGGTACTCGATGACCTCGGGCTCGACCCCACTGCTGCGAAGCATCGCCAGGGTGTTGCGGGAGGTGCCACAGGCGGGGTTGTGATAAATGGTGATTTCAGCCATGTGTTGGGTGGGTGGTGGAGGTCTTACGCTCAAGGGGGTCCGGGATTTCATCGTGCTCGAAACATCTGGCGAGGCCCAAGCCGGCCACGCCACCGACGCACTGCGCAATAACAAAAGGGAAGGCGTTTGCCGGCGCAATCCCGGTGAACGTGTCGCTCAGCATCCGTCCCACGACGGCCGCCGGATTGGCGAAGGACGTGCTGGAGGTGAACCAATACGCCGCACCGATGTAGCAGGCAACCAATGCACCGACCTTGCCTTGAGGCGCACGCAGGATGACCAATATCAGTCCGGCCGTGGCGACGGCTTCCGCCGGCCACAGGCCCCAGCCGCCGCGAACCTTGCTGCTGAGCTGCAGAACAGGAAGGTCGAACATGGCGTTCGCCAGCCAGGCACCAGCCACGGCGCCCAGCAACTGCACCACAATGAACAGAACAGCCGCCTTCGCTGGATTGGCTGAATCCATGCCGCCCCGGGCCAGCACGACCAGCGACACCACGGGGTTGAAGTGAGCACCACTGATGGGAGCCAGCGTCTCAATCAGGACGTAGAGAATGAAGACGGTGGCGAGTGTGTTGGCAAGCAAGGCGAGGGCTACATTGCCGCCGCTCAGGCGCTGCGCCATGATGCCCGAGCCAATGACCGCGCACAGCAGCAGCGCAGTCCCCAAAAACTCCGCCACCAGTTTCTGTCGCAGCCCGAAGACCGCAGGCGTTGTCACGTCGGAGGGCATGACTTGGACACCCTCTTTTCCTTCAGCAGCAGGACGATGCGGTCTTGACGGCAATGCCGACGGCCTTCCCCCGGGGAGCAGGGGACGCGCAGCATGCGGACGCCTGGGCCTCGGGGCGCTTCGCGCTTTCACCGAACACCGGAATGGTGTCGAGCGTGCGAAAGTGCTCCCACGCGATGCCCTGCGGGTCAGTGACCCAGTGCTTCTCGCTGCGTGCGTAGCAGCAGCTTGTTTCGCCCTGGTCCAGCAGTGCCAGGTCGGCCGCTTCGGCGCGTGCCTTCAGTTCGGCCAACTCTTCGGCATCATCGGTCTGGAAGCCCAAGTGATCGACTCCGGGCTTGCTGCCCCGGGTGGAGATGGCAAAGTTGATGCGCGGGTCTTCGAGCATCCACTTCGCGTAGTCGACTTCGGTACGGGTCGGTTCGGCGGCAAACAGCTTTGAGTAGAAAGCGATGCTCGCGGCGAGGTCCTCAACGTGAGCGTGAACATGGAAGCGCTTCATAAATAGCTCCTGGTGGTGGATGAAAGAGTCAGCATTTGCAAACGTCTGCGGTTGTTTCGACAGCACAGGCGGCACCCTGGCAGCAGTTGGCGCTCAGGTAACCGAGCAGCGCATTCATGTTGTCGTAGGCGGCCCGATAGATGAGGTGGCGACTCGCGCGCTCTTGCGTCACCAGTCCCGAGTTCGACAGTTCCTTGAGGTGAAACGAGAGTGTCGCGGGAGGCACATCCAGAGCGGCCTGAATCACGCCGGGGGTGAGGCCACTGCGACCGGCTACCACCAGGGCACGAAAGACCTCAAGCCGCAACGGATGGGCGAGTGCTGCGAGTGCTTGAACGACTTTAGTTGATTCCATAATTCGAGAATACTAGAAATATAAACAAAACGCAAGTACCTGGCAATTGCTTCGTAACGAGCGACGTGCGGGTGAGATTTCACTGAGGGTTCATTCAAGGTGCTCAACCCGCGCGGCTACCAGCATTGGAGCGGACCGTTCGAGAACGGCTCGTTCGAGCCGGGGTTCATTGTGGAAGTCTGAATCAGGGGGGGCCTCATGGACGCTCATCACCCGGTCGACCCCACCGTGCGCGCCCAGGTGCTCGAGCAACTGGCGCAGATCGAGCGCCGTGAGAACGTGCACATCCTGTATGCCTGCGAGTCGGGCAGCCGCGGCTGGGGGGCTGCCTCGCCCGACTCGGACTACGACGTACGCTTCATCTTCGTGCGCCGGCTCAATCAGTACCTGCGCCTGTATCCACCCCGCGATGTGATCGAGCTGGTCCCCGGGCCGGTGTTCGATGTGAATGGCTGGGATCTGAAGAAGGCTCTGTTGCTGCTGGCCAGGGGCAATGCCACGGTGCTGGAATGGCTGAGCTCGCCGATCGTCTATCGGGCGGAGGGCGGGTTTCTGGCGCAAATGCAAGCTGCGGCGGCTGCGGTGCACCGGCCCGAGCGATTGTTTCACCACGATGTGGCTATGGCGCGGGGCAACTACCGGGAGTATCTGCAGGGAGAAGTGGTACGGGCCAAGAAGTACCTGTATGTGCTGCGCCCGGTGCTGAACCGGTTCCTGGAGGAGACGTTCGCCCGGCTCGATGAGGTTGATATGCCGGCGGCGGGCGAGGTCGATGTCAGTGTGCTGGATTCGGTGTTCCTGGAGTTTGTGGCATGACCCAAAGCATCATCGCACTGGACGCGGATGGTGTCCTGTTGGATTACAACCTGGCTTATGCCAGTGCCTGGGAGCGCGCGTTCGACGTCTATCCCCTGGATAAGGGCTCCGCAGGCCTACTGGGCCATCGGTCGTTGGCAGTCGAGCAGCTGACTGCGGATCGGCTGCAACGGTTCAGGAGCTGTTTCGATGAATCGTTCTGGCGCGGCATCCCGGCGATTGAAGGCGCTGTCCAGGCTTGTCATGCACTCACGGGGGCTGGCAACGAGCTGGTGTGCGTGTCAGCACTGCCCGTGAGGTTCCGGCAGGCGCGCCAGCAGAACCTGCTCAAGAACGACTTCCCGATCGAAAGGGTCTACGCCGTCGATGGCGCGGAATCGGGAAGCAACCCGAAGGCGCCAGCGCAGTTGGTGTAGTCCACGAACATAGTTCGTGCCTAAGATCCGTGCTTAGTTGAAAACGAAAACAATTTGCAAAATACGCTACATATGTGTAGTGTAAACTACATGGAAACATTAACTACCTGGTCCCTCCTCGTCCTGACGTTTCCCACCGAGAATGCCACCGCGCGCATGCGGGCGTGGCGCGCGCTGAAGGCAAAAGGGTGCGCCGTCCTGCGCGACGGCATTTACCTGCTGCCCCACACCACGGAGCGTGAGGACATGTTGCGCGAACTCGCCAGCAGCATCGACGAAGCTGGGGGCACCGCGCACCTGCTGCGCGCGCAAAGCCTAGATGCGTCGCAGGAAGCGGACTTTCACGTGTTGTTCGATCGAGACGACGACTACACGGCATTTGTAGCATCGCTAAACACCGCGCGCAAAACCTTGGGCGCCCTGGCGCCTGCGGAGGTAACGCGACTGCTGCGCCGCCTGCGCAAGGACTATGAGGCGATCCGGACGATCGACTACTTTCCGGGCAACTCCTCGATCGACGCGGAAGTCGCCTGGGAGGATTTTCTGGCGCTCGCGGATACTGTCCTGTCGCCGGGCGAGCCGCATGCGGCCGAGCAGGCGATCCGGTCACTGCAGCGCAACGACTATCAGGCCCGGACGTGGGCGACCCGGCAACGGCTATGGGTCGATCGCGTCGCGAGCGCCTGGCTGATCCGTCGCTTCATCGACCCGCAAGCGCGCTTCGTTTGGCTCGCTTCGCCGGATGCCTGCCCGCCGGAGGCGCTCGGCTTCGACTTCGACGGTGCCGCCTTTACACATTTGAGCGAGCGCGTCACGTTTGAGGTGTTGGTCGTGAGCTTCGGTCTCGACGAAGACCCGGCGCTCCTGCGGCTCGGCGAACTGGTCCATGTGCTCGATGTCGGCGGGGCGCCGGTGCCCGAGGCGATTGGCTTCGAAGCGGTGATGGCTGGCGCGCGACAGCGGGCGCCGGACGATGATCAATTGCTCGACGAAATGAGTCGCGTGCTCGATTCTCTCTACGCGCATTTTGTGTCGAGCGCAAAAACCAACGCCGGAGGCCGCCCTTGAACACCACCGCTGCGACCGCGCCGGGCTACTCGCTCGGCCAGTTGATTCTTTACATGCTGCGTCTCGGCACCCTTGGGTTTGGCGGACCTGTAGCGCTGGTCGGCTACATGCGGCGCGACCTGGTCGAGCGCCTGGGCTGGATCAGCGAGGCCGATTACCGCGTGGGGTTGGCGCTCGCTCAAATGATGCCGGGTCCGCTAGCCGCACAGCTCGGTATTTACCTCGGCTACGTACATTACCGCGTCCTCGGTGCGACGCTGGCCGGTATTGCCTTCGTCCTGCCTTCATTCCTGATGGTCGTCGCGCTAGGCTGGGCCTACGCCCATTTCGGCGGGCTGTCCTGGATGCAGGCGGTCTTCTACGGCTTGGGTGCCGCGGTGGTCGGGATCATCGCGATGAGCGCATACAAGCTGACGACGAAGACCGTCGGCAAAGACAGGCTCTTGTGGGCGATCTACCTGATGCTCGCGGTCGTGACCGTTGTCACCGAATCCGAAATCGCGTGGCTGTTTATCGCCGGCGGCCTGCTTGGCTGGTTCTGGCGTGCCCCGCCGAAATGGCTCCACAAGGGCGGACTGCATGCGCTGGTGGTCACGCAACTGCCTGTGGCATCCGGCATCCTGAGCGGAGTCGACGTGCCGCTGCTCGGTCAGCTCGGTCTTTTCTTCGCCAAGGCCGGGGCCTTTGTGTTCGGCTCCGGACTCGCGATCGTGCCGTTCCTCTATGGCGGCGTCGTGACTGAACACCACTGGCTCAACGACAAGCAGTTCGTCGATGCGGTGGCTGTTGCGATGATCACGCCGGGGCCGGTCGTAATCACGGTCGGGTTCATCGGCTACCTGATCGCGGGATTCGCCGGCGCGTGCGTGGCCGCGCTCGCAACCTTCCTGCCCTGCTACCTGTTCACGGTGCTGCCTGCGCCGTACTTCAAGAAATACGGCACGCTGCCCGGCGTCAAGGCGTTCGTCGACGGCATTACGGCCGCCGCCGTGGGCGCCATCACCGGTTCGGTGATCGTCATCGCGCGGCGCTCCATCGTCGACTGGCCGACTATCTTGCTCGCGCTTGCCACCGTCCTGCTGCTGTGGCGCTTCAAGAAGCTGCAGGAGCCCGTTATCGTCACAGGCGCAGCGCTCATCGGACTGGTGGCGTATCCACTGATCCACCACTGATCTTGTTGAAACCGGAGACGCCCATGACCTACCAGATGAAACCCTTGGTCTGCGATCCCGCCCAGCTCGCAGGCCTGTCAGAAAAGTTGATCGTCAGTCACTACGAGAACAACTACGGCGGCGCCGTCAAACGCCTGAACGCGATCACCGAGCAGCTCGCCGGGATCGACATCACCAGTGCGCCCGTCTTCGTTCTTAATGGACTCAAGCGCGAAGAGTTGATCGCTGCGAATTCGGTGATCCTGCATGAGACGTACTTCGACAGTCTCGGTGCCGGCAACGTCATCACCGGCGATCTCGAAGCGGCACTCGCGCGGGACTTCGGTAGCGTGGAGCGTTGGACGGCCGAATTCACCGCCATGGGCAAGGCGCTGGGCGGCGGCTCCGGCTGGGTGTTGCTGACCTACTCGCCACGCCTCGGCCGCCTCGTGAACCAGTGGGCCTCCGACCACGCACACACTCTCGCTGACGGCATGCCGATTCTCGCGCTGGACATGTACGAGCATTCGTACCACCTGGACTTCGGCGCCAGGGCGGCGGCCTACGTGGACGCTTTCATGCAAAACATCGATTGGTCACGGGTGGCAACGCGATTCAAGGCGCTGGTGCCCGAACATGGTGGCTAATTCTTCTGACTCATAAGGAGCATGTCATGTCAATTCGTATCAGGCAGTTAGCGGTAGCCGGCGTGGTCCTTTCGCTTGGGCTCGCGGTAGCGGGTTGCAAAGAAAGGCCCTTCGCCGAGCGTCAGGAATCGATCGGCATCGCGCAGGTGCCAGCCCCGGTCAAAGCGACGATCGATCAACAGGCACAAGGCCGCAGTGTCGGCGAAATCGAAAAGAAGACGAATAACGGCCAGACACGCTACGCCGTCACCCTCGGTTCTGGCAACCAGAAACAGGAGCTGCTCATCGACGAAGGCGGCAAGGTGATTGCCACCAACGCGGGAGAAGATGACGACGATTGAGCGACGCTGATGGCGGCTCACACACCACCTGCGACACGGCAAACATCATGAAATGGATCACGCGCGAACGTCCCAAAGTGGATCGGAGCGCCTATCCCTGGCTGATCGTCAATTTCATCGACAAGGAGGCCGAGTTCATTAACGTGCCACGCGATGACGTGCTGCGTGTCGCTCACGAGACCGGCGCGATTCCGTACGATGTGCCCAACGTCGAACTCACGCATCGCGGCGAGCTGTGCAGCTTTGACGCGTTCCTGCAGACGTACCAGCTGAGCGAACCCGCGTTGGTCAAACCCGCGCGCATCGTGCGCGGGGCGGACACCAGCCGGCTCGACCTCGCGCCTGAAGCAAGCGGCCTCTACGCAATTTCTGTGGGGCTCTCACGCCGTTTCGCCGACGACCACGAACAGCTGCGGTACGGCATGGTCGTCTACGACGCGCTGTATATGTGATGCCAGGGTGATGCACGCACCTAAGAAAGCGGCTTTGAGCGCAGGTCCTGGCGGGCTGTCACGCCTGGTGCTCCCCGCCGGCGCCGACGCAAGCGCATTGCCGTTGCTGATCGGCCGCGGGTTGCGCGGCTTCTGCGACGGATTTATCGCCGTGCTCTTGCCGGCGTACCTGCTTGCGCTCGGTTTCGGCCAACTCGACGTGGGCCTCGTCAGCAGCGCCACGTTGATCGGCTCGGCCCTCGCGACCATCCTGGTCGGCATCATCGCCCATCGCTATCCGCTGCGTCGCATGCTCGCATTGGCGGCGGGCCTGATGGCCGCGACCGGTTTGGGCTTCGCCGGCCTGTCTTCACTGTGGCCGCTGCTGATCGTCGCGTTCGTCGGGACGCTCAATCCGAGTTCAGGGGACGTCAGCCTGTTCCTCCCGCTCGAACAGTCGCGCCTCGCCGAGTCGGCCGGCGCCAATGCCCGCACGGCGCTATTCGCGCGCTACAGTCTGGTCGGCGCGCTGTCCGCTGCGGTGGGTGCGCTGGCGGTAGCCTTCCCGGACTGGCTCACCGCGCATGGGGGTCTGTCACGGCTCGCGGCGCTGCGTGCGATGTTCATCGTCTACGCGCTCGTCGGTGCCGCCCTCTGGTTGCTCTATCGCCGCCTGCCTGAGCGCTCGTCGTCCGCCGGATCACGCGGCGTGCCGCTGGGCCCGTCGCGCGGGATCGTCACACGCCTCGCGCTGCTCTTCAGCGTGGACGCGTTTGCCGGCGGCCTGCTCGTGAACTCGTTGCTGTCGCTATGGCTGATGCAGCGCTTCGGCCTTTCGCTCGGCGCAGCCGGCCAGTTCTTCTTCTGGGCGGGCCTGTTGAGCGCAGGCTCGCAACTCGCCGCAGTGCCACTGGCCCGCAGGATCGGCTTGCTGAACACGATGGTGTTCACGCACATTCCGGCCAGCCTCTGTCTGATCGCCGCTGCGTTCGCCCCTTCGTTGGCGCTGACCTTGGCGTTGTTGCTCGCGCGCAGCGCGCTGTCGCAAATGGACGTGCCCACCCGGACCGCCTACGTGATGGCGGTGGTGACGCCGCCTGAGCGTCCGGCCGCAGCAAGCTTCACGGCGGTACCAAGAAGCCTGGCTGCCGCGTTTGGCCCCACGCTGGCCGGCGCGCTGCTGGCTGTCGGCTGGGTCAGCGCACCGCTGGTCGCCTGCGGTCTGCTCAAGATCGGCTATGACCTCGCGCTGCTGGGGGCATTCCGACGGGTGAAACCCACTAGGGCGTGTTAACACTAATGGACATTGTGAGGCAAGCGGCCAGAGAATCAGGGTATGGAGATCACACGAGCCCAATTCGAGCAGATCGATCACTGCTTGCCAAAGCAGCGCGGCAA
>SCRU01000071.1 GCA_004323695.1 Burkholderiaceae bacterium
GAGAGCTGATCGGGGTAGCTGTCTTCCTTGCCCGACAGGCCGACTTTCGCCAGCAGGTCGCGCGCAATCCTGTTGCTGTCCTCCACCGACATCTTCTTGACCTTGCGCGGGCCGATCGTGATGTTCTCCAGGATCGTCAGATGCTTGAACAGGTTGAACTGCTGAAACACCATGCCCACGTGCTGGCGCAGCTTGTGGATGTTCTTGCTGGCGTGCGTCAGCTTCATGCCGGCGATCTCGATCTCGCCGCTGGTGACTTCCTCCAGTCCGTTCAAGCATCGCAGGAAGGTGCTCTTGCCGCTGCCGGACGGGCCGATGACGACCACGACCTCTTTCTCTTCGATGTGGTTGTTGATGCCCTTGAGGATCTCGTTGTGGCCAAACGATTTGTGGAGATTTTTAACGTTTATCAACTTGGAGCCTCCTCTCGAGGTAAGACGCGCACTGCGATACAGAGAAGATGAGGATGAAATACAGAACGGCGATCAGGCCCCAGATCGTGAACGACGCGAACGTGGCCGCAATCACGATCTCGCCCTTGTAGACCAGCTCGATGATGCCGACCGGCGCCAGCAGCGAGGTGTCCTTGATCGTTTGCGCCGCCTGGTTGACCAGCGGCGGGATCATCCGCTTGAACGCCTGCGGCAGCACGATGTGGTGCATGGTCTGCCAGCCCGTCATGCCGATGCTCGCCGCTGCCTCCTTCTGCCCGCGATCGACGCCGAGGATGCCGGCCCGCATGATTTCCGAGACGTACGCGCCTTCGTTCAGGCTCAGCGTGAACGCCGCCGCCAGAATCGGATAGAGCAGTTGCCCGAACCATTCGTTGACCGGCAGGATGGCCGGCAGCCCCAGCACGATGAAAAACAGCTGGACCAACAGCGGCGTGGAGCGGAAGACTTCAACGTACGCCCACGCGATCCAGTTCAGGATACGGAACCGGGACAGGCGCATCAGCGCCGCGATCAGGCCGATGATGATCATCAGGATGATGGCCACGATCGCGTACTGGATCGTCAGGCGCAGGCCATCCAGAATGACGGGGAGGTTTTGCCAGATTACATTCATAAGTCTTGGCCTTGTCTCATTATTTTGGGATGCAAGCCACCGATTCTGGCAGGGCCGAAAAAAACGCGCAGTGCAGACTCTGCACCGCGCGTTCGCTACATCAGCCAGGCCGAAGAATCAAGGCTCAATCCTTGACAGCAACGTCGGCCGGCTTCTCGACGGCATTCACCGCGCCACTGACATCGCCACCGAAGTACTTCACAAACAGTTGATGGTACTCACCGCTTTTCTTGATCTTGGCGAGTCCGTCATTGATCTTGGCGGCCAGTTCAGGATCCTTCTTGCTCACCGCGATACCGTAGTACTCACCAGTCAGCAAATCGCCAACCACTTTCACGCCCGGATGCGCCGTCTTGAAATTGACGTTCACCGGATTGTCGAACACCACGGCGTCCGCTCCGCCGGTTTCCAGCGCCTGGTAGGCGGTGTCGATGTCCTGGAACTGCTTGATGTACTCTGGCTTGATGCCATGAGCGGTCATGTAGTCGACCGAGGAGGTGGCCTTCTTGGTGGCGATCACATGGCCTTTCAGGTCAGCGAAATCCTTGATTTTCGAGTTGTCCTTGACCAGCACCGACAAGCCGGACTTGTAGTAGGCATCGCTGAAATTGACGCTCTGCATGCGGCTGGTCTTGATGGTGATCCCCGCAACCGCGGCATCGATCGAGCCGGCCTGCAGACTCGGGATGATCCCGTTGAAAGGCATGGTCTTGAGGGTGATCGTCAGGCCCTCGGCCTTGGCGATGGCCTCGATCATGTCGATGTCGAAACCCGACACCTTGCCGTTCACTTCCGTCTCGAACGGCGGGAACGTGGTGTCGGCACCGACGACGATGGAAGTTTTGCCCGCGGCCATCGCGGTCGTCGCACACACGGAAAGTGCCAGCCCGGCAACGAAAGGTGCGGCAAAAGCCGTAAGAAATGATTTGTTCATCAAGAGACGCCTCCTAGTGGTTTGAGAATGGACGGGGTTGAATTCACGAGTCTGAACGTAGCGCGGGCACCGCCAGCGATTGACGTGCCATCAAAGATTGCTACTGATTGATTCTAGTCCGCGAGCGTCGCCCGGGGTATGTGTTTAATGCATAACGTGATGATGAGATCGGAGAACCCATCTGGTCGCCGGGAAAAAGACGGCACATGCAGCGCCAACTCCGTCATCAATGAAAAAGGCCTCCAGGAATCGCTTCCTGGAGGCCTCTGTCGTTCGTCCTGGTCGGTGTGAAAGGATTCGAACCTTCGACCCCTTGCACCCCATGCAAGTGCGCTACCAGGCTGCGCCACACACCGACAGCTCTGGATTATAGCGGCGCCTGTTCAGTACGCAGGCGACAGCAGATCACGGATTTCGAACAGTTCGCGGCGCAGCAGTTGCAGCTTCTGCGCATTCAGTACATCTTCTTCGGCGGGGAGGCTGTCTCCGAATTCGTGCCCGTCCAGATCGTCGACCTCCAGGACCTCGACGCCGTCCAGCATCACTTCGCCGTTGCGGCGTTTGTCACGTTCGACCTGGACCAGTTCCTGCAGCTTGTTGCGCGCGCCGCTGATCGTGAAGCCCTGGCCGTACAGCAAATCGCGGATGCGCCGGATCATCAGCACCTCGTGGTGCTGGTAGTAGCGGCGGTTGCCGCGCCGCTTCATCGGCCGCAACTGCACAAATTCCTGCTCCCAATAACGCAGCACGTGCGGCTTGACGCCACACAGCTCACCGACCTCACCGATGGTGAAATAACGTTTGGCGGGGATGGGAGGGAGGGATTTCTCCATTGAAATCAATATGGTACGGGCGACAGCTTCAAGGTTACTCTAAGTCGGCCGGGGTCGCAAAGACTGTCTGCAAAGTGACACTGAAAAGACGCAAGTGTTGCTTTGCCTCACGCCGGTTCGGGCACTTCGCCCTGAATCTGTTCCTTGAGTTTGTGGCTCGCATGAAATGTCACCACGCGCCGCGCCCGGATCGGAATTGCCTCGCCGGTGCGCGGATTGCGCCCCGGGCGGGGTGCCTTGGTGCGAATCTGGAAATTCCCGAAACCCGAAATCTTGATATCCACGCCTTCGACCAGACTGTCGGAAATCAGGGTGAAGAATGCGTCGATCATGTCTTTCGATTCGCGCTTGTTCAACCCGATCTGCTCGAACAGCAGTTCCGCCAGTTGCGCTTTGGTCAAGGCCGGGGTTTCAAGGCTGTCGACTTCAAATTCCATGGTGTTCTCCCGAGATTTTTTTGGGGATGGAGTTCGACTCAGGCCCGCAGACGGGCACCGAACCTGCTGGTCAGCCGCCGCACAATCGCCTGCACCTGTGCCTCGATCTGGTCGTCGGCGAGTGTCGCGTCATCGCTGTTCAGCGTCAAGCGAACCGCCAGGCTTTTCTCGCCTTCGCGCAGATCGCCGCCCGCCTGCTTCGGGCGGTACACGTCGAACAAGGCGGCCTCGCGCAGCAGCCCGGTCGAGCCTGCGTGAATGGCCGCGATCAGTTCGGCATGCGTTACCGCCTCCGGAACGATCACCGCAATGTCCCGCGCCACGGCCTGGTGCCTGGCGACCGGCTGGAACACGGGCACGTCGCGTGCCAGCACCGCATCGAGCGCCAGCTCGAACAGCACGGGCACCTGCGCGAGGTTGTAGCCCTGACGCCACCTGGGATGCAGTTCGCCGACAAAACCAATGGCCTCGCCGTTCACCAGCACGCGGGCAGAGCGGCCCGGGTGCAGGGCCGGATGCTGCGCGGGCTCGAAAGCCGCGCGCCGCGGCGCCAGCAGCGCCTCGACATCGCCCTTGACGTCGAAGAAATCGGTTGCGCGTTCCTTCGAGCCCCATTGCAGCCGGTCAACGCTGCCGCAGGCCAACCCCGCGACCCGCATCGGCTGATCGAAGCCCTGAACCGTGGCGTCCGTGCTTTGCACCGAGGCGTCGCGCAAAAACACGCGGCCGGCTTCGAATATGCGCACCCGTTCGGCCTTGCGGTCCAGGTTGAATTTCAAAACTTGTAGCAAAGAACCTAACAAGGACGAGCGCATAACGCTCATTTGAGCTGAAATCGGGTTGAGCAGGCGGATCGGATGGGGGTTGCCGGCCAGTTCCTGTTCCCAGCGCTCTTCGACAAAACTGAAGTTGATGGTTTCCTGATACCCCAGCGCCGCCAGCGTGCGGTGTACCGCAAAGGGGCTGCGCCTCGCCTCGGGCCGCACGCGCGCGGTGATCGGCGCCAGTGGCGGCGTGGTGGGCAGGTTGTTGTAGCCGACCATGCGCGCGACCTCTTCGATCAGGTCCTCTTCAATCTGCAGATCGAACCGGTACGAAGGCGGCGTCACGGTGAGCGTGCCCCCGCCTGCCACGACCGGCAACCCCAGGCGCTTGAGTGCGTCGGCGCACTGCGCCTGCGTCACCGGCATGCCGATTACCTTGGCGGCGCGCGCCACGCGCAGCGTGACCGGCGCGGGTTGGGGCAGGTTGAGGTAGGCATCGTCCACCGGGCCGGCCTCCCCGCCGCAGATGTCGATGATCAGCCGCGTAATGCGCTCGAGATGCTCCAACGTCTGGTCCGGATCGACCCCGCGCTCGAAGCGATGCCCGGCTTCGGTCGAGAAGTTGTAGCGGCGCGAGCGCCCAGCAACGGCCCTGGGCCACCAGAAAGCGGCCTCCACATACACATTGCGGGTGTCGTCGGACACTGCGGTAGCGTCGCCGCCCATGATGCCGGCCAGCGACTCGACCTGCACGTCGTCGGCGATCACGCCGACCTTTTCGTCCACCGTCACGGTGCTTCCATTCAGCAGCTTGAGCTGCTCGCCGGCCCGGCCCCAGCGCACATCGAGGCCGCCATGAATCCTGTCGAGATCGAAAATGTGGGTCGGACGGCTGAACTCGAACATCACGTAATTCGAAATGTCGACCAGCGCCGTGACGCTGCGCTGGCCGCACCGCGCCAGCCGGTCCACCATCCACTGAGGGGTGGCTGCTTTGATGTTGACATTGCGCACGATGCGGCCCGAGAAGCGGCCGCACAGGTCGGGCGCGCTCACCTTCACGGGCAGCGTATCGGGGTGGCTTGCCGGCACAGGCGGAAAAGCCGGCATCTTGAGCGGCGCCCCGGTCAGCGCCGACAGCTCGCGCGCAACCCCGTAAACGCTCAGACAATGCGCCAGATTGGGTGTGAGCTTGAGCGTGAACAGCGTGTCGTCCAGGTCGAGCTGCCGGCGGATGTCGCGTCCCACCACTGCGGTGGCGGGCAGCTCCAGCAGGCCACCATGATCGTCCGAAATTTGGAGTTCGCGCGCCGAGCACAGCATGCCCTGGCTTTCCACGCCACGCAGCTTGCCCACTTTGATGACGAAGGGTTTGCCGTCCTCACCCGGCGGCAGCTCGGCGCCCACCAGCGCGCACGGCACCTTGATGCCCACGCGGGCATTCGGCGCGCCGCAGACGATGTTGAGCAGTGCGCCTGATCCCACATCGACCTGGCACACGCGCAGGCGATCGGCGCCGGGATGCTGCAGGGTCTCCTTGATCTCGCCCACGACAATCTTCGTAAACGGCGGTGCGACGGGCCGGAGTTCTTCCACCTCGAGCCCGGCCATGGTCAGGGTCTCGGCCAGTTGTTGCGTGCTCAAAGGCGGATTGCAGAATTCGCGCAGCCAGGATTCCGGGAATTGCATCTTGAGGTTCCCTTGTTGTTATCGAAATTGCGACAGGAAGCGGATATCCCCGTCGAAGAACAGGCGCAGGTCATTCACGCCATAGCGCAGCATGGTCAGGCGATCCGGCCCCATGCCGAAAGCAAAGCCGATGTAGCGCTCGGGGTCCAGTCCCATGTTGCGCACCACGTTCGGGTGCACCTGGCCTGCGCCCGACACCTCAAGCCAGCGCCCAGCCAGCGGACCTTGCTGGAACTGGATGTCGATCTCGGCGCTGGGTTCGGTGAACGGGAAAAAACTCGGGCGAAAGCGCAGCACGAGGTCGTCACTCTCGAAGAAAGTTCGGCAAAAATCGGTGAACACGACCTTCAGGTCCTTGAAACTCACGTTCTCGCCAATCCACAGGCCCTCGCACTGGTGGAACATCGGCGAGTGCGTGGCGTCGCTGTCCACGCGGTAGGTGCGGCCCGGCGCGATCACGCGGATCTCCGGCATGCCCTGGCCAGAATCAATGCGCGCGCGGTGCTTGTTGACGTGCTGCACCGCATAGCGAATCTGCATCGGACTCGTGTGGGTGCGCAGCAGGTTCGGCGCCGCCTCGGTGCCGCCCTCGACGTAAAAAGTGTCGTGCATGGAGCGCGCCGGATGGTCCTCGGGCGTGTTCAGCGCGGTGAAGTTGAACCAGTCGGATTCGATTTCGGGGCCTTGCGCCACGTCAAAGCCCATGGAGCCGAAGATCGCCTCGATACGCTCCAGGGTCAGCGACACCGGGTGCAGTCCGCCCTGCCCGCGCCGGCGGCCCGGCAGCGTCACATCCAGCGCCTCGGCCTGCAGCTGCACCTGCAGCTCCGCATCCTGTAGCGCCTGACGCCGCTCGTTCAGGGCGACCTCGATCGCCTGCTTGGCCAGGTTGATGGCCGCACCGCGCGACTTTTTCTCCTCCACGCTCAATCCGGCCATGCCCCGCATCAATTCGGTGATGCGGCCGGACTTGCCCAAAAACCGCGCCTTGGCGTTTTCCAGCTCGGCCGGGGCGGCGGCCTGCGCAAAGCCGGCTCTGGCGCTCTCGACCAATGCATCCAACTCGTTCATAAAGCTCTCTTGTCAATGAAAAAAGGGCCAGCGCTTTTTAAAGCTCCAGCCCTTGTTTCTGTTGCCTGGACAGCTATCTTATCGATAGCCTTCTCACGCGCCCTCAAGCAGCCAGCTTGGCCTTGACCTGCTCCACGATGGTGGCAAAAGCCGCCTTGTCATGCACCGCGATGTCGGCCAGCATCTTGCGGTCGACCTCGATCGCAGCCTTTTTGAGGCCGTTGGCAAACTGGCTGTAAGTCAGGCCGCATTCACGCGCCGCGGCGTTGATACGGGCGATCCAGAGTTGGCGGAACACCCGCTTGCGGGTACGACGGTCACGATAGGCATATTGCCCGGCCTTCATCACCGCTTCTTTGGCGATGCGAAAGACATTGCCGCGACGGCCGCGGAAACCCTTGGCAAGGGTCAGAACTTTTTTGTGGCGGGCTCTGGCCGTGACACCACGTTTGACGCGAGGCATGTGTGTACTCCTTGTTCGTCGTGTGAATTAAATGCCAGCGCCGGGCAGCATCTGTGCCATGTGACCCATATTGGTCTCATGCACAGTGACTGAACCACGCAGATGGCGTTTGTTCTTGGTGGTCTTCTTGGTCAGGATGTGACGCTTGAAGGCTTGGCCGCGCTTGACGGTGCCACCGGGACGAACGCGGAAACGCTTTTTCGCGCCGCTCTTGGTCTTCATTTTGGGCATGTGAATGCTCCTTCTTCGTTGTGCTCGTGAGGCGTCTGCAAACCGATCACAGACTTGTTGGCCCCGAGCCACTTGTTGCGGCAAGTCTTTGACTCACCACAGGGTGTGGCGGGCACAAGCCCACCACTGCAACCTGCCGGTGACCAGACCGGCAAGCCGCGAATTGCTTACGTTGACGACGCCGTCTGCGGCACCGTCACCGGCTGCCTGGGTGCGGCAGCGGGTTGCGCCGGCACTTCCGCCGCAGGCTTTGCCGCCGCCTTCCTCTTCGCCGGAGCGATCATCATGATCATCTGGCGCCCCTCGAGCTTGGGGAACTGCTCGACCACAATCTGATCCACCAACTCGTCGCGAATGCGCTGCAACAGTGCCATACCAAGGTCCTGGTGCGTGATCTCGCGGCCGCGAAAGCGCAGCGTGATCTTGCATTTATCGCCTTCCGACAGGAAGCGCCGGATATTGCGCATCTTGATGTTGTAGTCGCCCTCATCGGTGCCGGGGCGGAATTTGATCTCCTTGATCTCAATGACGGTCTGCTTCGCCTTCGCGTCCGCTGCCTTCTTCTGCTCCTGGTATTTGAACTTGCCGTAATCCATCAAACGACAGACCGGCGGATTCGCCGTGGCCACGATTTCAACCAGGTCCACATCCAGCTCACCCGCCATGCGCAGCGCTTCCATCAGACTGACGATGCCCAAAGGCTCGTTCTCGGGACCGGACAGACGAACCTCCGGGGCCATGATTTCACGGTTCAGGCGGTGCTTGCGCTCTTCACGATGGCGGCGATCACGAAATTCGGTAGCGATAGTTCAAATCCTTCAAATCATTTGCTACAACTCATGTAGCTAACACCGCACAATCCGCACCAACAAGCGACTGCTTTCGTCAAAAACAGCCATTGCATACCTGCCAATCAACGCTTGTTGGCAATGTCGTCTGCGATTTTTTGCGCGAACGCATCGAGGGACATTGCTCCGAGGTCAGCATTGCCCCGGGCGCGCACCGCGACGGCACCTGCAGCCTTTTCCTTGTCGCCCACGACAAGGATGTAAGGCAGCTTTTGCATCGAATGCTCGCGTATTTTATACGTAATTTTCTCATTGCGCAGATCAAGGCTCACCCTAAGCCCTTGATTTTTCAGCGTTTTAGCCACGTCCCTGGCGTATTGCGCCTGCGCATCGGTGATATTGAGCACCGAAACCTGTACCGGCGCCATCCACGCGGGCAGCGCGCCGGCGTGATGTTCGATCAACATGCCGATGAAACGCTCCAGGCTGCCGACGATCGCCCGGTGCAGCATGATGGGGCGGTGGCGCGAGCCGTCCTCGCCCACGTATTCGGCGTCCAGGCGCTCGGGCATGTTCGGGTCCACCTGCATGGTTCCGCACTGCCACTGGCGCCCCAGCGCGTCCTTGAGCGTGTATTCGATCTTGGGGCCGTAGAAGGCGCCCTCTCCCGGGCTGATCTCGAAATCGCAGCCCGAGGCGCGCAGCCCTTGCGCAAGCGCATTCTCGGCCTTGTCCCAGCTCTCGTCGGAGCCGATGCGCTGCTCCGGCCGGGTCGCGAGCTTGTAGATGATCTCGGTGAAGCCGAAATCCTTGTAGACCTTCTGCAGCAGCGTGGTATACGCCACGCATTCGGACTGGATCTGATCTTCCGTGCAGAAAATGTGGCCGTCGTCCTGCGTGAAGGCGCGCACCCGCATGATGCCGTGCAGGCCGCCAGTGGGTTCGTTGCGGTGGCAGGCGCCGAACTCGCCATAGCGCAGCGGCAGGTCGCGGTAGCTCTTGATGCCCTGCTTGTAGATCAGGATGTGGCCCGGGCAGTTCATCGGCTTCAAGGCGTAGTCGCGCTTTTCCGACTCGGTCGTGAACATGTTCTCGCGGTACTTGTCCCAATGGCCGGTCTTCTCCCACAGGCCGGCATCGAGCAGTTGCGGACCCTTGACCTCCTGGTAGCCGTTGTCGCGGTACACGCGGCGCATGTACTGCTCCACCTCCTGCCAGACGGCCCAGCCCTTGGGATGCCAGAACACCGTGCCGGGCGAATGCTCGTCGAGGTGGAACAGGTCGAGCTCGCGCCCCAGCTTGCGGTGGTCGCGCTTCTCGGCCTCCTCCAGCATCGTGAGGTACTGCTGCAGTTCGTCCTTGGTCGCCCACGCCGTGCCGTAGATGCGCTGCAGCATCTCGTTGCGGTGATCGCCGCGCCAGTAGGCGCCGGCCACCTTCATGAGCTTGAAGAATTTGAGCTTGCCCGTGCTGGGCACGTGCGGGCCGCGGCACAGGTCCTCGAAGCCGCCTTCGCGATACAGGGACACATCCTCGCCGGCCGGAATGCTGGCGATGATCTCCGCCTTGTAGTGCTCGCCCAACCCGTTGAAATACGCCACCGCCTCGTCACGCGGCAACACACGGCGCGTGACCGGCTCGTCCCTGGCGGCCAGCTCGGCCATGCGGCGTTCGATCGCCGCGAGGTCCTCGGGAGTGAACGGGCGCTTGTAGGCAAAGTCGTAGTAGAAGCCGTTTTCGATCACCGGGCCAATCGTGACCTGCGCTTCGGGAAACAGCTCCTTCACCGCATAGGCCAGCAGGTGCGCGGTCGAGTGGCGCAGCACTTCCAATCCATCGGCGTCCCTGGCGGTAACGATGGAGAGCCGGCTGTCCTGCTCGATCCTGAACCCGGTATCAACCACCTTGCCATCGACCTTGCCGGCCAGCGCGGCCTTGGCCAGGCCGGCGCCGATCGACGCCGCCACCTCGGCCACGGTGACCGGGCCGGGAAAGTCACGTTGCGAGCCATCGGGAAGCGTGATGTGAATCATGGTGTTTGAATTTGTAAAAAAACAAAGCGCGGTCGATGCCGCGCCTTACTACGAATTTAATAGCTGTATGCGCCCAGGGCGCGCGGACTAGCGACCCTTTTGGCTTGTAAGCCTCGTCGGTGTAGTTCGCGGTGTCATAACCGGGGTGCCTTTCTCGCTCTTGTGGGTGGGCAGGCTCGCCTGCTGATTTGGTTGCAATTTTAACCTGTTGCAAGGCCCGCGCCCCGGGGCGACTGTTACCATCGCCCGCTATGCACCGATTTGCCGCCCCTGTTCTGGCGCTGCTGACAGTGGCCTTGCCCGGCTGCAGCGGCGCACCGACCCGGTCCGGCATCGCGCAAAACCCGGCACCGCTGGCCACGGCGGCGCAACTGGTGCCGGCGCCGACCGCCCAGCCGCTGGACGCGCACAGCGGCGAGGTCGATGCCACCACGCCGATGCCGAAGACGCCGGCAGCGTCGCAAGCGCCGTCAGCGACCCCTAGAACAGCGAAGGTGCAGCATGGTCTGGCCAGCTGGTACGGGCAGGCGTTCAACGGCCAACGCACCGCTTCCGGCAAATACTTCGACATGCACGCGCTGACCGCCGCGCACCCCAGGCTGCCGCTGGGCAGTTATGCCCGCGTGACCTTGCTGCGCACCGGCAGGAGCGTGGTGGTGCATATCACCGACCGGGGCCCCTACAAGGCACATCGCATCATCGACGTGAGCCGTGCCGCCGCGGCCCAACTCGGACTGCTGCGGCGCGGCGTCGGCGAGGTCGCGGTACAGCCGGTCGCCCGACCCGATCAGGTCGCGTCGGCAGATTAGGGGCGCCAGAAAAAAGCCCGGGCCTTGCGACACCGGGCTTGCAAAACCTGCCGACGCGTCCGCGAAGGCAGGCGGAAAAAGTCATTTCGGGAATCAGTGGAACTGCTCTTCCTCGGTCGAGCCCGTCAGCGCCGTCACGCTGGACTTGCCACCCTGGATCGTGGTGGTCACGTCGTCAAAGTAGCCCGTCCCCACCTCCTGCTGGTGCGACACGAAGGTGTAGCCGCGCTCGCGCGCCGAGAACTCGGGTTCCTGCACCTTCTCGACATAGGCCGACATGCCGCGCGCCACGTAGTCCTGCGCCAGATCGAACATGTTGAACCACATGTTGTGGATGCCGGCGAGGGTGATGAACTGGTACTTGTAGCCCATCGCGCCGAGTTCCTTCTGGAACTTGGCGATGGTCGCGTCGTCCAGGTTTTTCTTCCAGTTGAACGACGGCGAGCAGTTGTACGCCAGCATCTTGCCGGGATGCACCTTGTGCACGGCGTCGGCAAACTTCTTCGCGAAAGCCAGGTCGGGCGTACCGGTTTCGCACCACACGAGATCGGCGTAGTGCGCATAGGCGACGGCGCGCGAGATGGCCTGGTCAATGCCCTTGCGGGTTCTGTAGAAGCCTTCCGCGGTGCGCTCGCCGGTGAGGAACGCCTTGTCGTTGTCGTCGTAGTCACTGGTCAGCAAATCGGCCGCTTCGGCATCGGTGCGCGCAATCACCAGGGTCGGCACGCCGCTCACGTCGGCCGCCATGCGCGCGGCGATCAGCTTTTGCACCGCCTCGGCGGTCGGCACCAGCACCTTGCCGCCCATGTGGCCGCATTTCTTCACGGACGCGAGCTGGTCTTCGAAATGCACGCCGGCGGCGCCCGCCTTGATCATCGCCTTCATCAGCTCGAACGCGTTCAGCACGCCGCCGAAACCGGCTTCGGCGTCGGCCACGATGGGCGCGAAGTTGTCGATGTAGCCCTTGTCATTGGCGTCGATGCCCTTGGCATGCTGGATCTCGTCGGCGCGGCGGAAGGTGTTGTTGATGCGCTCGACCACGGTCGGCACCGAGTCCACCGGATACAGCGACTGGTCGGGATACATGGCGGCGTAGGAGTTGTTGTCGGCAGCGACTTGCCAGCCCGAGAGATAGATCGCCTTGATGCCGGCCTTGACCTGCTGCATCGCCTGGCCGCCGGTGAGCGCGCCAAGGCAATTCACGTAGGCCTCGGTGTGCAGCAGATCCCACAGCTTTTCGGCACCGCGACGGGCCAGCGTGTGCTCGATCGGAAACGAGCCGCGCAGGCGCACCACTTCAGCGGCGCTGTAGCCGCGCTTGATGCCCTTCCAGCGCGGATTCGTGGCCCAGTCTTTCTCCAGGGCGGCAGCTTGCTGTTCACGGCTCAGTTGTTCGGTCAGGGATTGCGGCATGGTTCTCTCCGTTGGTTGATTGAAAAAGGGCGCCATCGATGCCGGGCGAGGGTCGATGTCGGCACCTGAATTCTAACTCTTATACAAGACTTATTTCACTCTTATGTCTTATACAAGATATTTTTTATTTTCAATTAAATCAAATACTTACAGTTATTATCCCACAATATAGAATATTGATTCTCATATTGAGAAATTATTTTGCGGCGCAGCATTTTCTAGGGCGCATCGTGAAATCGCAATGGCAGCATATGAAATAGTGGGCCGGCCGGTGCGTTGGGCCGGCCCGCGTTCGTCCTCGCCGCCGGCACGCCGGTGCATTCGGGCATGATGGCTGGCTTGTCCACCTCTGGCCGTCCCATACCCTTGCGTTCGCCCCATGATGCCCGGCACCGTTACTTCGCCTACGGTTGCCTCGCCCTCAGCATGTCGCTGGTGGGCAGCTATGTCGCGCTGTCCAAGCCGCTGGTCGCCGCCCTGCCCGTGTTCCTGCTCGGCTGGATACGCTTCGGGATCGGCGCCGTGGCGATGCCGCGCTGGCTGAAGAAGCCGCCCGACGAGCCGCGCTTCACCCCGCAGACCCGAATACTGGTTTTCCTGGAGTCGTTCCTGGGAAATTTCATGTTCACCATCTGCATGCTGTACGGCGTGAGCATGACCAGCGCCGTGTCGGCCGGCGTCATCATGGCCTCGATTCCGGCCGCTATCGCGCTCATGAGCTGGGTATTCCTGCGCGAGCGCATCGGCCCGCGCATCTGGGCGGCCGTGGCCTGCGCGGCGCTCGGCATCGGCTTGCTGGCGCTATCGAAAACAGAGCAAATTACAGTTACTACACAAGGGACAAGCGGTAATTTGATGCACAACAAGGCGTGGCTCGGGAATCTGCTGGTGGTGGGCGCCGTGCTGTGCGAAGCCTCCTACGCGGTGATCGGCAAGAAGCTCACGGGCGCGCTCGGACCCAAGCGCATCACCGCGCTGATCAATCTGTGGGGCTTTGTCCTGATGATGCCGATTGGCCTGTACCAGGCGCTGCACTTCGACTTTGGCACGGTCCACCCGGGCATCTGGGCGCTGCTGGTGTTCTACGCGCTGGCCGCGAGCGTCTGGACGGTCTGGCTATGGATGACGGGCCTCAAGGGCGTGCCCGCCGCGCTGGGTGGCGTGTTCACCGTGATGCTGCCGATCTCGGCCGCGCTGGTCGGGGTGTTCGTGCTGGGTGAGGCCCTGAGCGGCGCGCAGGTGCTGGCGTTCTCGATTGCGCTGGTCGGGGTACTGCTGGCAACGCTGCCGACGAGACAGCAACTCAAACTGACCAATCCGGCGAAGCGCCGCACCGGGAAGGTATAGCGTTCTTACGCGCGCTACGCTGAGGTCGGCGCCTCTGCGCTGGCGACGATGCCATCCTCATCGGCATAAAGCCAGTCACCGGGTCGCACCCAGACGCCCTGAATCTGCACCGGCACGTCGCGCTGGCCCTCGCCGCGCTTTTCGGGCGGCATGGGGATCGCCGCGAGCGCCCGGATGCCGATGTGGAGCACCGCAAGTTCGGCCACATCGCGCACGCAACCGTTTATCACCACGCCGGCCCAGCCGTTGCGCGCGGCCGCGCTGCCCAGGTTGCCGCCGAGCAAGGCCCTGCGCAGCGAGCCGCCGCCGTCAACCACCAGCACCCGGCCGGCGCCGGCGCTGTCCACCGCGGCCTTGACCAGCGAGTTGTCCTCGAAACATTTGATCGTGACCACCGGGCCCGCAAAGCGGGCAGCGCCGCCATAACTGCGGAACGCGGGCGGCAACACCCGGAACTGGCCCGACGCATCGCCCTTGTGAGCATCGCACAGGTCGCAGGTGGGAATGGAATGGGTCATTGGGAGGCGCCTTTTGAACGGTGAATGAAGTGTGTTTGGGCGACGCATCGGACGCTCTGGGCCGGCTCGCGTCGCCAAGGATACAAAATTTCGCCTTCCACAGAGGGAAAACAGGTCGAAAGCCTGCATGAAAAAAACAACACGCCCTAGGGGAAAAACCTGTTTTCCCCTAGGAAACTGGCTTTTTCTCCAGTAGCATTCGATTTGCCAGTGGAGAAGCGGTTTTTCGCTGGTGATTAATCAACTTCAAGAAGGAAATTCAATCATGGCAACTGCGAAAAAAGCACCGGCGAAAAAAGCACCGGCAAAGAAAGCCGCTCCGGCCAAAAAGGCGGCGGCAAAGAAGCCTGCGGCCAAGAAGACTGCTCCGGCCAAAAAGGTAGCGGCCAAGAAGGCTGCTCCCGCGAAGAAGCCCGCGGCCAAAAAAGCGCCGGCCAAAAAGCGCACCCCCAACCCTTCGTTCATGAAGGCCCTGACCCCCAGCGCCGCGCTGGCCGCCGTGGTCGGCGCAGCGCCGCTGCCCCGCACCGAGGTGGTGAGCAAGCTGTGGGTCTACATCAAGAAGAACAAGCTGCAGGACGCGGTGAACAAGCGCATGATCAACGCCGACGCCAAGTTGAAGGAGATTTTCGGCAAGATGCAGGTGTCGATGTTCGAGATGGCCGGCCTGATCGGCAAGCATCTGAAGTGACATCCCCGTGCCGGGCCTGGCCCGCACTGCGCGAAAGGCCGGCCAATGCCGGCCTTTCTTTATGCGGCGGCGTTCGTGCATGCAGCACTAAGCACGCTGCCCGATCCACTCGGCATTCCCGCGCTGGCCATGCCGTTCGTGCTGACCACCTGGCTCTTCCTGCTGGCGCAGCGCATTGCACCTGATTGAGAAATAAATCGGGCTAACGCCAAGGCGAAATCTCGGCATTTAACTATTTTTTTTGTAGTGCCGCGTTGGTGATATCGTCCAGCGTTGCCCGCGTGGTGATCACTTCCGGGTCCAGCATCACCTCGATCAGCGTGCCCTGCTCGCGCGCCAGCGCGGCCAGCAGCTCGGCCTCGAACTGCGCGGTGCGCGTGATGCGCACCCCGGCGTAGCCGTATGCGACTGCCAGCGCGGTGAAGTCGGGATTGCACAGTTGCGAGCCGCTCACATGCCGCGGGTATTCACGCTCCTGGTGCATGCGGATCGTGCCGTACATGCCGTTATTGAGTAGCACGATGATGGTCTTGGCGCCATGCTGCACGGCTGTGGCCAGCTCCTGGCCGTTCATCAGAAAATCGCCGTCGCCGGCCATGGTGAGCACGACACGCCCGGTGGTGATGGCAGCGGCAATACCGGCTGGCACGCCATAGCCCATGGCGCCCAGCGTGGGCGCGAGCTGCGTCTTGCGGCCCTGGACCAGCCCATGGTGTTTGAAGAAGCGGTGCACCCAGCTGGCGAAATTCCCGGCGCCATTCGTCAGCACCGCATCCGGCGGCAAGTGCTGCTGCAGCAGGGCAACGATGGCAGGCATGTCAACCACACCGCGAGGTGTGTCCGCGTCCAGGCCGGGCAGCCGCTGCGGCTCGAGGTTGGACAGGTAATCGGCATGACAAGCTTGCGTCCAGGCTTGCCAGGGCGTTTCGGCGGGAGCAGGCAGCCCATCCAGCGCAAGCGCGGCCGCGTTCATGGTCGCGTTGACAGCCAGGTCGGCCCGGTACACGCGGCCCAGTTCCTCGGCGCTGGCGTGGATATGCACCAGCTTTTGCTTGGGCCGGGGCGCTTCGATCAGTGTGTAGCCGGCGGTGGTCGCCTCGCCCAGGCGCGGCCCGATCGCGAGGATCAGGTCGCTGTCTTTGATGCGCGCCGCGAGCAGCGGGTTGATACCAATGCCTACGTCACCGGCGTAGAGTGCATGGTGGTTGTCGAAGGTGTCCTGGAAACGAAAGGCATTCGTCACCGGCAACTGCCAGCGCTCGGCAAAGCGCTGCAGCGCTGACGCAGACTGCGGGGTCCAGCCGCTGCCGCCCGCGATGATCAGCGGACGCTCTGATTTAAACAGCATCTCGCGCAGTCGCTGCAATGGATCAGGGCCAATAAAGGTTTCAACCGGCTCGACGCACGGCAGCGGCGCAGCGTCCACAGTCTCGGTCAGCATGTCTTCGGGCAGCACCAGCACCACAGGACCCGCCCGGCCGTTCATGGCCGTGGCAAAGGCGCGGGCCACATATTCGGGAATGCGCCGCGCGTCGTCGATGCGCTCCACGCGTTTCGTCAGCGCTCCGAAGAAGCCGAAGTAGTCAACCTCCTGAAACGCCTCGCGGTCGCGCGCGCCGCTGGCCACATCGCCAACCAGCAGCACCATCGGCGTGGAGTCCTGGAACGCGGCATGCACGCCAATGGATGCGTTCGTGGCGCCCGGCCCGCGCGTCACACAACAAATGCCCGGGCGCCCCATGAGCTTGCCGTGCGCCTCGGCCATGAAGGCGGCCCCGCCCTCCTGGCGGCAGGTGACGAATTTGATTTTGTCCTGGTACGCATGAAAGCCGTCCAGCATGGCCAGATAGCTCTCGCCCGGCACACCGAAGGC
>SCRU01000072.1 GCA_004323695.1 Burkholderiaceae bacterium
ATCTCCTGCAAAACGCACCAGCATACCCGCCGGGGGCCTTTATTGCAGGGCGCCGCTCAGTTCGGTGTCAGCTGGTCCGCATGGGCGATGTCCGCGGTGTGCACCGTGTAGCGCCCCAGACGGCGATCCTCGAAGTAGAACTTCAGGGTTTCCTTGACGGTGCGAAAGGCGATCTCGTCCCAGGGGATTTCGGCTTCGCTGAACAATCTCGCTTCGATCGTTTCGTGGCCCGGCTTGAACTGGTCGCTGAGCAGGCGCGCGCGATAGAACAGGTGCACCTGGCCTACGCGCGCCACGTTCAACACGCTGAAGAGGTCCTGTATTTCGATTTGCGCGCCGGCTTCCTCGTCGGTCTCGCGCGCGGCGCCCTGCGCCGTGGTCTCGCCCAGTTCCATGAAGCCCGCCGGCAGGGTCCACTTGCCCCAGCGCGGTTCGATGTTGCGCTTGCACAGCAGCACCAGGTCGCCCCAATGGGGCACGGTGCCGACCACGTTGAGCGGGTTTTCGTAGTGCACGGCCCCGCAGGCCGGGCAGACCGCGCGTTCGCGCGTATCGCCGTCGTCGGGCAGCCGGTACACGACGGCCGCGCCGCAATTCTTGCAGTGTTTGATGGGGCCGCGAAAGATCATCCAGAGAGTGTACGGGGAAAGCGCTCAGACGACCTTGACGCTCAGCTTGCCCAGCCCCGCCACTTCCCCGACCAGAACATCGCCCGCCATCACAGCGGCCACGCCCTCGGGCGTGCCGGTAAAGATCAGGTCACCGGGCTGCAGCTCCCACGCGGCCGAGAGGTGTTCGATGGTCTCGCCAATGTTCCAGATCAGTTTGGACAGCTTGCTGCGCTGGCGGTCCGTGCCGTTGACCTGAAGGTAAATTTCGGCCTGGCTCACATCGCCCGCCTGCGCCGCGGGGGTGATGGGGCCGATGGGTGCGGAATGGTCGAAGGCCTTGCCGATCTCCCAGGGGCGGCCCTGCTTCTTCATGTCGCTTTGCAGGTCGCGCCGCGTCATGTCCAGGCCGACCGCGTAACCGTAGATGTGCTTGTGCGCGGCGGCGGCCGGAATGTTGCTGCCGCCTGTGCCGATGGCAACCACGAGTTCGATCTCATGGTGCAGGCTTTTCGTGAGGCTGGGGTAAGGCATGGTGCCTGTTTCGCCCGCGTTGACCACCAGCACCGCGTCGGCGGGTTTGAGAAAGAAGAAGGGCGGTTCGCGGCCCGTGAAGCCCATCTCCTTGGCATGTTCTGCGTAGTTGCGCCCGACGCAGTAGACGCGTCGCACGGGAAAGCGCTCCCTCAGGCCATGCACCGGCAGCGAGGTAGCGGGAGCGGGGGTGAAAACGGTGTTCATCAGAGCCTTTCTTCGCGGTGGATGCCGAGCGCCTGTTGCACCGGGCGATCCGAAAAACTGAACAGCACGCAGCCCGCCGATGAGTTTAAGCGCGCAGTGTGCCATGACGGGATGACGAAATGATCGCGCGGGCCGTATTCGAATCGCTGGCTTTGCGCGTCGCGCTCGATCAGCACCTCGCCGTGGCCCTCCACGACGCTGAACACGGCGCCATCGGTCTGGCGCCACGGCTTGCCGTCGAAGCCGGCTGGCAGCCGCTGGAGGAAGGTCGCCATGGTCGGCATGGGCGAGCCGCCCGTGAGCGGGTTGATGTAGCGCAGCTTGACGCCGTCCCAGGCATCCGCGGGTGCATCGCGCTCGAGTTTGTGCAGCGCCTCGCGGCTGCGCTCGTAGGGGTAGCTGAAGATCGGCGAGGTCGCGCCAAACGGGGCATCGCCACGCACCGGCGCCATGTTGTGGCCGTAGCGCGCGAGGCTGGTGCCTTCCGTTCGCGTGACGGCCTGCGATGGGCGCGTGTCGTTCTCGGCGAAGCCGGCATCGAGAAAGCGCACCAGCGGAATGTCGAGTCCGTCGAGCCAGACCACCGGCCCGCCCGATTCGTTGCCGTGGTCGTGAAGGGTCCAGCTTGGCGTGATGATGAAGTCGCCCGGCTGCATGGTGGCGCGTTCGCCGCCCACCGCGGTGTAGGCGCCCGAGCCTTCGACGATGAAGCGCAGCGCACTCTGAACGTGGCGGTGGCTCGGCGCCACCTCGCCCGGCAAGATCAGCTGCAAGCCGGCGTACAGCGACTGCGTGATGCTGGACTGGCCGCGCAGCGCGGGATTCTCCAGAATCAGCACGCGGCGCACCGCTTCTCCGGCCGTGATAGCTTCGCCCGCGCGCATCAGAAAAGGCCGTACTTGCTCGTATTTCCATAGCGCAGGAACGCACGGGGATATGGGCTGAGGCGGTACCAGAGCATGAAGAACCTCCCACAACGGGGTCAGATGCAAGGGTGACAT
>SCRU01000073.1 GCA_004323695.1 Burkholderiaceae bacterium
GTCACCCATCCTCATGGTGCTGGTGCCGGTGATTTACTGGGTCAGCAACCTGGTGCAGCACGAGGCCGGGCTGCTCAGCGTCACCGTCATGGGGCTGGTGATGGGCAACATGAAACTGCCGGACCGCGAGACCCTGCACCAGTCGCAGGAGAACCTGAGCATCATTTTGCTGTCGGTGCTGTTTATCGTCATTCCGTCCCGGCTGGATGCAAGCCACCTGCACCTGCTGAACTGGCGCACGGCCCTGTTCGTGCTGGCCATCGTGCTGCTCGTGCGGCCACTCACCATCGGCCTGGCCACGCTCGGTGCGCCGGTGCGCCGCAACGACAAGTTGCTGCTCGCGTGGATCGCACCGCGTGGCATCGTGGCGGCCGCCACCGCCGGCATCTTCGGGCCGGCGCTGGTTGCCGCCGGCTACCAGGACGCCGACCAGCTGCTGCCCGTCACGTTCCTCGTGATCGTGGTGACGGTGCTGGCGTATGGCTTTACCATCGGTCGCATGGCGCGGCGCCTTGGCCTTGCCGCCATCAATGACAACGGCCTGCTGATCGTCGGCGCGTCCCCCTGGACCCTCGCGTTCGCCACGGTGCTGAAGAAGCTGGACATCGATGTGCTGCTGGTCGATGGCGCGTACCACCGCCTGAAAGAGGCCCGCATGGCCGGCATCGAGGTGTATTACGGCGAGATCCTGTCCGAACACGCCGAGCACTCGCTGGAGTCGCAGCACGTGAATCACCTGCTGTGCGCCACCGACAATGATTTTTACAATGCGCTGGCCTGCAAGGCCCAGGCGGCCAGGTTCGGCGTGCACCGCGTGTTCCAGCTTGCCACTGACGAGGCGTCCTCGCAGGAGCTCAAACGCCTCACGCTGCAGCAGCGCGGCTACTTTGCGTTTGACCCGGCGGCGACCTTCGCCTTGCTGCACCAGCGGCTGCAGGAGGGCTGGACGGTCAGCACGTCGAAGTTCACCGCCAGCTATGGCTGGAGCGAATTCACGCAGCGCATGGGCGAGCGCGGTCGTGACTGGCTGCTGCTGGGCGGGATTTCGCCCGACGGCATGCTGCGCCTTTATGCGCAAGAGCAGTCCTTCAAGCTGGAAGCCGGCTGGACGGCGTTGTACTTTGCACCGGAGGCGCCTCCGGTGGTGGCGCCGGAAACGCCGAAGACTGAGGAGAGGGACGAGGGGGCCCATTGAGCGCAAGCGCGACGCGGACCCCTATCGCCGTCATCGACTTCGAAACCACCGGCATCTCGCCCGAGCGCGGCGACCGCGCCACCGAGGTAGCCATCGTGCTGGTGCAGGACGGCCAGGTGGTGGACCGCTTCCAGAGCCTGATGAACGCGGGCGTGCGCATTCCGGCCTTCATCACCGGGCTGACCGGCATCACCAACGCCATGGTGGCCGCCGCGCCCGATGCCGCCACCGTGATGGCGCAGGCCAGCCGCTTTGTGGGCGATGCGCCGATGGTGGCGCACAACGCATCGTTCGACCGCCGGTTCTGGGTGGGCGAACTGGCGCGCCTGGGCCTGCCCGCGCCGCAGCCCTTTGCCTGCACCATGCTGCTGTCGCGCCAGCTCTACCCCGAAGCGCCCAACCACAAGCTGGGCACGCTGGTGGACTACCACCACCTGCCGCGCGCCGGCCGGGCCCACCGGGCGCTGGCCGATGCCGAAACGGCGGCCGCGCTGCTGGGGCAGATCGAGCATGACCTGCGCACGCGGCACGGCGTCGCCCGTCCGCACCATGCTCTGTTGATGGCGCTGCAGCGTTGTGCGAGGCCGGCGATGCGCGGGCTGGTAGCGCAATACACCTGCGGGTGAGGCGAGTCGGTCGGTGTAGCGCGCAATATCACGCCAGACCGAAATACTATGAAGTTGATAGCTGACAACCCATGAAGGATAAGGGCTACATGTCGAAATGATTTGTAAAATTTGCTGTAAGAGCTGTCAGCTGCAGTTCGTACGTGTAGGTCCGGAGATAACGGGTGCACAAACGGGGCGTTAGACTTTGACTATGGCCGAAAAAGCAATCGACTGGTCTCGTGAAGAGGTGGAAACAATCGTCGCAGATTACCTGCAGATGTTGACGCTTGAACTCGCCGGTCAGGGCTTTAACAAGTCAGAGCATCGTCGTCGGTTGCAAGCCAAGCTGAACAATCGCTCTGACGGATCAATCGAGTTCAAGCACGGCAACATAAGCGCCGCGATGATTGACCTTGGGTTTCCGTATCTTCGCGGGTACCTGCCGCGTGCCAACTACCAAGCGATCTTGGCAATGGTTGCTGAAGAGCAAGTGCGCGGCAAAACGACGCTGGATCAAGCGGCGCTTGCTGCCGTGCAGCAGCCCGCTGTCATGCCAATGCAAACCGACTTCTCGAAAGTTAAAACGGATGCCCCGGCAAGACAGCATCGTGCCGCTGGAGCAGGCACGCCGTTTTTCAAAGCCACGAAAAGAGACTATCTGGAACGCGAAGCCCAGAATCAATCGCTCGGCTTGGCTGGGGAAGAGTTCGTGGTTCAGTTTGAGCACTGGCGTTTGATACAAATAGGGCAGCCGAGCCTCGCTGATCGCGTGGAGCATGTTGCCAAGACGAAAGGCGACGGGCTGGGTTACGACGTACTGTCTTTTGAATCAAATGGCCAAGAGCGACTTATTGAGGTGAAGACCACAACGTTTGGTCGAGACACGCCGTTTTATGTGTCGCGGGGCGAGTTGGAGCGCTCGCGGGGTGCCAAGGAACGGTTTCATTTGTACAGGCTATTCGAATTTCGAAAAGCGCCAAGGATGTTCGATTTACCCGGCGCGCTTGAGCAACATTGCCTGCTTGACCCGATCACTTACAAGGCGAGTTTTTCGTAGTCTCCAGTGTCAAGTAGAGAGCTTACGATGAGTGGCCAAAGGTGTTTGCTCAAATCGGCTGTTAGCCCTTATCCATATTGCACAGTTGGCTATTAAAATCATAGTCAATCTACTTGAACGAAGTTTGATGCTCGCGGCAATACTGACTGCCACCAAAGCGCTTTTCGTTGTTCCAGCAGAACTTGCCTTCGGCATAGGAAATTTTTGTACCGCAGGTTGCACAGATTAATTGCTTGCGTGCAGGCTCTGCCTTGGTTGCGGCAATTGGTGGAGGGGCTGGCTTACGGAGCTTCGGTGGGGTCGCTGTAGCGGATGCAGGTGCCGCCGCTTTTGGTTTTATCCAATCGGGCAAGGTCAGAATATCTGCAGGTCGATGAGCTCTTTTTATCTTTTCGGCAAGTTCTCTTACGGCCTCGGTGCCGCGTAAATTGATAACAGCTGAGAGCATGGTGGTCGCCCCAACGTCTTTATCGATGTGTTTGTCGAACCATGTACGGAACTGGTCAGCCTTGATCACCATGCTGGTATCAAAGCGCTTGGCGTCGGGACGGATGATGGTTGCCTTGGGGTCAACCAGAACCACGTGATAGAAGCGCGGACTGGTTCCTGCGCGGGCCTTTATTTCCAGCTTGTCGAGCAGCTTGCGTAGAACATTCTCGTGGCGTTTACTTTGCTCGATGGGAGAGGGGACGCCGAAGACCCGCTCGCCGCGGTACTCCACAGAAAACTCCCCGTGCTCTGTGATGGTGACGTTACCGCCGAAGTTTTTAGTTTCTAGCAAGTAGAAGTGCATCATGCGACTAACCAGGAGGTGGTCAATCTGAGCGACTTCGCCATCGACAGAAATACGCAAATCGTGAATTACGCCGTGATTGACGCCATCGCGGAAGTGGTTGTCTATGTAGTGAGCTGCGTCGCGCTCGCCCGCTATGCCTCTGCGCAGGGTCCACAGTTCGTCTCTTAACCAGTCTTTCTGGCGCTGGTCGAGCAATGGAGACTTTTGCAATTCCTCAAGCAAGGACAAGCGTTTTGATTTGTCGTCGGCCGATTTGATAAGCACGGTGGTATATCCCTTCTGACTTGATTTTGCCAGTTGACCCTAAGGGGCACGGCGGGACTCAGCCTCGCCTTCATAATCACCACACATTAACGTCTGGAGATGTTTTCATGGGCATGCTGATTCTGGGCCTGGTGATTTTTCTGGGCGTGCATTCCACGCGCATCTTCGCCGACGGCTGGCGCACGTCGATGATCTCGCGGCTCGGCGAGAAGCGGTGGAAGGGCCTGTACGCGCTGCTGTCGATCGTGGGGTTTGTGCTGCTGGTGTGGGGCTACGGCCAGGCCCGCAAGCTGCCCGGGATGTGGTGGGAGGCGCCGCGTGGTTTGCGCGATTTCACCGGGCTGCTGATGCTGATTTCCTTCGTGCTGCTGGTGGCCGCCTACGTGCCGCGCAACGGCCTCAAGGCGCGGATGCACCACCCGATGGTGCTGGCGGTCAAGGTCTGGGCGTTCGCGCACCTGCTGTCCAACGGCACGCCGGCCGATGTGCTGCTGTTCGGTGCCTTTCTGGTGTGGGCGATCCTGAGCTTTCGGGCGGCACGCCAGCGGGACCGCGCGGCGCAGACGGTTTACGCGCCCGGCACCACGGCCGGCACGGTCACCACGGTGGTGGTCGGCGTCGTGGCGTGGGCCGTGTTTGCGTTCTGGGCGCACGGCCTGCTGATTGGGGTGCGGCCGTTCGGCTGAACGAAATAAAACGAAACACGCCGATACCGCCGCGAAAGGACTTCGCGGGGCGCCGCAAGCACCATGGGGCTTCCTCTTTTTCACACACAAGGAAGTCTCCCATGAAACCCTGGATCAAACGTTCTCTTTTCGGTTTTGCCGGTGCCGCGATCGTGGCCGGAAGCCTGGGCGCCTGTGCCGCGCATCGCAATGGCTGGGCCGGTAACCCGGACGCATTCCGCGCCCACATGGTCGAGCGGGTGGGCGGCAAGCTCGACCTCGATGCCGCGCAAAAGCAGAAGCTCAACGTGCTGGCCGAAAAGCTGCAGGCGCAGCGCATGGCGATGCGCGACGCGGGCGGTGGCGGCGGCACGCGCTCGCAGTTCCAGTCGCTGTTCGCGGGGGCCAGGCTGGACCAGGCCGGCGCCAGCAAGTTGATCGACGAGAAGATCGCCGCGTTGCGCAGCGGCAGCCCGGAAGTCATCGCCGCGGCGGCGGACTTCTTCGACAGTCTGAACCCGGCGCAGCAGCAGAAGGTGCGCGATTTCATCAGCAAGGGCGGTCGCCGCTGGAGGCATCGCGGCTGAGCTGCGGTGACAGCAGCGCTGACGCGTCCCACATAATCCGCCCATGCCCCGCATCCTGCTGATCGACGATGACGAACACCTGGCGGCACCGCTGGCCAGCTACTTCGCGCGTTTCGATTGCACGCTCGACAGCGCGACGCGGCCGGGCGAGGGTCTGGCCA
>SCRU01000008.1 GCA_004323695.1 Burkholderiaceae bacterium
GACGAGATCGCCGAGTTGCTGCGGCTGGAGGATGGCGCCCACTGCGACGAAGCCCGTGGTCTGGCCGAGCACAAGCTCAAGGACGTGCGCGAGAAGCTGGCCGACCTGGCGCGCATGGAGGCCGTGCTGTCCGAGCTGGTGTGTGCCTGTCATGCACGCAAGGGGAACGTCTCCTGTCCGCTGATTGCGTCACTGCAAGGAGGCACGCCTCGCAGTGCCGGCGCGGGGTAGTCAAGGGTCGGCATCACCTTTTTTTCCCTTCGTGATACACCGTCGTAGAGAAAGATGTGCGTCATGCCGCCCGGAAGGCCCCCGCAAAAAGCCGCAGTGCTGGAGCAATTCGCACTGCGTTACCACACCACACGTATTTCTCTTGACTCTGGAGTGCCCTCCATGGGCTACCCGTGAAACATCACGGCATCAAACACCCGTGGCCCGGCGGCCGATTGGGTCAAAATAAATCGCAGCTGGATTGCGCTGCGCACAGGCTTCGGGTGTTATCGAAGATGCCCAACACGCATGAGGTACTGTCATGAATCTTGCAACGACCGTTGAATCCATCCCGCGCTTCTGGAGCGAGGAGCCGTCCAATCTGCCCGGCCAGCGGCGCATCCGCGCTCCTTTTGCTCGCACTGCGCCGTGAAGCGCGGCGTCGACAGCAAATATCCTTTGAAGTCCTTGAATTGCCGTGAGCCCTGTACCCAGATGTCGCCGAAGCGCAGCGAGTTCTTCAATTCCGACAACACACACAGCTCGTAGAAGCGCCGGTCCAGCCTATCTTCCGCGCGCATCAGGCTTTCCCAGCGCTTGCGCACAAATGAGGTCGGCGCATCGTCCGGTACCTTGCGCGCTTGGCGCTCATTCATGCCCCTCAGCACTTCGACGCCGGCCAGCAACTCCCGGGCTGTCGGCGCGGTCGTCATGGTCAGGGCTTCCAGCAAGACAGGCGTGTAGCGTCGAAGCTGGGTGAAGCCGTCGCCGTAGGGACAGAAAGTCGAAGTCCTCCGGCTGGGCCAGTGTTTCTGCTTCGGTGATGCTTTCGCTGAACACCTCGCACAGAATGATGGCCTCGATGGCGGCGAACGGATCGCCGCCCGACTGCTTGGCGCTCAGCAGGGCGCGGCCGATGCGTGAGTACAGGCGCACCTTGTCGTTGATCGCCTGCCGGACTGCTGGAACCTATCGGCATGGTTGCGCTTGGCCTTGCTGAACAGCGTTCCCATGAACCGGTCATGCAGGTCGATGATTTCGTCGATTAATGTGACGCGCGCATCGAGTATTACCGCAACCAGCGTGGCATAGCGGCGGGCCGGCTCCAGATCGCGCAGGTTCTGAGTCGTCATCTGCCCTCCCTCGCGAGCGATTTTCAGCAGACGGTTCTGGTGGATGGCGCGCTCCGATCCATCCGGCAACCACAGTTCACGAACGGTTTTCAGGCGCTCCAGGTGGGTCAGCACATGCTTGGGCTTCGGCGGGCCGGGCGGCTGGCGCCGCCAGACGAGGCCGCTTCCCTTAGTGCCTTCGCGGATCACCAGCAGTCCATCGAGTGCGCGTCGGTGATGATCGGACAGCGGCGCGGTCAGCGCCTCGTACACCTGGCGCGTGCCGCGCGTGAGCGCTTCGCTGCACACGCGCTCGATAACATCGAGCGCCGGCATGATGATGCGCTGCTGTCGCAGCATCTCGACCAGCGCTTCGGCCAGTACGATCCCACGGTCGGTTTGCTGGGCCAGCTCGGCGAGTTGGTGGACGAAACGCCGGTAATCGGCAATGGTGACCGGCGACAAGCTCTGCCGTGCTTGTAATTCCGCCAAGTGCTGGCGCCGGGTCTCCGGCCGCTGCGCGTACTGCGGCCAGATGTCCGGCTCGACACGCAACTGCCGTCCAACAATTGCCAGCAAAGGCGCGGGCGGCTCCGCATCGGTCGGCAGGGCGAAGCCCGGATAGCGCAAATAGCACAACTGCACCGCGAAACCGAGCCGGTTGTGGTTGCCGCGCCGCTGGCGGATGGCCGACAGGTCGGGTTCCGAAAAGGTGTAATGCCGGATGAATTCGTCGTCAGTCATTGGGAAGGCACGCAGGCCGGTACGCTCGGCGGGCGTCAACAAACTGCGACGTGGCATGGTCAGTTATCCGTTCTCAGGTATTGGTACAAGGTTTCACGGCTGATGCCGAACTCGCGGGCCAGTTTCGCTTTCTGCTCGCCGGCAGCGGCCCGCTGCCGCAGCTCGGCAACCTGTTCGGGCGACAACGCCTTCTTGCGACCCCGGTAGGCCCCGCGCTGCTTAGCGAGCGCGATGCCTTCGCGCTGCCGCTCACGGATCAAGGCCCGCTCGAATTCGGCGAACGCCCCCATCACCGACAGCATCAGGTTTGCCATCGGTGAGTCCTCGCCGGTGAAGGTCAGGCTTTCCTTGACGAACTCGATGCGCACGCCGCGCTTAGTCAGTTTTTGTACGAGGCGGCGCAGGTCATCGAGGTTGCGCGCCAGCCGATCCATGCTGTGAACCACCACGGTGTCGCCTTCGCGCACGAAGGCCAGCAGCGAATCGAGTTCAGGCCGCTGTGTGTCCTTGGTCGTTCATGAGACATGGCGATCATTTCGCGGCACTCCCCAACCATCGGGTCTCATTCATCCGCACCGCCGCGATGACGCCGGACGCGAAGGTCAGTGCCGCGACCAGCCACATCGCTGCAGCCACGCCGAACAGGTCGGCGGTGAGACCAGCAAGCAGCGCGCCAACCGCGTAGCCGAGATCACGCCAGAGCCGGTAGACGCCTACCGCGGACGCGCGCCACACGGGATGGGCCACATCGCCGATGGCAGCCAGCAGCGTCGGATATACCATCGCGGTTCCGATGCCGAGCAACACGGCGCCGAGTGCGAAGGCAACGAAATGCCCCGTTAGCGTAGTAACGGCGATACCCATGGCCTGGAGCCACATCCCACATACGATCAGCCATTTGCGGCCGATCCGGTCGGACAGCGCGCCGGTAAAAATCTGCGTGATGCCCCAGACCGCCGGATAGATCGCGGCCAGCTGACCAATTTGCGACAGTGTCATGCCCGCTGCGGCAAAGACCAGTGGAAACAATCCCCACGCCATGCCGTCGTTCAGGTTGTTGACCAAGCCTGCCTGGCTCACGCTGGACAGATTGCGGTCAGTGAGGGAGCTGCGGCGGAATATCTCGCCTTGCGTAAGAGTAGTTTCGCTCGCCGAAGGAGCATACGCCCGCATTTCCTGCGTCACGTGTCCACGGGTGTCACGAACCAAGAGCGTGGACAGCAGCACTCCGGCCGCCACGTAGACGACGCCCAGATAAAAGGGCTCAGGCCTGAGCCCGAAATGCGCCGCCATCCAGCCCGTGGCCAGTGCACTGCCGGCCAGCGCGGAGTAGCCGGAAAATTCGTTTAGCCCCATCGCAAGACCGCGCTGCCTTGACCCAACCAGATCGATCTTCATGATGACGGTGGTTGACCATGTGAGCCCCTGGTTCACGCCCAGCAGCACGTTGGCAGCAACCACCCAGTTCCAGTTCGGCGCCAACATCAGCGCGAACGGCACCGGAATCGCGAAGAGCCAGCCGGCTACCAACATTTGCTTGCGGCCGACCCGGTCGGAAAGACGTCCGGCGAAATAGTTGGTCAGCGCCTTCGTAATGCCGAAGACCACAATGAACGAGAGAATCCCGGCCTTGGCCGCGATGTGAAAGTCATGTTCGGCAATTGCGGGCAGGATGCTGCGCTCCTGCCCCACCATGGCGCCCACGAAAGCATTGACGAGCAGCAGCAGCGAGAACTGACCAAGGTTCTCGCGCAGCCCTAGACGGACGGGGGCCGCGTGCATGTGTCAGGCCGCCAGTCCCAAGTTGATGCGCACCATCGCGTCCATGTCGGCGGGCCGCGGCGGAATCTCTGCGGTCAGATGGTCGATGAAGGTGGCCTTGTCCATTTTCAGCGCGGGGTTCCAGCGTTTTTCGAAACCCAGGGTCGATGACGGTTTGCCGGACAGGCCCGCACCGCAGATGCTGCCCGCTTGGTGGCCGGGAAAGATTTCGATGTCATCGGGCAGCGACAGCAACCTGCTATGCAGGCTCTCGTACAGCAGACAGGCCATTTCACGTTCGCGGCCGGCCAGATCGGGACGACCCGTCGCACCAACGAACAGCGTGTCGCCGGTAATCACGAACCATGGTGCCGCGCTGCGCCGCATGTCGGTGACCAGCAGGCAGACACTGTCGGGGCTATGGCCCGGCGTGTGAACCACGGTGATCTTGACGTTTCCGATATCAAGTACCTGGCCGTCACGCAGGGGCTCGAAGTCATACTTCACCTGCGACTGGTTCGACTCATGCAGGCAATACGGTGCACCAACGGTCTGCGCCAGTGCCCGCCCGCCGGAATAATGGTCCGCGTGAACATGGGTGTCGATGACATGGGTGATCGTGACCTTCGCATTTTTCGTCTCGTCGATGAACCAGGCTTCGTCGCCGGCGACGACATCGACGGCCACCCCTTTACCGTGGCCGCCACAGCCGAAAAAGTACGAGAGGGATGACTCCTTTGTTGCCAGCTGTTTGAAAAACATGATCCAGCCCTCGCGAATATCCGGTTCATTCGTCGCATTCGACCTGAAGCGGAAGGCCCGCAGCCTGCCACTCGCTTACGCCGTCGAGCATCTTGCTAGCCCGGTATCCCCGGGAGGCCAGCAGGATCGCGGCCTCATCGGACATCAGGCAGAATGGGCCACGGCAGTACGCGACGATTTCCTTGTCAGTGGGCAGCTCCGCCAGACGGTGTTTGAGCTCGGCCAGCGGCATCGATCGAGCGAACGGCAGGTGCGCCTCCTGATATTCCGATGCCGGACGTACGTCGATCACGATCACTTCGCCGTGGCGTGCCCGCTCCAGCAACGCCTCCCGCCCGACTGAGGCGAGCCGGCCCGGATCGGCCACCATCTGCGCAAGTGCTGCGCGCAACTCCAGCAAGTGCTCCTGGGCTACTTCCCGCAAGTGCACCCACAAGGCGGCGACGTCCCTGTCGCTCAGGCGATACACCACGTACTTGCCTTCCCGCCGGGAGGTGACTAGACGCGCATCCTTGAGCGCTTTCAGATGGGCGCTAGTGAGCTTGATGTCGGCGGACAATTCGTCTGCCAGCACCTCCACCGTCTTTTCCCCTTGCGCAAGCAACTCCAGCAGCTCAAGTCGCTTCGGACTCGAGACAGCCTTGCCGATACGGGCGACCTGTTCGTACAGGAGATCTTTGATGGATCGTTTATTCATTCTAATATTCTAGCGAATATAAGAATATCTGCCAAAAATTATCTGGCGCGTCCATCAGCGATAGCTAATAATCGTATTTCGATATCGAATTTCGATTATCCTGCTTGTTTCCACCAGGTGGGGCAATGCATGTCAGAAAACGAAATCGAGAATGTCGCTCATGAGCGGGCCTGGATGGTATTTCTGGTCTTTTTGCGCCTGGGACTGACCTCCTTTGGCGGCCCCATCGCGCACCTGGGCTACTTCCGGACTGAATTTGTCACGCGCCGGCGCTGGCTCAGCGAACGCAGCTACGCCGATCTGGTGGCGTTGTGCCAGTTCTTGCCTGGCCCAGCCAGCAGTCAGGTTGGTATGGCGCTTGGGTTATCGCGCGCCGGATTCCCAGGCGGGCTCGCCGCCTGGGCTGGATTCACACTGCCCTCGGCGATCGCGCTGACCCTGTTTGCGCTAGGCATATCCACGTGGGGCAGTGCTTTCCCCACAGGTGTGCTGCACGGCTTGAAAGTGGTCGCCGTCGCAGTGGTTACACAAGCCGTGTGGGGCATGGCGTGCAAGCTGTGCACAGATAAGGCGCGGATTTCCATTGCCGCAGCCGCTGCGTGCATCGTTCTCCTGTGGCCGAATGCGTGGGGGCAAGTCGGGGTGATTGCTTCGGCTGCCGTGGCGGGGTTGATGTTGTTCAAGCCCGCCCGGGATTTGGCCCAAGATCCGCTACCCATCTCGATCAGCCGGCGCGCCGGCATCGTGCTGCTGGGCCTGTTCTTCGGTCTTCTGGCCAGTCTGCCGATCGCGGCGGCAGCCTGGCCTACCCAGATGCTGGCCATGGTCAACGCCTTCTACCGCGCCGGGTCGCTGGTGTTCGGTGGTGGGCACGTCGTACTGCCGCTGCTGCAGGCGGCGGTGGTGCCCAGCGGGTGGGTAACGAACGAAACGTTTCTGGCGGGCTATGGTGCAGCTCAGGCCGTCCCGGGTCCGCTCTTCACTTTTGCGGCTTTTCTAGGCGCCTCGATGACCATCCCGCCAAGCGGCTGGTTCGGCGCGGCGATCTGCCTGCTCGCCATCTTCGTGCCGTCGTTTCTGCTGGTGGCCGGTGCGCTGCCGTTCTGGGAGCAACTGCGTCGCAGCATCCGCACCCAGGCAGCGCTCGCGGGCGTGAACGCGGCAGTCGTTGGCTTGCTGCTGGCCGCGCTCTACAACCCGGTCTGGATCAGTGCCGTGCATGGACCGGCGGACTTCGGGCTGGCACTCGTCGCGTTTGTCGCCCTGCAGTTCTGGAAGCTGCCGCCCTGGCTGGTCGTTCTGGGGTGCGGGGCGGCCGGGTGGCTGCTGAGTGTCGTGCGATGAAGCGCCAACCGATGCCCGACAAGGATCTGTATGGCGGGCTGATCCGCTTGCATGTCCTCCACCATGCCGGCGAGGAACCGATCTTTGGGCTGGGCATTATCGAGGAGCTGCGCCGCCATGGCTACGAAATAAGCGCGGGCACCCTGTATCCGATGCTGCACGGCCTGGAGAAGAAAGACTATCTGCGCTCGCGCCTGGAGCGCTCCGGCCAGCGAGGTCGGCGCGTCTATGAAATCACACCAGCCGGCCGGGAAGCACTTGCCGCTGCCAGGATCAAGGTCAAGGAGCTTTTCGGCGAACTGTTCGAGGGAAATGGCGGATAAGTCGCTGCGGTCGACGAAGCCTTAGCGTGCTTTATTTGCCGTTTTCTGCGACGCCCCCTATCCTGACGTTCACGCAGGATCTGATGTTAGGCCAAGGCATGCAAGCCCCGATCCCGGCCGCACCGCGATCGCCTTGGCCTTTTGGTTGCATGATGCGCAACGTCGCTTGCCCCCGAACATCCTTGAGCGGGAAATAGGCGCGGTGCGTCAAGCTATCCACCGCGACGACATGCGCATTGGGGCCGACGCGGCCGTCGCCGATTTTCGACACTTTGCCTGCATCGGCTTTGAACATGGAGACGATTCCTGCCTCCCCGGCGACGTAAAGCAGGTGCTGTTGCGGGTCAAAGGCGAGCACATCCGGATGTTTGCCGACATCGAACGACGACGTGATATGCATCGTACGCATGTCGAACACCAGCAGCTTGTCATTGCCTTCGCACGCGATGAAAGCGAGCCGTTCCTGCGGCTCGATCAACAGCCCGTGGTTACCCCTTGCACCCGGCAGATCAGCCCGCGTGATGATCCGATCGGTTGCAGGGTCGATCTCGACCAGTTGCCGTCGCGATTGCACATTCACAAAAATGTGCCGGGAAACTGGATCGTATTGCGTATTGCCGACTTCGCCACCGAGCGGAATCGTCGCCATACGGGTGTTTGAGCGAACGTCGATCACCGTCTCGGTCTCACCCGTTTCGTCGGAGACATAGAGCTTGTGCACGTCCGGCGCGTAAGCCATGCCGTCCGGGTAAATGCCTCCCGGCATGCGTGCGGTGATGTTCAGCGTCGTTTCATCGATCGCGACGATCTCGTTCGAGTCGGTGGCCGACGCATACACGCGCGACAGCTCGGGAATCGCGAGTACGCCGTGGACGGAAGCCACGTTCGGAATCCGGGCGACCACGCGCGTAGCGCGCGTGTCGAACACGACCACCTCGCTGTCGCCCAGATGGGCAATAAACAATAGGTGGCGATCCGGGTCGTAGCTTGCGTAGTCGAGCCGGGTCGGCCGTCCGCCAAGCGGAATGTCGGCGACTCGTTTCAACGGCAGGCCGCCTATATCAGAACCGTCATCCGCACCTGATGCCGAGAACACAAAGGATCCCAGTGCGGCCGCGATAGCGCACGCTACAAGGACCAGCCAGCGAGCAAAAGACCGTGTGTGAAGTGCATTCATGACATATATGCTCCGTTACGTCCACCGTGGGCGATCGCAGACAGCTGCCAGACTTGCATCGCAGTGGCACGATCGACGGACGCCGGCTTGCGCATCGAGGGTGCTCTTGACGCCCTTCGCGAGGTCGACGGCACGGCCTTTGCCCCAGTAGTGCAAGTACAGGATACGCGGCTGCTCTTCCGTCATATGCTCATGGAGCGCGACGATGTTGATCCCCGCAGCCCGCATGGCCTTCAGGACGGCTTGTAACTCGTTCTCACGCATCGAAAGTCGCCGTCGACCAAGCCGCGTCGTCGACCTGCACCTTCACGTCGGTGCGCGGTTTGGATACCTTGAAGACGTTTTCCTGTTTCGAGAACGTGCCCTTCAGGCCTGTTATCTGTTCGATCCAGCCGGTATCGAGTGCCGGGCCTTGCGCGCCGTGCACGGCACCCGCGAACGCGCAGGCGCTGACGGTAGCGAGGAACAGGCGGGGGAGTCGTTGCAACAATGACATGAATGCCTCCTCATTGCGACGATGATTCGTCGCCGGGATGCAAAATTCAATTAGGGCGTGTTAACACAAACGAAGTCCATCGGCGATCAATGCGAAGCTGATGAATCCAAGGAACATGACGTCGAGCTTCTCGAAGCGAGAGAAGATACGGCGGAAGCCCTTGAGGCGTCG
>SCRU01000074.1 GCA_004323695.1 Burkholderiaceae bacterium
CGCCCCCCGACAGTTCGGCGAGCGGGCGACGGGCAAGTGCCTGTGCTCCCACCATGGCCAGGGCCCAGTCCACTTCGCGCCACTCCGCAGAGGAAAGATAAGGCGAGCCCCAGCGGCGGCTACCTGCGGCCGACCCCACAAAGGCGCGACTCGAGAGTTTCGTCCAGGGCAACGCAACGCGCCCCTGCGGCATGTATCCGATGGCGGCATGGCCTCGCGATGCGGGCAATCCAAACACCCGGATTTCACCTGTTGTCAGTGGCAGCAGCCCCAGGATGGCTTTCAGGAGCGTGGTCTTCCCCGCTCCGTTGGCACCCAGCAAGCCAACAAACTCGCCAGCTTCGAGGGAAAAGCTCACGTCGGACAGGATGGATCGCCCGCCGAGAGAAAGGCTCACCCGACTCAGATCCATGATCGTCATGGCTGCAACGCCTTCTCGACCGCATTGAGTTGCCCCAACATCCACGACTGGTAGCTGACGCCCGCCGGCTCGGTTTCGGTGACGCCGACCACCGGCACATGCGCCGCCGTCGCGATACCGAGCAGGTACTTCGCCGCCGCGCTGCCCGCTTGCCGGTTGAAAAAAAGAATACGCACTTTATGTGTCCTGAGATCGTTTTCGAACGCGGCCACGTCCCTGGCCGACGGTTCCGTGTCGTTCATGATTGCCAGTTGGAGGCGCTCGTTGCGCATCTTGAACCCCAATGCGGCCGCCATATAGCCAAACACCGGCTCCGTGGCGGTCACCGATATGCCTGCGTGCATCTTGCGTATGGACTCGATTTTCGCGACGATGGGACCGAGCGATGCGTCCAGGCGTTCCAGGCTGGCTTTGTAATCCGTTCCATGGGCCGGATCGGCTTTCCTCAGGGCGCTGGTCAACGCTCTTGCGACCCGTGGAATAGTCGCCGGGTCGTACCACAGATGCGGATTGGCTCCCGCATGGCGGCCGAGCAAATCGCCGGCAACGATTTCCACACGCCTAGCAGAAGGCGACGCCTTGAGCAGCGGGCGCATCCACGGATCGTAATCCACCCCGTTGTAGATGACGATGGACGCCTTGGCCAAGGCTCTGGCCGTCGAAGGCGACGCCTCGAAGAGATGTGGATCCTGCTCCGGATTGTGGAGAATGCTCATCACGTCGACATGAGCGCCACCAATCTGTTTGGCAATGTCTCCGTAAAAATTCTCGGCGGCCACGATGTTGACTTGCGCGTGCGAAACAATCGGCAACGCCAACGCCAACGCCAGCACGGCCAGACAGCGTGCCAGCGCGATCTTCGAGAGGGTCATGAATGAATGAGGTGATCATGTGAATTGTTACTTTATAACATATCTACCCCCATCCACGCCAACTTCAGCAAAACCAGAATCGTTCGCACAGGTCAATGTGCGCCGTCACATCGGGGCCACACGCGATCCAGCCACGCGTTTTCTCCGGGAGAGATACACATCAATTTAAGGGTTTACCCGTAAAATGACATTGATTTATTGCCGCCCTGCAACCCGTGCTGCCCTGAATGGGCTAACAACCTTGCGTCTTTTCTGATGACCCCCTTCGTTCTTGTCAACGCATCCGGCCTCGCCGCCCTGGCCATCAATGTTTCTGGTCTCGTGAGCCGGTCCGACCGATCCCTGCGCAGCACGAATGGCTGGGCGTCGCTCTTGTGGGCAGCCAACAACTTTTTAATGGGCGCCGACAGCGCTGCCGCACTCAGTGCCCTGAGCGCTGGCCGCCAGGCGTCCGAATCGGTTGTTCAAGGCAAGAGTGGACGAGCCAGAATGCTGACGTGCATGGCCTTCCTCGGCGTGACGCTTGTACTGGGCATACTGACATGGAACGGCACCGTGACGCTCGTTACGACCGCCGGTTCCATGCTCTCTACATACGCGATGTTTTACATGCGCGGCGTATTTCTGCGTGTCGCCATGATTGGCGTGGCGACACTCTGGATGTTCAACGCGCTGGTATACGATTCCTGGTGGCAGATGGCCGCAAACACCCTGAATGGCGCCGCCGCCGCTTATGGCGCTTGGCGTAGCGCCCAAGCCATGGCAGAGTCAGAAGGCCCATGACCGGGCCTGCCGGCCAACCGGGCAGCCTCTGACCAGGACACAGACGAACCATGCAGTTCCAACGTGCAAGTGGCGTTCTCTTGCACATCACTTCGCTACCCGGCCCCCACGGCAGCGGCGATCTGGGACCGGCGGCCTATCACTTTGTGGATTGGCTCCAAAGTGGCGGGCAGTCACTTTGGCAGATCTTGCCGT
>SCRU01000075.1 GCA_004323695.1 Burkholderiaceae bacterium
GACGAGAACGATCCGGTCGCGATGTGCTACACCTCGGGCACCACGGGCCGGCCCAAGGGCGTGGTGTATTCGCACCGCTCGACCATCCTGCACACCCTGGTCGGCTGCCTGGGGGACTTTTGGGGACTCAAGGGCTCGGACGTGGTGCTGGCCGTCACGCCCATGTTTCACGCGAACTGCTGGGGCATGCCCTACGCTGCCGTGATGATGGGCGCCAAGCTGGTGTTCCCTGGACCGCACATGCACCCGGACGACCTGCTCGATCTGATGCAACTCGAGCCCCCGACCCTGTCGCTGGGCGTGCCGACCATCTGGATGGGCCTAATCCAGACTTTCGACGCGGCTCAGGTGGCGGATTCGCCCCATCACGGGCGCTGGAAGCTGCCAAGGGGCATGCGCACGCTGGTGGGCGGCTCGGCCGTGCCCGAATCGCTGATCCGCGCCTTCGATCAGCACGGCATCTGGATACTGCAAGGCTGGGGCATGACCGAAACCTCGCCGCTGGCCACGGTTTCCTATCCGACCGCCGAATTGCGCGGCGCCAGCATGGACGAACGCTACCGGCGCGCTGCGATGGCCGGGCTGCCGGTGCCGCTGGTCGATCTGCGCGTGCGCGGCGACGCGGGTGCCGATCAGCCCCGGGACGGCCACAGCGTCGGTGAAATCCAGGTGCGCGGCCCCTTCATTACCGGCAGCTACCACGGGGTCGGCTCGCCCGAGGAAAAATTCACTGCCGACCACTGGCTGCGCACCGGCGACGTGGCCACCATCGATGCAATGGGCTTCGTGAAAATCACCGACCGCACCAAGGACCTAATCAAGTCGGGCGGCGAGTGGATCAGCTCGGTCGATCTGGAAAACGCGCTGATGGCGCATCCCGCCGTGGCCGAGGCCGCCGTGATCGCGATCGCCGACGCCAAATGGGGCGAGCGGCCGCTGGCCTGCGTGGTGCTGAAACCCGGTCAGAGCGCGACGCCCGGGGACTTCGGCCCGCATTTGCTGGCGCACGGCTTCGCGAAATGGCAGTTGCCCGATCGCTACGAATTCATCGATGCCGTGCCGCGCACCTCGACCGGCAAGTTCTGGAAGATGAAGCTGCGCGAGCGATTTGCCGCCGCCAACTCATAGCTACACTTTTTCTAGCGCATTGCTTATACCCCGCGCTGGGTACAGCGGCAAAACACCTAAAATCGGCGCATGCACATTCATATTCTCGGCATCTGCGGCACCTTCATGGGCGGCGTGGCAGCGCTGGCGCGCGAGTCGGGCCACACCGTCACCGGCTGCGACGCCGGCGTGTACCCCCCGATGAGCGACCAGTTGCGCGCGTTGGGCATCGAGTTGATCGAAGGCTACAGCGCCGACCAGCTGGTCTTGAAGCCCGACCTGTTCGTCGTCGGCAACGTCGTGAGCCGCGCGCACCTCGCGGATGGCACGGCCAAATTTCCGTTGATGGAAGCCATTCTGGACGCCGGCCTGCCCTACACCAGCGGCCCGCAGTGGCTGGCCGAACACGTGCTGCAGGGCCGCCACGTGCTGGCCGTGGCCGGCACGCACGGCAAGACCACCACGACCTCGATGCTGGCCTGGATTCTCGAATGCGCGGGCCTGCAACCCGGTTTCCTGGTCGGCGGCGTGCCCCTGAACTTCGGCGTCTCGGCACGGCTGGGGGGCGGCTGCGCGGCAGTGGACTCTGCTTCGTGTCCCCCGCCCGCTTTGCGGGCTCCTCTTTTACCTGCGCAGAGCCCACTGCCGCGCAGCCGTTCCGTTTTCGTGATCGAAGCCGACGAGTACGACACCGCGTTCTTCGACAAGCGCAGCAAGTTCGTGCACTACCGCCCGCGCACCGCGATCCTGAACAACCTCGAATTCGACCATGCCGACATTTTTGACGACCTGGCCGCGATCGAGCGCCAGTTCCACCATCTGGTGCGCACCGTGCCGTCCAGCGGGCGCGTTGTCGTGAACGGGTTGGAGGAAAGCCTGGCGCGCGTGCTGCACCAGGGGTGCTGGAGCGAGCTGCGCAGCTTTGGCGCAGCCGTTAGCGATTTTTCCGCCGTGGGCGAGCCCGGTGTCTTCGATGTGCTGCAAAAAGGAGAGTCTGTAGCGCAGGTACGCTGGGGTCTTGGCGGCGTTCACAACCAGCTCAACGCGCTGGCCGCGATCGCCGCGGCGGAACACGTGGGTGTCGCGCCGGCCGTCGCGGCCGAGGCGCTGGGCCGGTTCCGGAACGTCAAGCGGCGCATGGAGGTGCGCGGCACGGTTAACGGCATCACGGTGTACGACGACTTCGCGCACCACCCGACCGCGATCCGCACCACGCTCGACGGGCTGCGCCGCCAGCTCGGCCCGCACGCGCGCATCCTGGCGGTGTTCGAGCCGCGCAGCAACACCATGAAGCTCGGCACCATGAAGGCACAACTGCCCTGGAGCCTGGAGAGCGCCGACCTGGCGTTCTGCCATGCCGGCGGGCTCGACTGGGACGCGCGTGAGGCGCTGGCGACGATGGGTGTCGGGCCAGGCCACAAGGCGCAGGTCGCCGACAGCATCGATGAGCTGGTGGCGCAAGTGAAGAGCGCGGCGCGCCCGGGCGACCACCTTTTGTGCATGAGCAACGGCGGCTTTGGTGGCATTCACGACAAGCTGCTGCGCGCGCTCAAGTCCTGAATCCAGCGACATGCAAACCCTCAACATGCCCCACGGTGCCGCGCTGCCGCAGCTCGGGCTGGGCACCTGGCACATGGGCGAAGCAGCGGCGCGGCGCGGCGCCGAGGTGGCGGCAGTGCGCTCGGCGATAGCCATGGGCTACCGGCTGATTGACACGGCCGAGATGTACGGCGACGGCGGCGCCGAGCAGGTGGTGGGACAAGCCATCGCCGACGCCTTGCGCGCGGGCGACGTGCGCCGCGACGAACTCTTCGTGGTCAGCAAGGTGTTGCCGCACAACGCGAGCCGCCGCGGCACGCAGGCTGCCTGCGAGCGCAGCCTGGCGCGCCTCGGACTCGATCGGATCGACCTGTACCTGCTGCACTGGCGCGGGCCGCACCGGCTGGCCGACACCCGTGAAGCCCTGCAGGCACTGGTCCAGCAGGGCCGGATCGGCGCATGGGGCGTGAGCAACTTCGACACCGGCGACATGGAAGAACTGGCCGCGCTGGGGCCAGCCGGTGGCGCGCAATGCGCCGCCAATCAGGTGTATTACTCGCTTGGCGAACGGGGCCCGGAATTCAGTCTGTTGCCATGGCAGCGCGCGCACGGGCTGCCGCTGATGGCCTACAGCCCGATCGACCAGGGCGCGCTCGCGGCCAGCCCGAAGCTGGACGCCATCGCGGCGCGGCGGGGCGCGACCCGGGCGCAGGTGGCACTGGCCTGGGTGCTGGCCCAAGGCGGTGTGGTGGCGATTCCGAAGGCGGTGCGCGAGACGCATCTGCGCGAAAACCTGGCGGCGGCTGACCTGCGGCTCGAACCTGGCGACCTGGCCGAACTCGATCGCCTGTACCCGCCGCCGCGGCGCAAGTCGGCGCTCTCGATGATCTGATGCGACCGCCGCTGGAGAGCGGGCCGATTTCAGGCGGCGATCATCAACCGATGGTCATCAGGCTCGCGTTACCACCGGCGGCGGCGGTGTTCACGCTGAGCGCGCGTTCGATCACCAGGCGTTCCAGCGGCACCGCCATGTCGCCTCGCTGCAGCCCCGTCACGCCGACGATCGGGCCGCCGCGCTGGGCCACCTGCCGGCACACCTCGCGCAGGTGATCGCCATCGCCGTGGTGCAGCACCGCGTCGAACGCCACGTCGCCACGCTGCCAGTCGGCAACGCGCCGGATGCACGCGCGCAGCACCTCGGGCAGCCGCGCGTGCAGGCGTGCCGTGTCCTCACCGTCGACCCACAGCGCCTGGCTGCCGACCGCCAGCACGGCGGCCAGTTGCACCAGCAGATCGTGCGGATTGTCGGCCAGGCACAGCACCGCGTCGCGCGGCAGGATGGAGTAGCTGTTGGTTTCGCCAGTGGGGCCGCGCAGCAGCCAGCTCGTGCCGCTGGGCGATTCTGCTTCGAACGTCCGGCACCGCGCAGCGAGCGTCGCTTGCGCCATCTCGCGTTCGGCCCATGCCGCCAGCGCGTCCAGATGGTCGTGCTGCAGCTGGCGTAGCGGCGTGTCCTGTGCCTGGCGTTCTGCTTCCATGGCGGCCAGCGCCGCGCCGATGGCCTGTGGTGGCCGCGTCGCCAGCAACCGGTAAAGGTACAGCGGGCCACCCGCCTTCGGGCCGGTGCCCGACAGCCCGTGCCCGCCGAATGGCTGCACGCCGACCACCGCGCCGACCATGTTGCGGTTGACGTAGATATTGCCGGCGCGCGCCCCCGCCAGCACCTGGGCAATGGTCTCGTCGATGCGCGTGTGCAGGCCCAGCGTCAGGCCGTAGCCGGTGGCGTTGATCTGCTCGATGAGCCCGCCCAGGTCGCGCCGCTGGTAGCGCAGCAGGTGCAGCACGGGGCCGAAGACTTCGCGCTGGAGCTCGTCCAGGCTCTCGAGCTCGATCAGGGTCGGCGGCACGAAATCGCCGTGGCTCAACTCCGCCGCGTCGCTGCGCTCCCCGCGGAACACGCTGCGGCCCTTGCTTTGCAGTGCCTGGATGTGCTGTTCGATATGGGCGCGGGCCTCGGCGTCTATCACCGGCCCGGCATCGACGGCCAGGCGCTCGGGGTTGCCGACCTGCCATTCGGCCAGCGCACCCTTGAGCATCTCGACGACGCGCGCCGCGGCATCTTCCTGCACACACAGCACGCGCAGCGCGGAGCAGCGCTGGCCGGCGCTGTCGAACGCCGACGTCATGACATCCGCCACGACCTGCTCGGCCAGTGCCGAGGAGTCCACGATCATCGCGTTCTGACCGCCGGTTTCGGCGATCAGCGCGATGGATTGTCCGGATGCGCTGACACGATCGGCCAGCACGCGCTGCAGGAGGCCGGCCACCTCGGTCGAGCCGGTGAACAGCACACCGCTGATGCGCCCGTCACCCACCAGCTGCGCACCCACCGTCTCGCCGCGCCCCGGCAGCAACTGCAGCACCTCGGGTGGAATGCCCGCCGCATGCAGCAGGCGCACTGCCTGTGCCGCGATCAGCGGCGTCTGCTCGGCGGGTTTGGCGAGCACCGTGTTGCCCGCCGCCAGCGCCGCCGCGACCTGGCCGGTAAAGATGGCCAGCGGAAAGTTCCACGGACTGATGCACACCACCACCCCGAGCGGCCGGTGCGTGCCGTTGTCGAAGGTGGCGCGCACCTGGGCGGCATAGAAACGCAGAAAGTCGGCGGCCTCGCGCACTTCGGACAGCGCATTCGCAAGACTCTTGCCAGCCTCGCGTACCAGCAGGCCCATCAACTGCTGGCCTTCGCCTTCGAGCAGGTCGGCGGCGCGCTCCAGAATGGCGGCACGCTCCTGCGGCGGGGTGCTTTGCCAGACCAGCGCCGCGCCGCTGGCGGCGTGCAATGCGCCGCGCACGTCCTCCCCGGTCGCCTCGCACACATGGCCGACGATGTCGCGCCGGTCGGCCGGATTGCGCACCGGCACCCATGCATTGGCACCCGCCGGCTCACCCAGCGTCGGCGCCGCGCGCCAATCGGCATGGCCGCTGCCCAGCAGCGCACCCGACAGCGAGCCCAGCCGGTGTTCGTTGGAAAGGTCGATTCCGCCGGAATTGCGCCGGCCCCGGCCATACAGCTCGCGCGGCAGCGCAATTTTCGGATGCGGCAGACCCATGCGTCCGTCCCCGGCAGCCATGGCCTCCACTTGATCGACCGGGTTCCGCACCAGTTCTTCCAGCGGTACTGCCGGGTCGGAGATGCGGTTCACGAACGAAGTGTTGGCGCCGTTTTCCAGCAGCCGGCGCACCAGGTAGGCCAGCAGGGTCTCATGCACCCCCACCGGCGCGTAGATGCGGCACGGCCGCGCCAGCTTGCCGTCGGCAAGCGCGCCCACCACCTGTTCGTACAGCGGCTCGCCCATGCCGTGCAAGCACTGGAACTCGTACTGGCCGGGGTAGTAGTTCTGCCCGGCCAGATGGTAAATGGCCGCCAGCGTATGCGCGTTGTGCGTGGCGAACTGGGGATAGACCGCCTCGGGCACCGCCAGCAGCTTGCGGGCGCACGCCAGGTACGAAACGTCGGTGTAGGCCTTGCGCGTGTACACCGGGTAGTCTTCCAGGCCGTCGAGCTGGGCGCGCTTGATTTCCGAATCCCAATAGGCCCCCTTGACCAGCCGGACCATCAGCCGGTGGCGGCTGCGTCGCGCCAGATCGACCAGGTAGTCGATGACCTGCGGGCAACGTTTCTGGTACGCCTGGATCACGAAGCCGATGCCGTTCCAGCTGGTCAGCTGCGGCTCGCCGCACAGGCGCTCGAGCAGGTCCAGCGATATTTCGAGCCGATCGGCCTCTTCGGCATCGATGTTCAGCCCGATGTCGTACTGGCGCGCCAGCACCGTGAGCGTGAGCAGCCGGGGATACAGTTCATCCATGACGCGCTCGTACTGGGCCCGGCTGTAGCGCGGGTGCAGTGCCGACAGCTTGATCGAGATGCCCGGCCCCTCGTAGATGCCCCGCCCGTGCGAGGCCTTGCCGATGGCGTGGATGGCCTGCTGGTAGGACGCCATGTAGTCGCGGGCGTCGCTGTCGGTCAATGCCGCCTCGCCCAGCATGTCGTAGGAATAACGAAAGCCGCGCGCCTCGAACGGCGAGGCGTTCGCCAGTGCCGTGGCAATCGTCTCGCCGGTGACGAACTGCTCGCCCATCAGCCGCATCGCCATGTCCACGCCCTTGCGCACCAGCGGCTCGCCGCCCTTGCCCAGAATGCGCGCCAGCGCGCTGGACAGGCTCGCCTCGTTGTGCGTGCTCACCAGCTTGCCGGTCAGCATCAAACCCCAGGTGGCGGCGTTCACGAACAGCGACGGACTGTTGCCCACATGCTGCAGCCAGTCGCCATGACCGATCTTGTCGCGGATCAGCGCGTCGCGGGTAGCCTTGTCTGGAATTCGCAGCAAGGCCTCGGCCAGGCACATCAGCGCCACGCCCTCCTGTGACGACAGCGCAAACTCCTGCAGCAGGCCCTGCACCAGCCCGGCGCGCCCCCCCGCGCCCTTTTGCCTGCGCAGCTGGCCCGCAAGGCGCATGGCCAGTTGCCGCGCGGGCTCGGCGGTGTCGGCCGGCAGGCGTGCCTGTTGCAGCAGCATCGGCACGGCTTCCGGTTCCGGGCGTCGCGTCGCTGCGGTGATGGCCGCGCGCAGCACCGATTGCGGCAGCACGCCCTGGGCGAAATCCAGGAACGGCTGTGGCGGCTGCGTCCCCATCGGCGCGGTCGCCAGCGCCAGTTCGACAGGCTCGTCGGCTTCAGGCAACGCCGGCGCATCGGGCGGCAACGGCGGTGGGCCTTGTGTTTCGAGCCGCTCCAGATAGGAGAAGATGGCCTGCTTGATCAGCCAGTGCGGCGTGCGGTCGATTGAGCTGGCGGCCTGCCGCAGGCGCTCGCGGGTGCCTTCATCGAGTTTGACACCGACCGTCGTTGTGGACATGAGAATGGCCCTTGCATTGGGGGATCGGGAGCCCG
>SCRU01000076.1 GCA_004323695.1 Burkholderiaceae bacterium
GCCTTCTCGGGGTCCGCGTCGGCGGCGGGGGGCAACACAGCGCTCATAGGTCAAACTCCTGGCCGGCTTCAAGCCAGCGGATGTCATGGCCCGCCGCCGAGCTGTGCGGCTGGGTCTGGTCGAACCGGCGGACCTCGGTCATGATCAGCTCGGTTTCGGTGGGCTTGGTGTGGGTGATGTAGATCGGGTAGCGCCGGCCGTCGGCGATGCCGTCCAGCTCCTGCGCGAGCACCTCGGGTGACAGGTGCAGGCTGCGCAGGGCCATGTCCTTTTCACGATTGCTGAAGGCGGTCTCGATCACCAGCATGGCCACATCGAGCTGATTCACGCGCTGCCAGAACATGGGGTTGCGCTCGGTGTCGCCGGAGAACACCCAGGCGCCTCCGCTTCCGGTCACGGCGTAGCCCACGGCCGGCACGCTGTGCACGGCGGGCAGCGGCTCGATCTGCCGGCCCGCCAGTTGCAGTGTCTGGCCGACAGCCAGCGCATGGAAGCTGATGCGCGGCGCCTGCAGCGAGGGGATGCGCGAGAAGTCGGGCCAGATGGTGTCGTTGAACACGTGGCGGCGCAGCGCCGCGATGGTGCCCTCCAGCGCATGGATTTGCAGCGGCACGCTGCGCCGCGCGCCGACCGCGTCCACCATCAGCGGCAGCGCCGCGATATGGTCCAGGTGCGAATGCGTCAGGAACACGTGCTCGACGGCGCACATCTCGTCCAGCGTCAGGTCGCCCACGCCGGTGCCCGCATCGATCAGCACGTCGTGGTCGATCAGAAACGAGGTGGTCCGGCAGTCCCGGGCAATAGCCCCGGAGCAGCCCAATACGCGCACTTTCATGCAAATCCTGCTGGCGATGGACGGTTTGAACAGTGCAATGACAGCCGGTTCCGCTCCCAGAATGGAACCGGCTGCCTGCAACTGGTACAAGACTACTCGCTGCGCCCGCGCCAGGTAAAGGTATTTGTTGGCATTTATGCACTGCAAATGGTGTCAATGCGTCTCGCCGGCACTTTGCGGGCGCGATGGCAGCCACCAGAGCAAGCCTGCGGTCCCGCGCGGCCAGAAATGGCTTCGCGCGCTGCGGGCCGGATCAGGCCTGCATGAATTGCATGCGGCTGCCGGCCAGCTCCAGCAAGTCGCCGTTTTTCAGCGTCACGGGCTCGCCGCCGACCGGAATGCCGTTCAGGGTGGGCGCGGTGGCGCCCTCGACATGGGCGACGACGAAGCCCAGCGGGCGCCGCGTGATCGCGGCTACCGCAACGCCGGGCTTGCCGATCGTGGTGACGACCTTGACCAGCTGCACCTCGCGCCCCGCCGCCGCGCCGGACAGCACCTTGATGCTGGCGCCCGGGCGAGCCGCCGCGTCCGCCGGCGCCTCCGCGAGGGGCGCCGGCGCCGAGGCCCCGGTGCTCTCGGTCACGAACCTGATCTTGTACTTGCCGACTTCAATCGTGTCGTGGTTTTGCAACAGCTGCTTCTTGATCGACTTGCCATTCACATAGGTGCCGTTGGTGCTGTTGAGATCCTCGAGGTAAACCTCGCCGCCCGTCATCTGCAGCGCGCCATGCTCGCCGCTGACCGCCAGGTTGTCGATCACGATGTCGTTGTAGGGCCGCCGGCCCAGCGTCGTGCGGTCCTTGGTGAGCTGAAATTCCTTGATGACGACACCGTCGATCGACACGATCAATTTCGGCATGGTCGGCTCCTGTCTCTATGGTGGCTAAGGGTCTGCCGGAGTGAATGGCTATTTTCCCAGTATTCTGGAAATCAAGCTCCGTTTCGTGAGATTGTCGCTGCGCTGGACCAGCAGCACCGAAATATTATCGCGTCCTCCGTTCGCATTGGCGCTCTCGATCAATCGGGTCGCCCTGTCCGGCAGCGCCGCGTCCGAGCGCAGGATGGCCGCAATGGCGTCGTCGTCCATCATGTCCGACAGGCCGTCCGAACACAAGAGGAAGAGGTCGCCGGGCACGATGCGGTGCTCGTTCACCTCGAGCAGGACCGCGTCCTCGACCCCGAGCGCGCGCGTGATGAGGTTCTTGTGCGGCGAGGTGGCGGCCTCGTCCGGCGTGATCAGGCCGGCGTCGAGCTGCTCCTGCAACAGCGAGTGATCGCTCGTGATGCGGCTCAGCTCCCCGCCCCGCAGGCGGTAGCAGCGCGAGTCGCCGATATGTCCGAGCATGAGCCGGTCTTCCTGGAACACCGCCAGCACCAGCGTGGTCCCCATGCCGGCATATTGCGGATTCGCGTTGGCGGCGTTGAAGATGGCGCGATTCGCGTTGTCGGCGCAAATATCCATGGCGCGGCGCACATCCCGCGCGCTGGCCTGATCCCCCGCCTCGTTCAGCCAGCGCCCCAGTTCGGAGCGGATGAAGGTGGTGGCCATTGCGCTGGCCACCTCGCCCGCGTTGTAGCCGCCCATGCCGTCGGCCAGCACGGCGAGCCCCGCCGAGGCGTCGAAGGTGACGGAATCCTCGTTGTTGTCGCGAACGCGGCCCGGGTCGGTATGTGCGCAAAACTGGTAATTCAACGAGCCGCCCCCGGTGCACTTGACGGGTCAAGTTCCTGTAATCTTGTTCACGAAATGCCTGTCACGGGAAGTTACCAGAGGCGTGCCGGCCCGACAAGCAACTTCGCAGCGCCATCAGGACGGCTGTTGTAAATCGGTGCGGCGGCGCCCGGCAGTTACAGCCGCGCCTTGAGCAGCTTGCCCAGCTCCGAGAAATTGTGTGTCACGGTGAAGCCGCACTCCTGCATGATGGCCAGCTTGGCCTCGGCCGTGTCGGCCCCGCCCGAGATCAGCGCGCCGGCATGGCCCATGCGCTTGCCCGCCGGCGCGGTGACGCCGGCGATGAAGCCGACCACCGGCTTTTTCATGTGCTCCTTGCACCAGCGCGCCGCGTCGGCCTCGTCGGGACCGCCGATCTCGCCGATCATGATGACGGCATCGGTGTCGGGATCGTCGTTGAACGCCTTCATCACGTCGATGTGCTTGAGGCCGTTGATCGGGTCGCCGCCGATGCCCACCGCCGACGACTGGCCCAGGCCGATCTCGGTCAGCTGCGCCACCGCTTCATAGGTCAGCGTGCCGGAGCGGCTGACCACGCCGACGCGGCCCTTGCGGTGGATGTGGCCGGGCATAATGCCGATCTTGATTTCGTCGGGCGTGATGATGCCGGGGCAGTTCGGACCCAGCAGCAGCGTCTTCTTGCCGCCGGCCGCTTCCTTGGCGCGCATCTTGTTGCGCACTTCGAGCATGTCGCGCACCGGGATGCCCTCGGTGATGCAGATCGCCAGGTCCAGGTCGGCCTCCACGGCTTCCCAGATCGCGGCGGCCGCGCCGGGCGGGGGCACATAGATCACCGACACGGTGGCGCCGGTCTGGTGCGCGGCTTCCTTCACCGAGCCGAAGATCGGGATGCCGAAGATGGCCTCGCCGGCCTTCTTCGGGTTCACGCCCGCGACGAAGCAGGCCTTGCCGTTCGCGTATTCCTGGCACTTGGCGGTGTGAAACTGGCCG
>SCRU01000077.1 GCA_004323695.1 Burkholderiaceae bacterium
GTACAAGAACTGGCCGACCAGTTGTTCCCATACCTGACGATGGTCGAGGGGCTGAAGCTCGCGGCGCAGACCTTCAGTAAGGACGTGAAGCAGCTTTCGTGCTGTGCCGGATGAGGAAAATCCGGCGGGATATATAGCGCTCGGGTTATCTGATGCGTGACTTCTTCCCGGTACACCCTCATGGTCTGCCAGCAAACCGTGTCAGACGAAGGGTATTGTCACCGCCCGCTTGACTTTCCCACGGGGTCAACCCCTAGCATCACAGTTGGTTCTTGTTGCCGGAGTCACCATGAAAACAACCCCTCTCGAGCGGCGTCTGCTGGAGGTGTATCTGCAGGCTGTCCGCCAAAACAACTGGATCGTCGCCGAACATCTGTTGTCGGCCATCGAAGCCTGTGCACCGCCCGAAGCCGCGATAAGCAACGCCGTGGCAGAAGCCTACTTCGTCGCGCTGGCCGCCAAGGCACCCCCGTGCCAGCAAACGCCGGCAACAGTCTCCGTTAGCTCGGTCGCTGGCGGCTGAGTTGCACAGTCGATTAATGCGGTGAACTTTTTGCTCTACGGATGCACAAACCACCATGACGATGACCCGGATCCTCAGACGCGAGATCTGCCGCTTGCTGATTGGCGTGATTGTGTCCACGCAGCTGGCCGTGGCTGCTTATGCCTGCTCCGGCACTGCGCGCATAACACAGCTTGAGCAGATTCAACCTGCCAACGCCGCAGCCGCGATGGCCGGCCACAACGGTGCCAGCCCCGTTTCGTCATATCCTGGCGCCGCCGCGAACCAGGGCGCCATGGGCTTCGGCGGCCTGGACCCCGCGCTGCCGAATCTTTGCGCTGCGCACTACCAATACGGACAACAGAGTGCAGACCATGCCCCGGCGCCGGCGGTACCCGCGGCGCTGCTGACCAGCCTGTACACGCTTGCACCGCCGGGTGACAGTTCCGGATACGTCGGCTCCCGCGCAGGACCAAGCGGTCTGCTGGCTGTGGCTGATCCGCCGCACGCCGTCCTGCACTGCTGCTTGCGCACTTGACCCGCGACCAGCTCGCGTCCTGACGACCTAAGAGGCCGCTCTGGCACACGAGCCGACGGTGTTCGGGTCAGCAAGTGGCGATTCGCTCGCCCGAACGATCTTCCCACTACTTCCGTCTGCCGTTCAGGCAATAGAAAACAAAGAGGTAACCATGAATTTTGAACTGGAAGCCGCGCGTTTCGATATTGCAGCGGCCGGCATCGTGTCCGCGATGCCCATTGCGAGACTCCTGCGTCTTCACACCGGAGCCAAGGTCTTGCCTGTTCCGTTAATCTGAAAATTCTACCAATCGGTGCACGCGAGGAAGCGTCCGCTTCCTGCGACGTCCGCCACCTCAAAGGAGTAAAGACATGAAATGTGATTCGAAAATGATGGTGAAGACCGCTGCCGGGTTGGGCCTTGCCCTCGCGGCCGCCTATTTCGCGCTACCCACAGCCCATGCGTTCATCGTGGCCAGCGCGCCTTTCCTGGTCACGCTGATCTGCCCCGTCGCGATGTTGCTCATGATGAAGGGCATGAATGAAAACAAGAAGGGCGAGAGTGCCCAGCCCGGTGAAAGCAAGCCAGAATCCGGGGATCAGGGAGGCATCTGGACGGAGATTACGAAAGAAGGCGTGCCCCATGAGTGACTCCACGAGTGGCACCGCACTCAAGATCGTCGTGATCGTGCTGGCCGTCATCGGCGGGATTGCCATCCTGGGTGTCGTCGGCATGGCCGCGATGCATTTCGGCATGATGGGGATGATGGGCAGGATGGGGCGTTGTTAGGTTTGGCAAACCGCATTTGGGGCGCATAAGAAACCTCTTGCATGAACAAGGAAAGACGTCGCATCCTGATCCGCTCCGCGACCGCCGCCGCGGCCACCGCGGTCGGTCTGCCAGCGTCGCATGCCAGGGCCGGTGGCGAGGAGCGCGCCGCTACGGACGTCGATGTCCACATCGAACTGCACGCGGTGCAGGACAGTGTCGCCATCCGTCCGGGTGCGCAGACGCGCGTGTGGCGCTACCGGGGCAAGCTGTTGCGCGGCGATCCGGACACGTTGGAGACGTCGGTCGACACGTACCTCGGGCCCATCATCCGTGTACATCGGGGCCAGCGCGTGCGCATCGACCTGATCAACGAACTGCCCGAGCCGACCATCGTTCATTGGCATGGACTGCACGTGCCCGAACCCATGGACGGCCACCCGCGCTATGCGATCGGCCCGGGTGCGCGCTATGTCTACGAGTTCACGGTCGTGGACCGGGCCGGCAGCTACTGGTATCACCCGCACCCCGATGGCCGCACGGGCAAGCAGGTCTACTTCGGCCTGGCGGGCCTGTTTCTGGTCAGCGACGACGAAGAGGCGGCCCTCGACCTGCCTACGGGCCCGCAGGATCTCCCGCTGGTCCTGCAGGACCGGACCTTCGGTGACGACAACCAGTTGACCTACTTGTCGCAGAGCCCAACCGGCGCGCCCGCAGGTGATTCGCAAAACCGGGGAATGACAGGTGGCGCAATGATGGGCCGCGGTGGCATGGGCGGCATGATGGGTGGCCAGGGCGGCATGGGGCAGATGATGGCGCGCATGATGGGCGTGCTTGGAGACGAAATCCTCGTCAATGGCCGCCCCGATGCGAGTCTGGCGGTCGAACGCCGCCCCTATCGCCTGCGCTTGCTGAATGCCTCGAACTCCCGCATCTACAAGCTGGCGTGGCACGACGGCGTGCCGCTCACGGCGATCGGCACCGATGGCGGTCTGCTCGCCGCGCCGCTGCGGCGCGACTACGTGATGCTGGCGCCGGCCGAGCGCGTCGACCTGTGGGTCGACTTTGCACGCTGGCCGGCCGGCTCCGATCTGACGCTGCAAAGCCTGCCCTTCAAGGGCGGGAGGGGAATGAACGGGATGATGGGCGGCATGATGGGTGAGATGGGGGAGTCGGCGCTGCCCGATGGCGCAGCGTTCCCCGTGCTCAAGCTGCAAGTCCAGCATGGCGGCAATGACAGGCCGGCGTTGCCGCCACGGCGTCTGTCCCAGTTGCCGCAGCCGCAGCCGCGCTTAGCCGTCAACTACAACCGCCCCAAGGTATTCAACATCACCATGGGCATGATGACCTGGGGCATCAACGGCCGCAGCTTCGACATGCTGGGTGTGACGCCGCTCGAGACCGTGAAGCTTGGCACTCACGAAATCTGGGAGTTTCGAAATGACGGGCAAACGGGAATGATGGGTATGGCGATGGCGCACGCAATGCACGTGCACGGGCTGCAGTTTCGGGTGATCTGGCGGTCCGTGGCCGCCGCGTCCTCGCGCCAACAGGGCACGGTCAAGGCCGGCCTGCTCGACGAAGGATGGAAAGACACGGTGCTCGTGATGCCGGGAGAACGCGTGCGCATCCTGCTCGGCTTCAAGGACTATCCGGGGCTGTTCCTCTACCACTGCCACATGCTGGAGCACGAGGATTCCGGCTTGATGCGCAATTATCTGATCAAAGCGTAGCGACATCGTGCGCCGCGAGACCGGCGCAGCGCTATCGCGACGATTCGAGGCTTCTGGCTTGTAGTGCGCGCAACTACCTGACCTTGGTGACGACATAGTCGTCGCCTTCCTGCGCGATCTCGAAATCCACCTTCTGTCCCTCTTTCAGGCCGGTCAGCAGCGCCTTGTCCCTGACCTTGAATCCCATCGTCATCGGGGGCCAGTTCAGGCTGTTGATCGGCCCGTGCGAAATCGTAATCACGCCGGCCTTGGTGTCGATTTTTTTGATCACACCCTGTGCGGCATGCGTCGCCTGTGTGCTGGCGGCAGCATGCTTGCCCATACCCTGGTTCACGTCATTCACCTTCGGCTGTGCCAGCACAGCGGCGGCCGGCAGCAGCGAGGCCAGCACCAGAGCAGTCGTTGCGATTTTCTTCATATCAATCTCCATTTCACAGTGGTTAAAAAAACTGGTTACACACCCGGCAAATCCGCCAGGCACGATCAAGTCGTGGACAGGCAGGCGTCCTTCACTCGGTGGCACGGCGCCTCCTCCAGAACGCCAGACCGACGCCACGGCGTTCGCGCGGGCGGCGAATGAGCAAATACACCGTCGGAACCACGAACATCGAGAGCAGCGGCGCGGTGATCATGCCGCCCACCATCGGCGCGGCAATGCGCTGCATGACCTCGGACCCCGTCCCCGTGCCCCACATGATGGGGAACAGGCCGGCCAGGATGACGGCCACCGTCATGGCTTTGGGTCGTACCCGCAGCACGGCGCCTTCGCGGATCGCGTCCAGCAGGTCGGCCGTGGTGGTCGTGCCCTGATCGATGCGGTCGCCCCAGGCCTGCTTGAGGTACAGCAGCATGATCACGCCGAACTCGGAGGAAACGCCGGCCAGAGCGATGAACCCGACGGCACCGGCGACCGACAGGTTGTAGCCCAGCAGGTACAGCAGCCAGATCCCTCCCACCAGGGCGAATGGCAGCGTGGTCATGATCAGCAGCGCCTCGTCGAAGCGCTTGAAGATCAGGTACAGCAGCACAAAGATGATCAGCAGGGTGAACGGCACCACGACCTTGAGCCGGGCGGTCGCGCGTTCCAGGAACTCGAACTGGCCCGACCAGGAGACCGAATAGCCCGGCGGCAGTTTCACCTGCTCGGCCACGGCCTTTTGCATATCCAGCACCGCCGAGCGCAAGTCGCGTCCGCGCAGGTCCACGTACACCCAGCCGGACAGCCGCGCGTTCTCGCTGCGCAACATCGGCGGGCCGTCCGCGATGCGGATATCGGCCACGTCGGACAGCACCAGGCGCTGGCCGCGGTCGGTGACGATGGGCAGGCTGCGCAGCTTCTCCAGCGAATCCCGCACTTCGCGCGGATAGCGCACGTTGATCGGAAAGCGCTGCAGGCCGTCCACCACCTCGCCGATGTTCTCGCCACCCACCGCCGAGTTGATGACCGATTGCACGTCGGCGATGTTCAGGCCAAAGCGCGCGGCGGCATCGCGGCGGATGTTGATGTCCACGTAGCGGCCGCCGGTCAGTCGATCGGCCAGCGCACTGGTGACGCCCGGCACGTTCTTGACTGCGCGCGCGATGTCGGCGGTGAGGCGGTCGATGGTGGCCAGGTCGGCGCCCGCCACCTTCACGCCAACCGGGCTCTTGATGCCGGTGGCCAGCATGTCGATGCGGTTCCTGATCGGCGGCACCCAGATATTGGACAGGCCCGGCACCTTGACGATGCGGTCCAGTTCGCGCACCAGCTTGTCGCTGGTCATGCCGGGGCGCCATTGGTCACGCGGCTTGAACTGGATCGTGGTTTCGAACATCTCCATCGGCGCCGGGTCGGTCGCGCTCTCCGCACGTCCCGCCTTGCCGAACACGCTGGCCACCTCGGGCACGGTCTTGATGAGCCGGTCGGTCTGCTGCAACAGCTGCGCCGCCTTGCCCACCGACAGCCCGGGCAGCGCCGACGGCATGTACAGCAGATCGCCCTCGTCCAGCCGCGGCATGAACTCGCCCCCGATGTGCTGCAGCGGCCAGGCACTCGAGGCGAGCACCAGCGCCGCAACCAGCAAGGTACGCTTCGGCGCCCGCAACACGATATCCAGCAGCGGCCGGTAGACCGCAATCAAGAAGCGGTTGAGCGGATTGGTCTTCTCATCGGGAATCCGGCCACGAATCAGATACCCCATCAACACGGGGATCAGGGTCACCGAGAGGCCGGCCGCCGCCGCCATGGCATAGGTCTTGGTGAAGGCCAGCGGCGAGAACATTCGCCCCTCCTGCGCCTGCAGCGTGAAGACCGGAATGAACGACAAGGCGATGACCAGCAGCGAGAAGAACAATGCCGGCCCGACCTCGGCGGCCGAGTCGCCAATCACGTGCCAGCGCGCCTCGCCTTGCAACTGCTGCCCGGGATGGTCATGGCGCCACTGCTCCAGATGCTTGTGCGCGTTCTCGATCGTGACGACCGCGGCATCGACCATCGCGCCGATGGCGATGGCAATCCCGCCCAGCGACATGATGTTGGCGTTCACCCCCTGGTAATACATCGCGATGAAGGCTGCCAGGATGCCCAGCGGCAACGAGACGATCGCGACAAGGGCCGAGCGCAGGTGAAACAGGAAGATGAAGCACACCACCGCCACGACAAGAAATTCCTCGATCAGCTTGTGCGTGAGGTTGTCCACCGCGCGATTGATCAGGCCGGAGCGGTCGTACACCGGGACGATCTGCACCCCCTTGGGCAGGCTGGCCTGCAGCGTCCGCAGCTTGGCCTTGACCGCTTGAATGGTCTGCAGTGCGTTCTTGCCCGAGCGCATCACGATCACGCCGCCGACCGCCTCGCCCTCACCGTCGAGCTCGCCAATGCCGCGCCGCGCCTGCGGCCCGATCTGGATGCGCGCCACGTCACCCAGCCGCACCGGCACCCCCGCGTCGGAGGTCGTCAGGGGAATTTGCCGAAAGTCGTGCAGCGACTTCAGATAGCCGGAGACGCGCACCATGTATTCGGCCTCGCCGAGTTCGAGCACCGAGCCGCCGCTTTCCTGGTTGGCTTTCTGGATGGCCTGGACCACCGTGGTGTTCGCGATACCGTAGGCCGCCAGCTTGTCGGGATCGAGCACGACCTGGTACTGGCGCACCATGCCCCCGATCGAGGCCACCTCGGCCACGTTGGGCACGGTCTTCAGCTCGTATTTCAGAAACCAGTTCTGCAGCGCGCTCAGTTGCCCGATGTCCTGGGTGCCGCTGCGGTCAACCAGTGCGTACTCGTAGATCCAGCCGACGCCCGTGGCATCCGGCCCGAGCGAGGCCTTGGCGCCGGCCGGCAGGCGCGACTGCACCTGGCTGAGGTATTCGAGCACGCGGGAGCGCGCCCAGTACAGGTCGGTGCCATCCTTGAACAGCACGTACACGAAGGAATCGCCGAAGAAGGAATAACCACGCACGGTCTTGGCGCCCGGCACGGACAGCATGGTCGTCGTCATCGGGTAGGTGACCTGGTTCTCGACGATGCTCGGCGCCTGTCCGGGATAGCTGGTGTGGATGATGACCTGCACGTCGGACAGGTCGGGCAAGGCGTCCAGCGGCGTCCTGAGCAGTGCGTACACCCCCCAGGCAGCGACGATCACGGTCGCCAGCAGCACCAGAAAGCGGTTGGCAATGGACCAGCGGATGAGTCGGGCGATCACTTCGCGCTCCCGGTGCTACCGGGCGCGGCGGCTTGCGCGGCCAGCGGCGACACCCGGGTCAGCTGCGGCAAGCCCCCGGTGTCGATGTAGAACTCGAAGCTCACCCGGTCGCCGGCCTTCAGTTTGGGCGGCAAGCCGCCCTGCGCAGGCCGCTTGAAATCCATGGTCATGGCACCCCACTTGAGCGAGGGGATCGGTCCGTGCGACAGCGTCAACGCATCAGGCCCAACGGCTTCGACCGTGGCCTGACCCTCATGCAATGGCGCCGTGGCGGCGGCGACTGGTTGCGACGCGCCGTTCAGCCGATCCTCGACGCCCCTGAGGCTGGCTTCCGAATCGATCAGGAACTGCGACGACACCACCACGCGCTGGCCCGCCTGCAGGCCGTGCCGGATCTCGGTCTGGCCACCGGCGTCGATCCCCGCCTCGACCTCGACCGGCCGGAACCGGCCCTTGTCCTCGGCCAGAATCACGACCGTGCGCTTGCCGGTCTGGATCACCGCTTCGGTTGGGATCAGCAGGGCTTTCGCGGCCCGCACGTCCGTGAACCGCATCGACACGAACATGCCCGGCACGAGACGGTCGCCGGGGTTGGCGAGCTGCATGCGCGCCTTGATCGTGCGCGTGGCCGGATTGGCCTCGGGCAGGATCGCCTGCACCGTGCCGTCGAAGCTCGTGCCGGGTGCTGCAGGGCTGCGTGCCTGTACTTTGGCGCCCGGGCGCAGCAGGGCCGACTGGCTCTCCGGCACGTCGGCGTTGGCCCAGACCGTGGACAGGCCGTTGATGCGGAACAGCGTGGCACCGGGCATCACGGTCATGCCTTCGCGCACCGACAGCTCGACGACCACGCCACTGATCGGCGCCGTCAGGGTGATGCGTGCCTGCACCTTGCCGCTGGCCTCGACCCGCCGGATCTGCTCGTCGCTCATGCCGGCCTGGCGCATGCGCTGGCGCGCACCGTCGATCAGCGACGCAAGGTCACTGCCCTGCATGCGCTTGAGCGACAGGAACTCTTCCTGCGCGGCCACCCAGTCGGGCACATACAGGTCCACCAGCGGCTGCCCCTTGCTGACATGGTCGAGCGTGGCCCGCACATGCAGCCGCTCTACATAGCCGGTCGCCCGCGCCTGCACGATGGCCTGGTCCCGTTCGTTGAAGGCAATGTTGCCCACCGCCTCGACCTGCGGCGTCAACTCGCCCTCGGTCACCAGCGCGGTGCGCACCCCAAGGCTCTCCTCAATCCGCGGACTCACCGCCACACTGCCCTGATCGGCATCACTGTCGGCATAGACCGGCACCAGCGCCATGTCCATGAAAGGTGACTTGCCGGGCTTGTCGAACCTGGTCCCCGGCACCATCGGGTCGTGGTAGTAAAGAATCTTGCGGCCGCTGGCCGGATCGGCAGCGCCAGTATTGGCTGGTGCATTGCCGGCGGCCATGCCGACGCCCCGTTTCATCCCCAGGGTGTACAGGCCGTAGCCGCCAGCACCGATCACGCCGATGCACAAGAGTGCCGAGATGAGGATTTTCTTGTTCATGGTTGCTCCTGGCCGCTCATTGCCATGCTGTGGTCCGGAATCAGGTAGTTGAGCTGGGCCCAGGAACGCGCCGTGTCCATCTCCACGGTCAGCGCTTGCAGGCGGGCATCGACCTCGTCGCGCCGTGCCGACAGTGCACTGGCCAGGTCGCCCTTGCCGCCGCGATAGGCCGTGAGCGCGGCCTCGCTGCGCTGATGGGCCGTGGGGATCAGTTCATTGCGGTAGCGTGCCACCCGGTCCTTGCCGGTCTGCCAGTCGTTGAGCAGGCTGCTCACCTCGGCTTCGTGGCTGCGCAGCATGTCGTCATAGCGCGCCTGGGCCTCATCGACCAGGGCCAGCTTGGCGGCCACCTCACGGTCCTGGCGGTCTTGCTGGTCCCATTGCAACGGGATGGAGACCTGGATCGAGACCATGTTCGAATACGCCGGGCCGCGCTGGCTGTAGCTGGCCTCGACGCTCCAGTCTGCGTGTTTGTTGGCCTGCGCAAGCTGTACTTCGGTTTCGGCGGCATCGATCTCCGCGCGGATGACCCGCAGATCAGGATGCTGCTTGAGGTGTTCGCTCAAATCCTCACCTTGCAAGGGTGTGCTTTGCCACGGAGGCGGCCCGGCGGGTGGCCGCTCGGCAGCGGCCGCGCCGACCCAGCGGGCCAGCGACAGGCCGGCGCTGCGTGACTGCTGTTCGATCTGGCTGAGACGATCCTGCAGCCCGATCACGGCGGCGCGGGCCGCGAACAGGTCGGCCTCGTTGCCCCGGCCGGTGCGAAAGGCGATGTCGGCGGCCTGCACCTGCAGCTGGGATTCCTCGATCTGCTGCTGCATCAGCTCGCGCTGGGCCTGGCTGTAGTAGCGGTTCAGCCAGGCCAGCGCGGTGTCGCGCTGCACATTCGCCAGCGTCAGCTGCCGCTGCGCCTGTATGCGCTGCGCCTCGCGTTCAAATCGCTCCGATCTGAGCTGCCGTTTTTCGGTGCTGGGGAACTCCTGCATCAGCCCGATGCTGCGCTGCGTCATGAAATCGTTGTTGAGGCTGAAGCGGTCGGGGCCGTTGATCGGGAGGTTGTCGATGCCCAGCCTGAGCACGGGATCAGGTAGCTGGCCGGCGGCCATGGCCTGATCGCGGGCAGCGCTGGCAAGGTCGTCCTGGGCCACCAATTGCTGGGACCGGCCCACGGCAATGCGCTGCGCCTCCGTCAGGGTCAACGGGTCGGCCGCCCACGACGGCAAGGTTATGGCAAACATCAGGGCAGCAGCGACCGCCCGGCGAATCGGAAACGAAATGGACATGAAACCTCCAGAGCACGAGTAACGACCTGCGGGTGCACCAGAGATGCATCAGGCAGGAGCTAGGCGGGCCGGGGGGTCAAATGCGGAAGCAGCAGTTCCGGATGGCCACGGGCGGGGCCGTGGTGCGCTTGAGGTGGGGCGCCTGCAGCGGCACCTTGGAGAACACCGGGACAGGGACCGGCAATGTGAAAACCACAGGCAGGGCCGTGATGGCCACCGGCGACGGCAGCTCGTGCGTGTCGGCGGACTGCTGGTCCGCCTTGCAATGGGCATGGCACAGGCTGGGCGGCCCGTCGTCCATGCCGAGTTGCATGGACTGGGCGCAAGGCATGCTGGTCTCGGCCATCGCCGCGGCTTCACTGACCTTCTGCAGTTGGCCCGCGCAGGCATAGCTCGCCACCGCCAGCTGCATGAACAGCAGGCTGACCAGTGCAAACAGCACGGTGATCAGGCGATGGCGGCGAAGGAAAATCATGTCCTGTGTCGGGTTGCGGGTTGCGGGCGTGTTGTAAAAAGTCGGCTGACGATGGCAGACGAGGCGCTGGGCATTCTACATGGGCATAGTCGTGCCCAGCTTGGCGGCCAGTGCCAACACCACCGACAGCACCACCGCCTCAACCAGCAGAACACGCCTAAACCCCTTGGCACCAGCCGGCTGATCACGATCGAGTCGCGCTAACCAATACCACCGATTCCGCACCCCTAACCCGACAGCCATCGCAACCGCACAAAGTTTCGCCAGCAATATCCAGGCATAAACAGAATCCCATGGATGGCTGGCGTGTCCAAGCATCCGTGCCACATTGAACAGTCCGCTCCCAACCACCACCAGCAGCGCCAGCGTAGCTACTGCCGATAAGCGATGTGCCAATGCACTACGCTGCGACAACTGCCAGTGAGACCAGTCAGACGTCAGCAGAACACAGATGCCGACCGATCCGGCCCAAGCTGTCGCTGCCAGCACATGTGCGGTGTGGATCACAACGGAAAAGCTGATGAAGCCCTGATCTGCCGCATGCCCGGTTGCCGCCCGTGCGAACGCGAATCCAACCAGGCCAATCACGAACAAGCTATTGCGAACCGGC
>SCRU01000078.1 GCA_004323695.1 Burkholderiaceae bacterium
CCCTACCTGGATGTTCCCGGCACCACCATCTTCGATGCCGAGCAAAGCCGCAAGGGTTACCACCTGAACCAGTTCTGCATGTCGCTCATGAAGGCGGCAAACCGCGAGCGTTTCAAGGCCAATGAGCGGGCGTACCTGGACGAATGGGCCATGACCGAAGAGCAAAAGCAGGCCGTGCTCGCGCGCGACCTGAATCGCTGCATCCGGCTCGGTGGCAACATCTACTTCCTGGCCAAGATCGGCGCGACCGACGGCAAGAGCTTCCAGCAGATGGCCGGCAGCATGACCGGCATGACGGAGGAGGAATACCGCGACATGATGATCCGCGGCGGCCGCTCGGTCGAGGGCAATCGCCGCACCGGCGAGGACGGCGACGCGCAGCCGCAGCACCAGCCGCAGGGCAAGGCCGGCCGAAGTGACCAGAAAGCGAGTGTCTGACATGGCCAGAATCACTGCCAGCGCCTACACTTCGCACATCCCCGCCATCGGCGCAGCGCTCGATCTGGGTAAAACCCACGAGCCTTACTGGCAGCCGGTGTTCCGCGGCTACGAGTTCTCCCGGCAATGGCTGAAGGACCACCGGCCGGACGTGATCTTCCTGGTCTTCAACGACCACGCCACGGCGTTCAGCCTGGACATGATCCCCACGTTCGCGATCGGCACCGCAGCCGAATTCCAGCCGGCCGACGAAGGCTGGGGGCCGCGCCCGGTGCCCAAGGTCATCGGCCATCCGGAGTTGGCTTCGCACATCGCGCAATCCGTGATTCAGCAGGACTTCGACCTGACCATTGTGAACAAAATGGACGTGGACCACGGCCTCACGGTGCCTTTGTCACTGATGTGCGGCGCGCAGGATCCGGTGAACGGGGCCTGGCCCTGCCCGGTGATTCCGTTCGCCGTCAACGTGGTGCAGTACCCCGTGCCGAGCGGCCAGCGCTGCTTCAATCTGGGCCAGGCCATCCGCCGCGCGGTCGAGAGCTTCGACGCGGACCTGAACGTGCAGATCTGGGGCACGGGTGGCATGAGCCACCAGTTGCAGGGCCCGCGTGCCGGGCTCATCAACAAGGAATTTGACAGCGCCTTCCTCGACCAGTTGATTGCCGAACCCGCCGCGCTCGCGAAGAAGCCTCATATCGACTACGTGCGCGAAGCCGGCAGCGAAGGCATCGAACTCGTGATGTGGCTGATTGCCCGCGGTGCCATGACCGACGTGGCGGGCGGCAAGCCGCCCCATGTCGCGCACCGCTTCTACCATGTGCCCGCATCCAACACGGCCGTTGGCCACCTGATTCTGGAGAATTCCTGATGCCCAAGACCATCAAAGTCGCACTCGCGGGGGCCGGCGCGTTCGGCATCAAGCACCTGGACGGCATCAAGAACATCGACGATGTCGAAGTGGTCTCGCTGGTCAGCCGGGAGCTGGAGAAGACCAGGGAAGTTGCTGCCAAATACGGCATTGGCCACGTAACGACCGATCTGGCCGACAGCCTCGCGCTGTCCGAGGTGGACGCTGTGATCTTGTGCACGCCTACGCAGATGCACGCCGCGCAAAGCATCGCCTGCCTGAAGGCCGGCAAGCATGTGCAATGCGAGATCCCGCTGGCCGACACGCTGGTGGGCGCCCGTGAGGTGGTGGCGCTGCAAAGGCAGACGGGCCTGGTCGCCATGGCCGGCCACACGCGCCGCTTCAACCCCAGTCACCAGTATGTGCACAACAGGATTGCGGCCGGCGAGTTCAATATCCAGCAGATGGATGTGCAGACCTATTTCTTCCGCCGCACCAACATGAACGCGTTGGGCCAGCCGCGCTCCTGGACCGACCACCTGCTGTGGCACCACGCCGCGCACACGGTGGACCTGTTTGCGTACCAGGCCGGCTCACCCGTCGTGCAGGCCCATGCCGTGCAGGGCCCGATCCATCCGCAGCTCGGTATCGCGATGGACATGAGCATCCAGCTCAAGGCCGCGAATGGCGCGATCTGCACGCTGAGCCTGTCCTTCAACAACGAGGGGCCGCTGGGTACGTTTTTCCGCTACATCGGCGACAGCGCGACCTACATCGCGCGCTATGACGACCTGTACAACGGCAAGGAAGAGAAAATCGACGTAAGCCGGGTGGCCGTCTCCATGAACGGCATCGAGCTGCAGGACCGCGAGTTTTTTGCCGCCATCATGGAGGGCCGCGAACCGAACTCCAGCGTGGCGCAGGTGCTGCCGTGCTACCAGGTGCTGGACCAGCTGGAGCGGCAGTTGAACCAAAGCGCCTGAAGCCGCGGCTCGGTCACACGCCGGGCAAAATGGGGTCAGAGCACATCGCCGCTGCGCGACGAGTGATCCGACCCCATTTTGCAGATCCCCATTCGCGCTCCACGAGGAAACCCGCCATGCAACAACGCCAACTCGGCCCCTTCACCGTCTCCGCCATCGGCCTGGGCTGCATGAACATCTGCCATGCCTACGGCACGCCGCTGGCGCCCGAGCAGGCCGAGCGCTTGCTGCTGGCCGCGCTGGACGCGGGCGTGACTCATTTCGACACCGCGGCGTTGTACGGTTTCGGCGCCAGCGAAACGCTGGTCGGCCGCGCGCTGTCGCCGCACCGCGGCCGCTTCACGCTGGCCAGCAAATGCGGCATGACGGTGGAGACTGGCGACGGCACCATCCAGCCGCCGCGGGTAATCGACGGCCGGCCCGAATCACTGCGCGCTACCTGCGAGGGCTCCCTGCGGCGGCTGAAGACCGACGTGATCGATCTTTACTACCTGCACCGCTGGGACAAGAAGGTGCCCATTGAAGACAGCATGGGCGCGCTCGCCGACCTGGTGCGCGCCGGCAAGATCCGCACCATCGGCCTCTCCGAGGTATCGGCCGCCACGCTGCGCCGTGCGCATGCCGTGCATCCCGTCACCGCGTTGCAGACCGAGTATTCGCTGTGGACGCGCAACCCCGAGATCGCCGTGCTCGACGCGTGCCGCGAACTGGGCGTGAGCTTCGTCGCCTTCAGCCCGGTGGCGCGTGGCTTCCTGGCCGGCGCGCTGCCTGACCAGGCGGCTGTCGATGCACTGCCCGAGAAAGACATCCGTCGCCCGATGCCGCGCTTCGCGCCCGAGCATTTCGAGCGCAACCTGGTGCTGCTGGAAGGCTTCAAGGCCATCGCCGCCGAGGTCGGCTGCACTGCGGCGCAGCTCGCCCTGGCATGGCTGCTGCATCAGGGCCAAGATATCCTGCCGATTCCCGGCACCCGCTCCGTCGCCCACCTGAGCGAGAACCTGGGTGCGGCCGGGGTGCGGCTTGCCGCCGACGTGCTGGCGCGGCTCGGCGCTCTTGTCAACACCGGCACCGTCAGCGGCAACCGGTACGCCGAGCAGGCGCGCGCCGAGGTCGATACCGAGACTTTCTGATCCGGCGCACGGCCGCATGCGCGATGCGAAGACGCTCGAATGAGCAGGCCTGCTAAGCTGGCGACCGCGAGCCGCCGGGCCCCGGCGGCGGCACTGTCCAGGCGCGATCCGCTCCGTGTGGCGGATCGCATCGATGAAGGAGTTTGTTCATGACCCCGTATTTATCTTCCCTGCGCCTGCTGACCGCCGCGTCGGTCATCGCGTCGGCGCTGTACGGCCTCTCCATGCCCGTGCATGCTGCGGACCAGAGTGAGGTCCGGCCGGCCGGACCAGCCTGGTTGCAGAAGGCCGAGCGAAAAATCGACAAGGGCGCGAGGCCAGTGACGCGGGCGATCGGCAGGGGTGGCGCGGCGGTTGGCCGAGCCACCGAGCGCGGAGCGCATGCCGTGAAGCGCGGCAGCGACAAGATGGGCGCGAAGATGCACGAGAAGCTGCCGCAGGGCCACAAGCCGCCGAACGTGCGCAGCAATCTCGACTAGAAGGCGAGCTGAAGAGCGCGCTGGGTCAACGCTGGTCCGCCTTGCGGCTGCCTGCACGGCCCGTCACCAGGGCAGCGGCATCACCCGGTCGTTGGCGTCGAATACGACGACCGGAGCCGCTGCGAACACGCCGGTAATTTCCATCGGTTCAGATCCCACGTTGAAGATCTGGTGCGGCACATTGCGCGGCAGCAAAACGCTGCTGTGCGGCCCGAAGCGATGCACCTTGCCGTTCATGTGCACCTCGCCGCGGCCCGCATGGCACAGCACGACTTCTTCGGTGTCATGGCGGTGCGGCGGGGTGGCGGCACCCGGCGCCAGCGTCTGGCGCCACACCGACAGTTGGTCCAGCCCATGCTCATGGCCGGCTAGCGTGCGGTGCTGCAGGCCAGGCAGCTCTGCCGAGGGCATTTTCGCGTGCTCGATGACGGTACAGGTGGATGCGTTCATGTCGATGACTCCTTGCAGATGGCGTTGGACAAAGGCCGCACCGGCACAGAGTGGGGCGGCGGAGTCCAGTATCCGGCCGCGCCTCGGGATTCGGAAGAGGGCGCAATGACTTAACATTAGCGACAATTCTTCGTCAATCAAAAATCATCATGCAAGGTCTGCAGCAGTTTCTTGCGTTTGCCGAAACGGCCAAGCACGGCAGTTTCGCAGCGGCCGCGCGCGAGTTGGGGAGCGCGCCGTCAACTCTGGCGAAAGCGGTTGCGCGGCTGGAAGAGTCGCTGGCCGTCAGGCTGTTCTTCCGGACCACACGGCAGGTGAGCCTGACACCTGATGGCGAGCGGCTCTATCAGCGTTGCCAGCGCATCCTCTCCGAGATCGAGGACCTGCACGCCGATGCCGCCGGTGCACGCGCGACCGTGACCGGCACCTTGCGAATCGACCTGCCGATCGTGTATGGCCGGCGTATTCTGCTGCCGGTGCTGGCGCGGCTGAAAAGGCAGTACGCGGGGCTGGAACTCGACGTGCGGCTGCAGGATGGCTATGTCGATCTGGTCAAGGACGGCATTGACCTGGCTGTGCGCGTGGGGGCACTGCAGGATTCGTCGCTGGTAGGGCGGCGTTTTGCCAGCCAGACCCTGCTGCTGGTGGCCAGTCCGCCCTACCTTGCAGCGCATGGCAATCCGGCCTCGCTGCGCGCGCTGGAGCGGCACGCGGCAATCCTCTTTCGCATGCCGACCAGCGGGCGCGACCGGCCGTGGCAGTTTGTGCAGCGCGGGCGCGCGGCGACGCTGCGCCCGCGCGCCGGGACTCGTCTGAATGATGGTGAAGGCATGGTGCATGCGGCCCAGCTGGGCCTGGGGCTGGCCCAGTTGCCCGACTACATGGTGGCGCAGGAACTTCGGGACGGCAGCCTGGTGGAGGTGCTGCCGTCTCTGCGTCCGCAGGCCATGCCCATCAGTGTCGTGTATCCCTCGCAGCGCCTGGTGCCGCTGCGTGTGAGGGTGGTGACGGAGGCATTCCTGAGCCTGTCGCGGCTTGGGGCCGATGGAGTTCCCCGATCTGCCGGGTCGATCAGCGATGCCTGAACGGGGAACAGTCTTCCAATGTGAATTCAAGGTGCTATTTTTAACATAGCTTAAAATCTATTACTGGTGGCGGTTAAAGGCCGATTTCGTTGATAACTCCGGTGAGTGTCATCGTCCGGCAAGGTTCTGCCGTTATAAAGGGAGTCATGCAATCCCCGACCCGATCCCTGAATCTTTCCGGTGCCAGCAACTTCCGCGACCTGGGCGGCTACGGCGCCGCGAATGGCCGGCCCGTGCGCTGGCGCCGGCTGTTCCGCTCGGACCATCTGGCGGCGCTCACGCCGCAGGATCGGGCGGTGCTGTCCACGCTGGGGCTCAAGCGCGCCTACGATTTGCGCGGCGACGCCGAGCGCACGGCGCTGCCCTACGAACTGCCGGGCGTCGCCGTGCATGCGCTGCCGATCGAGCCGACGGTGCTGCAGGCCATGAAGGATCTGCTGGAGTCCGGCCACCGGGTCACGGTCCAGGACACGGTGGGCTTGATGCAGCAGACCTACCGCGCCTTCGTGCATGACAACGCGGCGCGTTTTTCCGAACTGTTCGGCCACCTGCTCGAGAGCGATGCGCCGCTGGTGTTCCACTGCACGGCCGGCAAGGACCGCACCGGCTTTGGGGCCGCAATGATCCTGCTCGCGCTGGGCGTGCCGCGCACGGTGGTGATGCAGGACTACCTGCTCACCAACGAGCTGTTTCAGATGCCGCGCCCGGCGGCGGGCGGCCTGGCGCCGCAAGAGGTGCTGGACGTGCTGTGGCGTGTGCAGCCCGACTTTCTGGATGCGGCGCTGCACACTGTCGAGGCTGATTACGGCGGCGTGTCGCCCTACCTGGAGAAGGCGCTGGGCGTGGGACCGAAGGAGCGCGAGCGGCTGGCGGAGTTGTATCTGCAGCCGCCGGGCTAGATGCGGCGCCGAGTTAGCCGGCGTTGCGCCGGGCCGCCAGCGCCGTCGGATTGAGCGTGGGCTCCGCGATCTTGCGCAGCCGGTTGCGATCGGTGTGGTGAAACGGCTCGGTCTGGCCAGGGATGGTCAGCAGCGTGTTCTGCTCGTACGACCACGTGCCATCCGCGTGGATGTCGACCTTGATCGTGTAGCGGTCCGTGCGAAACGCCTGCTCCAGAAAAGGATTGGAGACGATGCCGTTGGTGAGCGAACCGCGCACCGCCTCGAGCGTGAATGACGTCGCATCGGGGGCGGCCTGGCCAACGGCCATTGCGGTCTGGCCTCGCGGAATCGACAGCGTCAGCAGCAGCGCGTGGGTGGCCGGCTCCCACAGCCAGAAGCCGACCTGGTCGTGAAAAGTCTCCGGATCATCCGGCTTGAAAATCTGCGTGTGATAGCGCAGCCCGTAGAAGAGCTGCGGCCCGTTGGTCTGGGCGTCGATCGGCTGAAGTTCGTAGCGCTCGATATACCGCTGGTGTTCGGGGCCGCCCGCCTTGGGGCTGACGTCTTCGCCAACGGCGCTGGACCAGATGCCGGCCATGCCGGTCAGCGGCCCGAGGTGGGCCAGCGTGTTGGCATCCGGTTCGGCTTCCGTGTAGATGTCCGCGGGATAGTGATGCATGAGGACTCCAGGCGACGATCAGGGCTTCGTTTTTTTCGGCGGTTTTGACTTGCCGGAACTGTTCAGCGCGATCGCCTGGCGAACGAGCGCCGTGAAGGCGGACTCGTCAACGTTGTCGCCCTCAAAGATGTCGATCGCGCGGCGCACGTTGCCGTCGAGACTCGCGTTGAACAGGCGGGCCGGGTCCTTCAGGGACGCGCCCCTGGCGAAGGTGAGCTTGATCTTGTCCCTGTAGGATTCGCCGGTGCAGAGGATGCCGTCGTGCGACCAGACCGGCGTGCCCATCCACTTCCATTCCTCGACGACGTCCGGGTCTGCTTGCCGAATCAGCTTGCGCATTCTGCCAAGGGCTTCCCCGCGCCAGTCCCCGAGTTCGGCAATTCTTTTGGAGATGAGTTCCGAGGCCGGTTGCCCTTGGCCTGCGTCCGGTTTTTTCATGTTGTCATCATGGATGTTTCAGATGTTTTTCATTTGCAAGGCGGTGGAGAATTGTTAGACGTATTTGATAAGTAGGTCACCATACCCCCAAACAAGTGCGCCCCAAATTGCAATGATCGCGATAACCCACGATAGAACGTAATGGTGAGCTTTGAAAAGATGGTAGAGCGACCACGACTCCGCAAACGTGTCGCCTCGAATGGATTCCAGAAAACTACCGATCCGGTATTGTGCAAAAGAAGCGAAAACAGAAGTGATTGCACCGCTTCGTTGGAACCAAGATGCGAGTGTTTCGGAGCTTGGGCGAAGCGATGAACAGAAGGACAGGAGTTCGACGGCAATTGCTGATATGCAGAGAAAGACGATCAGGCACAGCTCAATCCGAAGTTTTGTAGTGGCCATAGTTGGCATTGTGCGAGCGTCTAATGTCACGCCGGCTCCAGCCCGTTGCGCCGCTTGACCCCGGCGGCGGCGGGCGAGGTCATGAAGTCCAGCAGCGCGCGCACGGCCTGCGCCTGCGTCGACGTAACCGACAGCCCTGCCGAGAAGATGGTGGTGATCTGGATCGCCGCCGGCAGCGGCCCCAGCACGGCGATGCCGTCCTGGTGGATCAACTCGCTCAGTTGCTGGAACCCGAGCTCGACCTCGCCGCTGGCCACCAGCGAGCCCACCGGCACGCCGGGTGGCGCCTGCACGATGCGGCTCCGGATGGCGTCGGCGATGCCCCAGCGCTCGAACAGCTTGGCCAGGTGCACCCCGCTGGGACCGGTCGAGTAGCCCAGGCTGCGCGCCGCCAGCACGGCGGCCCGCACGGCTTCTTCGGATGCGATGTCGGGCCGCGCCGCGCCGGCCCGCACCGCGACGGAGACGCCGGAATGGACCAGGTCGACGCGACTGCCGGGCACGATCCTGCCGGCTTGCGTCAGCTGCTCGATCGCGTTGGCCGCGAGGATGACCACGTCGAATGCCTCGCCGGCCTGCACGCGCCGCGCAGCGTCCACGCCGCCGACCGACTCCACGGACACCTGCTGCGCCGAGGTCTGCTGGAATTGCGCAACGAGCTCGGCCAGGACCTGGCGGGTTGCCATCGAGGAAATGATGCTGATCGTGGATGCCATGGAAATCCCCCGGATGCGTTGCGGGCTGGAGCGCGCCCGACCCGAAAGCGATGATTTAAGCACAGCACGCGGGCACCCCGTAGCCTGGGAAAGGACACCGTCGTTATAGTGACGCCACGGTGAAGGAGACGGCTTATGCGACTTCGTGTGCTCTACCTGGCGGCGACTTTGCTGGTGCTGGGCTGCGCCGGGCCACCGGTTCCGTCATCGCACCCGCAGGTCCAGCCCGAAGTGGCCCGCCTGCCGCTGTTGATCGACGGCAAGCTCACCGAGGTGGTCGCGGACCTCTACAAGCCACCCGGCGCGGGCCCGTTTCCGCTGGTGATCTTCTCGCACGGCCGGCCGGGCTCGCGCGAGCGGGCCCGATTGCGGCACCCGATCACGATCGACCACGGCAACTACTGGCTGCGCCAGGGCGTGGCCGTGGTGGCGCCGCAGCGGCCCGGCTACGGCGAGACCGGCGGTGTGGACGTGGAAGATTCCGGGGCGGACTGGCACGGCGCGCAATGCCGGGGCGACCCGGACTACACCCGCACGGCGGACCATGCGCGTCGCACGGTGCTGGCAACCTACGAATGGGCGCTGCGCCAGCCTTGGGTGCGCAAGGACCGCATCCTGCTGGAGGGGCAATCGGTGGGCGGGATGACCACGATTGCCGCCGCGGCGCTGAACCTGCCCGGCGTCGTCGGCGCGGTGAATTTCTCGGGCGGCGTCGGTGGCAACCCCCATACCTCGCCAGGCAAAAGCTGCAAGCCGGAGCTTGTGACCGACGCCTACCGCCGGTTCGGCCTGCAGGCCAGGGTGCCGACCCTGTGGCTGTACGCGCGCAACGACCAGCATTGGGGGCCGACGATGCCGATGATCTGGTTTGACGCCTATCAGGCCGGCGGCAGCGATTCCGAGTTCGTGATGACCGCTCCCGTGCCGGGCCACGACGGGCACCAGTTGCTGCGCTACGGTGAGCCGATGTGGCGGGCGCCGCTGGAAGCCTTTATCAAAAGGGTGGGGCTGCTCTCGCCCTGAAGCGTTTTGCCCTTGAACAGTTTGCGAAATTTATCAAAAAAATAGCAAACTACCGTTGTTATACAAGGGCTTGGGCCGCTTTTCATTCATGGATCCCGGGTCAAGCCCGGGATGACAGCAGGCGGCGCGGGGGAACGGCTGGTTGACCGCCGCCGCAGTGGCCGATCAGAGCGTGTCGATGAAGCTGCGCAGCTTGTCCGAGCGGCTCGGGTGCTTGAGCTTGCGCAGCGCCTTGGCCTCGATCTGGCGGATGCGCTCGCGCGTCACGTCGAACTGCTTGCCCACTTCTTCCAGCGTGTGGTCGGTGCTCATCTCGATGCCAAAGCGCATGCGCAGCACCTTGGCCTCGCGCGGCGTGAGCGAATCGAGAATGTCCTTCACCACATCGCGCAGGCCGGCCTGCATGGCGGCTTCCAGCGGTGCTGTATTGGCGCTGTCCTCGATGAAGTCGCCCAGGTGCGAATCGTCGTCGTCGCCGATCGGGGTTTCCATCGAGATCGGCTCTTTCGCGATCTTCATGATCTTGCGGATCTTGTCTTCCGGGATCTCCATCTTCTCGGCCAGGATGCTGGCGTCCGGCTCGAAACCAAACTCCTGCAGGTGCTGGCGCGAAATGCGGTTCATCTTGTTGATGGTCTCGATCATGTGCACCGGAATGCGGATCGTGCGCGCCTGGTCCGCGATGGATCGCGTGATGGCCTGGCGAATCCACCACGTCGCGTAGGTCGAGAACTTGTAGCCGCGCCGGTATTCGAACTTGTCCACCGCCTTCATGAGGCCGATATTGCCCTCTTGAATGAGGTCGAGGAACTGCAGGCCGCGGTTCGTGTACTTCTTGGCGATGGAAATCACCAGGCGCAGATTCGCCTCGATCATCTCCTTCTTCGCATCGCGCGAGCTGGACTCGCCCTCGTTCATGCGCTTGTTGATGTCTTTCAGCTGGAACAGCGGCACCACCACGCGCGACTGCAGATCGGCCAGCCGCTGCTGCAGTTCCTGCACCGGCGGGATGTTGCGCGACATGATGACACTCCACGGCTTGCCGGCCGCGGCCTGTTTCTCGACCCACTTCAGGTTCAGCAGGTGGGACGCCACGCGGTGCCCGTGCTTGTCGAAGCCGCTGAAGTCGCGGATGAAGTCTTCCTGCGGAAAGCCGCACTTGTCCACGATGATGCGGCGCAGTTCACGCTCTTTCTTGCGCACGTCATCGACCTGGCTGCGCAGCATGCCGCACAGCCGCTCGATCGTCTTGGCGGTGAAGCGGATCGTCATCAGCTCGTCGGACAGGGCCTTTTGCGCCTTGGCGTAGGCCGGCGTCCCGTAGCCTTCCTTGTCGTAGATCCTGTGGACCTTCTCGAACAGGCCGCGCAGCGTATCGAAGCGCGTCAGCGCCTCGCGCTTGAGCTCCTCGAGCTTCTTGGTCAGTGCCTTGGAGCCGCCTTTGCCGTCGTCGTCGTCCTCTTCGTCGAACTCGTCGAAGTCTTCCTCGGCCACGTAGTCGTCGGCCTCGTTCGGGTTCGAGAAGCCGTCCACCACGGTCGAGATCACGACCTTGCCCTCGCGGATTTCCTCGGCCATGCGGAAGATTTCGGCGATCGTGGCCGGGCTCTCGCTGATGGCCTCCATCATGCGCATCAGGCCGCCCTCGATGCGCTTGGCAATCTCGATCTCGCCTTCGCGCGTGAGCAGTTCGACCGTGCCCATCTCGCGCATGTACATGCGCACCGGGTCGGTGGTGCGGCCGAATTCGCTGTCCACGGTGGACAGCGCGGCCTCGGCTTCTTCCTCGGCTTCTTCTTCAGTGGCGGCGGTCGGGCCGGTGTTGTTCAATAGCAGGGTCTCGGCATCCGGTGTCTGCTCGTACACGGCCACGCCCATGTCGTTCAGCATGGAGATCACGACTTCGAGCGTCTCGGCGTCCACCAGCTTGTCGGGCAGGTGGTCGGAGATCTCGCCGTGCGTGAGGTAGCCGCGCGTCTTGCCGAGCTTGATCAGGGCTTTGAGGCGCGAGCGGCGCTTGGCCATGTCTTCTTCGGACAGGATGGTTTCATCCAGCCCGAATTCCTTCATCAAGGCACGCTCTTTCGCCTTGCTGATCTTCATGCGCAGCGGCTTGACCTTCTCGGTGGTCGGCGCCGGTTCCTCGGCAAATTCGGCCTCCACGTCGCTCAGGTCGGTGTCGTCCACTGCGGCGGTCGCTGCGCCGGCCTTGGGCTTGCGGCCGCGCTTGCCGCCGGCTTGCGCGGCCTCCATCTTGGGTGGGCGCCCGGGCTTCTTCTTTGGTGTTTCTTCCACCGGTGCGGCAGCCTTGACAGGTTTCTTCGGCTCTTCCCGGGTGGAACGGACGGACGGCTTCGATGTGGACACGGGATGGGCTTTCGTTGCAGTCTTGGAACCGGCCTTGGTGGCGGGTTTTGCGGTGGATGAAGCGGGTTTGGCGGACTTTTGGGCAGGCATGAATAGACCTCTGGGCTTCAAGGCAGGACAAACGTGCGCCGAAACTTGCCGGCGCGGGCTACGTGACGACGGGCCAGGCCCGCGGACGTTCTCTTCAGCAAGATGTCTGGGCGAACATTTGGTGTGCAGTCCTTGCGGGAGATTGGCGGGTCGTGCGCGCTGGCATCGGTTGGCCGGGTCCGGAGGTACTGCTGTCGCTCTTGCTATCAGTCAAGCCTTACATTATACCGCGATGGCCGTTTTTCAAGGCCCGGCACTGTCGCTTTTCGCCTTGCCGAGGGCGAGACGCTGATACTGCAACCGGCGATAGCGCTCCAGGTCGTTGGCGGCCAATGCCTCGTTCTCTTGCCGCATGTAGCGGTCGGCCAGCATCCGGTCGAGCAGGCCGCGCAGCTCGCCGGCCGTGTCGCCTGGCTCGGGCTCGTGCGCGAGAGGAACCTCGACGCCGGCCGTGGCCCGCAAGGCCAGCGCCTCGCTTTCATGTTCGCGCAAGCCCTCGCGCAGGGCCGCCCAGGGCTGTGCGCCGTGCTCGTGCAACTGGCCCTCCAGCCAGACGAACAGCGGGCCGTACGGGGCCGGCAGCTCGCACAGCAGGCTGCGGTCTTCGTTCGACAGGCCGTCCCAGGCCGTCATGTGCGTGAGCAGAATGCGCGCCGCAATGTCGGCGCGGCTGGCCGGCACCGCGCGCGCGCGGGATGCGTAGTTTGATGACAATTCAGTGTCGTATCCCATACCGGATATGCTCTGATAGCTATTGTTTTTATAGTTCTTGCCCACGTGGCGGGCATTGCCCTGACCTGACGTGGGCGGGCCGTTCCAGACCTCGCTCAGTTCCCGGCTGTTCAGTTGCACGAGCCCGGCGATCTCGCCCAGCAGCTGGCGCCTGAGCGCGCCTTCGGGCAGCAGGCTCCACAGCGGCCTGGCGTTGCTCGCGAGGTGTGCGCGGCCCTCGGCGCTGCCCAGGTCGCAGCCGTCGCGCGCGGCTTCGATCAGGAATCGCGATAGCGGCGTGGCCTCGGCGACGCAGCGCGCAAACGCGTCCTTGCCGAAAGTGCGGATGTAGCTGTCCGGATCGTGCTCGGGCGGCAGGAACAGGAACTTGACGCTGCGCACGTCGCTGGCATAGGGCAGGGCGCCGTCCAGCGCCTTGCGCGCGGCGCGCCGGCCGGCGGCATCGCCGTCGAAGCTGAACACCACCGCGTCGGTGAAGCGAAACAGCTTTTGCACGTGGTCGGTGGTGCAGGCCGTGCCCAGCGTGGCCACCGCGTTGGGAAAACCCAGTTGCGCGAGCGCCACCACGTCCATGTAGCCTTCCGTCACGAGCACATAGCCGTGCTCGCGCAGGGCATGGCGCGCCTCGAACAGTCCGTACAGCTCGCGCCCCTTGCTGAACACGGGGGTTTCGGGCGAGTTGAGGTACTTTGGCGTGCCTTCATCGAGCACGCGTCCGCCGAAGCCAATGCATTCGCCCTTGACATTGCGGATCGGGAACATCACGCGGTCACGGAAGCGGTCGTAGCGCTTTTTCTCGCCTGTGTCCTCGTCGATGCTGGCGATCACCAGACCGCTCTCGGCCAGCAGCGGGTCGTCGTAACTGGGGAACACACCGGCCAGCGTACGCCAGCCCTCGGGCGCGTAGCCCAGGCCGAACTGCCGGGCGATCTCGCCTGACAGGCCGCGGCCCTTGAGGTAGTCCACCGCCCTGGATGAGTTTTTCAGGTGCTTTTTGTAGGCGTCGCCGGCCTTCTCCAGCACGTCGCAAAGCGTGGCCTGCTTTTGCCGCTGTTCGCTGGCGCGTGCGCGCTCCTGGGGCGAGACGTCGTCTTCGGGCACCTGCATGCCGTATTGCTGCGCGAGGTCCTTCACGGCTTCGACAAAGTTCATGCCCGCGTGCTCCATCAGAAAGCCGATCGCGTTGCCGTTCTTGCCGCAGCCAAAGCAATGGTAGAACTGTTTGCTCGGGCTCACGCTGAAGGACGGTGATTTTTCGGCGTGAAACGGGCACAGCCCCATGAAATTGGCGCCGCCCTTCTTGAGCTGCACGTAGCGGCCGATGATCTCCACCACGTCGGCGCGCGCCAGAAGCTCCTGGATGAAAGACTGGGGAATGGACACCCGGGTATTTTCACCCATCGCCGCCGCTGGGTGGACCTTGGAGCCTGCCGGTGGCGAAGAGGATTTCGGTTCGCTACCATGATGCATGAACACCGTCATCCTCGAATCCGTCCTGACCTGTCCGCACTGCGGCCATGCAAAGCGGGAAACGATGCCGACGGACGCCTGCCAGTTCTTCTACGAGTGCGAGAACTGCAAGGCGGTGCTGCGGCCCCGGGCCGGCGATTGCTGCGTCTTTTGCTCCTATGGTTCGGTCAAGTGCCCGCCCATGCAAGACCAGCACGGGTGCTGCGCCTGAGCCGCGGCTGCCGGGCGCCGCACCTGGCCTGCGCGCGATTCCTCAGTGCCTCGATGCGGCGTCGTCGCTGCGCGGCGCGGCGCCCCGGGCTCGCTGGTACGCCAGTGCGGCGAGGGACACCAGGCAGAACAGCGCGCCGGCGTAAAACGTCGATGCTGCGCCCCAGCCCTGCCACAGCACACCGGCCACGGTGCTGGCAACCAGCATGGCCACGCCGCTGGCCAGGTTGAACACGCCGAACGCGGTGCCGCGCAACTCCGCGGGCGAGGCGTCCGCCACCATGGCCGCCAACAGGCCCTGGGTCATCCCCATGTGCACGCCCCAAAGGGCCACGCCCACAAACAGCGCTGCCCAGCCGGTGTTGCGGGCCAGGACCAGATCCGCCGCCAGCAGCACGACAATGCCCATGCCCAGCAGCGCAGCGTGCGGGACACGGTCTGACAGCCTGCCGAAGGGATAGGCGCAGGCTGCGTAGATCACGTTCATGGCGACCAGCAGCAGCGGCACAAAAGCGATGGGAATGCCGTCCTGCTGGGCCCGAAGGACCAGGAAGGCCTCGCTGAACCGGGACAGCGTGAACACCGCGCCCAGGCCCACCACCCACCAATAGGCGCGGGGCAGGCGCCGGATCGTGGCGCGGCTGATCGGGTTGCTGCGCCGTTGCGGGCGCTCGTGTCGCGGTTCGCGCAGCCCAACCACCAACAGCGCCACGGCGAGCCAGCCGGGAACGGCGGCGACCCAGAACACGGCGCGGAAATGGTCTGCCCACAACAGCATCAGGGCGACTCCGATCAGCGGGCCGACGAACGCGCCGACGCTGTCCAGAGACTGGCGCAGGCCGAACGCGGCGCCAAGCAGGTGCTGGGGGGTGATGTCGGCGATCAGCGCGTCCCGCGGCGCGCCGCGGATACCCTTGCCAAAGCGGTCCAGCAGGCGGCCCGTCGCCACCAGGCCCAGGCCACTGCTGAGCGCGAAAAGCGGTTTGCTGAGTGCCCCCAGCGCATAGCCCAGAACGGCCAGACCCTTGCGCCGGCCCAGGTAGTCGCTCAGCGCCCCTGAGAACACCTTGACCACGAGCGCGGTCGATTCGGCCAGCCCTTCGAGAAGCCCGACCGCGGCGACGCTGATGCCCAGGGTCGTCACCATGAACATTGGCAGCAGGCTGTGAATCATCTCGGACGAGACGTCCATCAGCAGGCTGACGAAGCCGAGCGTCCAGACCCCTGCGGGAATCTGGCCGGCGCCGGCGCTGGGCGCGGTGTGGGATGTTTTGATCATGAAAATCGGTCAGCCGGGTGAGGCGCGGCCATGCCGCCCGCAATTATCGCCATGCGGGCACTGCCGGTCGGTTACGAGTCGCTGGTGGCGCTCCAGCGGTTGTTCCAGCTCCTCTGGATTTTCTGGATGTCGCGCCGGTCGCGCTTGGTGGGGCGCCCATGCTCAATGCTGTGCGCGGGCTCGCCCGCCATGCGGCGCTGCTCCGCGGCCAGCGCGCGCAGGCGCAGGCTCTCTGCCGTTTCTTCATACAGTTGCTGGGCCACGGGGGCCGGTCCGCGCAGGCCACTCAAAACCCGAACCACGACGGTGCGGTGGACCGCGCCTTGCCGAAGGGCGACGGTGTCGCCCGGCTTGACCTCGCGCGCCGGCTTGGTGTCCTGCCCGTTGACCTGGACGCGGCCCTTGCCGACCTCTTCGGCGGCCAGCGAACGCGTCTTGTAAAAGCGCGCGGCCCACAGCCATTTGTCCAGTCGAAGTTTTTCGCTCATGCATCGCCATGTTACGGGAGTCCGCGCCGGGCCGCAGCGCGCACCGCCGGCGCGCTAACATCCGCGCATGGACAAAACCGACCTCCGGCCCCAGGCCGCCGCGGGCGCCGGCCTGCCCGGGCTGCCGCAGGATGGCGACAGCATTTTGCAGCTCGCCGCGCGCTCGATGTTCCATTTGTTCTCCAGCATCAGCCAGGGCATGTTCCTGGTGGACCGCACGGGGCGCATCGTCTGGGTCAACGAGGGCTACAAGCGCTTTTTCCCGGCGCTCGGCTTGTCGTCGGTCGACCAGTTTCTCGGCCGCCTGGTCGAGGAGGTGATTCCCAACACGCAGATGCGCCAGGTGCTGGAGACCGGCCAGCCGATTTTGATCGACCTGCTCACCAACAAGGCCGGCACCTTCGTCGTCAGCCGTATTCCACTGCGCGCGGAGCCGGCGCCCGATGCGCCTCCCGCGTCCGGCATGGTGATGGGCGACGTGATCGGCGCGATCGGCATCGTGCTGTTTGACCACCCCGAGACCACGCTGCAGCCGCTCATCAGCAAGTTCGCGATGCTGCAGCGTGACCTGGACGATGCGCGGCGCGAACTCGCCACGCAGCGGGCCAACCTGCTGCTGCGCCAGACGCCGGACGGCCAGCGCCGCGCCAAGTACACCTTTGCGAGTTTCATCGGCAGCAGTCCGGCGGCGGTCGATGTCAAGCGTCATGCGCGCCGCGCGGCGCAGTCTTCGAGCCCGGTGTTGCTGCTGGGCGAGACCGGAACCGGCAAGGAGCTGCTGGCGCACGCGATCCACACGGCATCGGCACGCGCGAACGGGCCGTTCGTCAGCCTGAACATCGCGGCCGTGCCCGACACGCTGCTGGAGGCCGAGTTTTTCGGGGTTGCGCCCGGCGCATTTACCGGCGCCGACCGCAAGGGGCGCGCGGGCAAGTTCAAGCTGGCCGACGGCGGCACGCTGTTCCTGGACGAGATCGGCGACATGCCGATGGGCCTGCAGGCCAAGCTGCTGCGGGCGTTGCAGGAGGGAGAAATCGAGCCGCTGGGCTCCAACCAGCTGGTGGCATTCGACGCGCGCGTGATTGCCGCCACTTCGCGCGACCTCGCGGCGCTGGTGCAGAGCGGGCGTTTTCGCGAAGACCTGTATTACCGGCTCAATGTGCTGCCGCTGCGCGTGCCGCCGCTGCGCGAGCGCCGCAGCGACATCCCGGCGCTGATCGAGGCGCTGGGCGAGGACATGGCGCAGCGCAGCGGCGAGCCGCCGCCCGAGCTGATGCCCGATGCGCTGGCGCTGCTGGCCGCGCAGCACTGGCGCGGCAACACGCGCGAACTGCGCAATGTGCTGGAGCAGATGGCCATGCGCAGCGACCTGGCGCGCATCGACGCCCAGGAGGTGCTGCGCGTGCTGGCCGAAACCGGGCTGGAGCAGATCGCGGCACCGGAGCCAGTGCCGCCGGCGGGCCCGGGCGCGGATGACGCCGGCCTGCTGCGGCCGCTGCCCGCGCAAATTGCGGAGCTGGAACGCCGCGCGATTGCCGCCGCGCTGGCCTCCACCGGCGGCAACAAGCTGGCAACGGCCCGGCTGCTCGGCATTTCGCGTGCGACACTCTATGAACGTCTGGAAAACCCTGTCTGAGATTCAGGCGAATGTCTGAATTAAAAACAAAACAATTGTCTGGGAATTGGCTTGTCACGGGTGTCAACGAAGAAAATGTCTTTGAAATCAAGTCTTTGCGCATTGGCATGAACTGTGCAATATTCGATCATTCAAGCCATCACTTTCAGGAGAGCCCAGCATGCAACGTCGTCAATTTGTCGCTACCGCCGCACTCACCGCCCTGGCCAGCAACACGCCGGTATGGGCCCAGTCCAGGGAGATCCGGGTCTGCCACGTGCACAGCATGACCGGGCCGCTGGAAGCTTACGGCAAGCAGACGCAGACCGGACTGATGCTGGGGTTGAACTATGCAACCGGCGGCACGATGACGCTGGACGGCAAGAAGATCGTCGTGATCGAGAAGGACGATCAGGGCAAGCCCGATCTGGGCAAGTCGCTGCTGGCGAGTGGCTATGCCGATGACAAATGCGACCTGGCGGTCGGCCCGACCTCGTCGGCGGTCGCGCTGGCGATGTTGCCGGTGGCCGAGGAATACAAGAAGATCCTGATCGTCGAGCCGGCAGTCGCCGATTCGATCACGGGCGACAAGTGGAACAAGTACATCTTCCGCACCGCGCGCAACAGCTCGCAGGACGCCATCTCCAATGCGGTGGCGCTGGACAAGCCCAACACCTACATCGCGACGCTGGCGCAGGACTACGCGTTTGGCCGTGATGGCGTGAAGGCGTTCAAGGCCGCGCTGCACCAGGCCAAGCTGGTGCACGAGGAGTACCTGCCGGCCAACACCACGGATTTCACCGCCGGTGCGCAGCGCCTGATCGACAGCCTCAAGGACAAGCCGGGCCGCAAGGTGATCTGGATCATCTGGGCGGGTGCCGGCAACCCGTTCAAGATCGCCGATCTGGATCTCAAGCGCTACGGCATCGAGATCTCGACCGGCGGCAACATCCTGCCGGCGATGGTGGCCTACAAGAAGTTCCCCGGCATGGAAGGTGCCACGTACTACTACTATGGCCTGCCCAAGAACCCGGTGAACGACTGGCTCGTGGCCGAGCACTACAAGGAGTTCAAGGCCCCGCCGGACTTCTTCACGTGCGGCGGCTTCGCGGCCGCAATGGCGATTGTCACGGCGCTCAAGAAGACCGGCGGCGACACCAGCACGAACAAGCTGATCCAGACCATGGAAGGCATGAGCTTCGAGACGCCCAAGGGCAAGATGACGTTCCGCAAGGAAGATCACCAGGCGATGCAGAACATGTACGAGTTCCGGATCAAGGACGACCCGGCGTTTGCCTGGGGCGTGCCCGAACTGGTGCGCGTGATCACGCCGGCCGAGATGGACGTGCCGATCCTGAACCACAGGTAACGCCGAGGTGCTCGGCTACTGCGCAGTCCGATGGCGGCGTTGCGCGGTACTCGCAATCCTCATGGACCGAAGTCCATTCCGGTTGCTGTGTTCCGTGCGCCTTGCCCTCGAACTGCTCGCGACGTCGCTCCCCTCGGCGTGGTTACCTTCGTATCTCCATGCTTGAAACAAAGAACCTGACCATCCGCTTTGGCGGCCATGTCGCGGTCAACGATGTCACGTGCAGCTTTGCGCCGGGCACGCTGACGGCGATCGTGGGGCCGAACGGGGCCGGCAAGACGACCTATTTCAACCTGATCTCGGGGCAGCTCAAGGCCAGCGCCGGCACGGTGTCACTGGACGGACATTTGCTCTCGGGGTCGCCCTCGACGCGCACGCATGCCGGCCTGGGTCGCGCGTTCCAGCTCACCAACCTGTTCCCGAACCTCACGGTGCTGGAGAACGTGCGGCTCGCGGTGCAGGCCACCCGCGCCGGTGCGCACCGGCACGGCATGAACCTGTGGAGTATCTGGAGCGACCATACCGCGCTGACCGGGCGTGCCGATGAACTGCTCGCGCAGGTCAAGCTGCAGGAGAAGGAGCACGCGAGCGTGGCGAGCCTGCCGCATGGCGATCAGCGCAAACTCGAGGTGGCGCTCCTGATGGCGCTGGAGCCCAAGGTCTTCATGTTCGACGAGCCCACGGCCGGCATGAATGCGGCCGAGGTGCCCGTGATCCTCGACCTGATCCGCAACCTGAAGGCCGACCCCAGCAAGACCATCTTGCTGGTCGAGCACAAGATGGACGTCGTGCGCGAACTGGCCGACCGCATCATCGTGCTGCACAACGGGCAACTGGTGGCCGACGGTGAGCCGGCCGCCGTGATCGCCTCGCCGTTGGTCCAGGAAGCTTACCTGGGTGTGGCGAAGGGGGCGGCATGAGCGCCGCGCCGGGCCGCCCCAGGCAGGTTCGCACCGCTGCGCGCAGCGCGGAGGCATTCCCGTGAGCAACATTCTGCTGACGCTCGAAGCGGTGCACACGCACATCGGCGCGTATCACATCCTGCACGGCGTGGACCTTTTGGTTCCGCGCGGCCAACTCACCATGCTGCTGGGGCGCAACGGCGCCGGCAAGACGACCACGCTGCGCACCATCATGGGCCTGTGGCACGCATCGCAGGGCCGGGTGCGCTTTGGCGAGCGCGACATCAGCGCGCTGCACACGCCGCAGATCGCGCAGCTCGGCATCGCCTACGTGCCCGAAAACATGGGCATCTTCTCGGACCTCACGGTGAAGGAGAACATGCTGCTGGCGGCGCGCGGCGCCACGAACGCGGCCCAGATGGACGACAAGCGGCTGCAATGGATCTTCAAGCTCTTTCCCGCGGTCGAGAAGTTCTGGAACCATCCCGCGGGCAAGCTGTCGGGCGGGCAAAAGCAGATGCTCGCGGTGGCGCGCGCCATTGTCGAGCCGCGCGAGTTGCTAATCGTGGACGAGCCGAGCAAGGGCCTGGCGCCGGCCATCATCAACAACATGATCGACGCGTTTGCCGAGCTCAAGGCGAGCGGCGTCACCATTTTGCTGGTCGAGCAAAACCTGAACTTCGCGCAGCGCCTGGGCGATACGGTCGCCGTGATGGACAACGGGCGCGTGGTGCACAGCGGTGGCATGGCGGCGTTCGCAAGTGACGCGGCCTTGCAGCAGTCGCTGCTGGGGCTGGCATTGTGAAAAATATTGAACAAAAAGTGGCCCAAGCCGGTATGGTATATGGGAAATTAGCTATCAACAATAGAGCATTCAGGTGTGCGGGAGACGCCGCATGAAGGCGCTGGACTTCGACTGGAAGCCTCTTTTGCTGGTGCCCGTGCTGGCACTCGTCGCCCTCCCGCTGACCGGCTCATTCTCGACGTGGGTCACGCTCACCGTGGCGGGGCTGGCCATGGGCATGATCATCTTCGTGATCGCCTCGGGCCTGACGCTGATCTTCGGCCTGATGGACGTGCTCAACTTCGGCCACGGCGTGTTCATCGCGCTGGGTGCGTTTGTCGCGAGCAGCGTGCTGGGCCTGATGAGCGACTGGACCGGTTCGGGTGAGCTCTGGCGCAACCTGGCCGCGGTGTTCCCGGCCATGCTGGTGGCCATGGCGGTGGCGGGCGGGGTCGGCCTGGCGTTCGAGCGCTTCATCGTGCGGCCCGTCTATGGCCAGCATTTGAAGCAGATCCTCGTGACGATGGGCGGCATGGTCATCGGCGAGGAACTCATCAAGGTCATCTGGGGTCCCGAGCAGATACCGCTGCCGCTGCCGCAGGCGCTGAATGGCTCGATCCTGGTGGCCAACGCGGTGATCAGCAAGTACCGGATTCTCGCACTCGTGGTCGGCGTGCTGGTGTTCGGCGCGCTGGCCTGGACGCTGGGCCGCACCAAGATCGGCCTGTTGATCCGCGCCGGCGTGCAGGACCGCGAGATGGTCGAGTCGCTGGGGTATCGCATCGGGCGGCTGTTCGTCGGCGTTTTTGTGGTGGGCAGCGCGCTGGCGGGCCTGGGTGGAGTGATGTGGGGGCTGTTCCAGCAGAACCTGGTGCCGCAGATGGGCTCCCAGGTGCTGGTGCTGACCTTCATCGTGATCATCATCGGCGGCCTGGGCTCGACCGGTGGCGCGCTCATCGGTGCGCTGCTGGTAGGCCTGATGAACAACTACGTGGGCTTCCTGTTGCCCACGCTCACGCAGTTCGCAACTATTTTTCTGATGGTGGTGGTACTGCTGTGGCGTCCGCAGGGCGTCTATGCCGTGACCAGCCGCTGACCGGGTGTCTCCGATGTTGCAACGTCTCCTGTCCAATGACCTGCCGCGCAGCCGCATCCTCGCGGTGCTGCTGGTCGCGCTGCTGCTGGCCCTGGCCTTTGCGCCGTTCATCTTTCCCGGCGTGAAGGCGCTGAGCGTGGCGGCCAAGGTGCTGGTGTTCATCGTGCTGGTGGCGAGCTTCGATTTGCTGCTGGGCTACACCGGCATCGTGAGCTTTGCCCACACCATGTTCTTCGGTATTGGCGCCTACGGCATTGCGATCTCGGCGACCCGGCTCGGGCCCGGTTGGGGCGCGGTGCTGGCCGGGCTCGCGGCCGCGCTCGCGCTGTCGCTGGTGCTGTCGCTCGTCATCGGGCTGTTCTCGCTGCGCGTGCGCGCCATCTTCTTCGCCATGATCACGCTGGCGGTGGCCTCGGCGTTCCAGTCGCTCGCCTCGCAGCTGTACGACTTCACGGGCGGCGAGGATGGCCTGACCTTCCGGCTGCCGCAAGTCATCTCGCCGGGCTTCGAGTGGCGCGACACACCGTTTCTGGGCGTCTCGCTCGATGGCCGGCTTCTGTGCTACTACCTGGTGTTCGTGGCGGCACTGGTCTTGCTGCTCGCGCTGCTGCGCATCGTGAATTCACCGTTCGGGCGCGTGCTGCAGGCGATCCGCGAGAACGAGTTCCGCGCCGAGGCGATCGGCTATCGCGTGGTGGTGTACCGCACTGCCTCCAGTATCCTGTCGGCGCTGTTCGCCACGTTGGCCGGCGCGCTGCTCGCGATCTGGCTGCGCTACAACGGACCGGACACGTCGCTCTCTTTCGAGATCATGGTCGATGTGCTGCTGATCGTGGTGATTGGCGGCATGGGCACGATCTACGGCGCGGCCATCGGCGCGGCGCTGTTCCTGGTGGCGCAAAGCTATCTGCAGGACCTGCTCAAGCTCGCCGGGCAGGCCGTGAGCGCTCTGCCGTGGCTTGCGGCGCTGCTCTCGCCCGATCGCTGGCTGCTGTGGCTGGGTGTGTTGTTCGTGCTCTCGGTCTATTTCTTTCCGAGCGGCATCGTCGGGCGGCTGCGCTCGGGCGCGCCGCAGGGGAAAAAATCAAAGGTTCCCACATGACGTCGTTCACTTCCGAGTACCTGACCTGCGCCGGGCGCGAAATCCACTACACCGACTGGGGCGCCGCGGACGCGCCGGTCGTGATCGCCTGGCATGGTCTGGCGCGCACCGGGCGCGACATGGACGAGCTGGCCGCGCATTTGAGCTCCCGCTACCGCGTGATCTGCCCGGACACGATAGGGCGCGGCCTGAGCCAGTGGAGCCCCGATCCGAAGCAGGAGTATTGCCTGGCGTTCTACGCGCGCATCGCGGCCGATCTGGTGGCGCAACTGGGCATCACCCGGGCGCACTGGGTCGGCACCTCGATGGGGGGCGCCATCGGCTTGGTGTGCGCGTCGGGCCTGTACCAGCCCGCGCTCAAGGGCTGCATCCAGAGCCTGGTGTTGAACGACACGGCGCCGCAAGTGGCCGATGCGGCCATTGAGCGCATCAAGTCCTATGCGGGCAATCCGCCGGCCTTCGCGACCGTGCGCGAACTCGAAGCCTTCTTCCGGCAGGTGTACAAACCCTACGGCTGGCTCAGTGAAGGCCAGTGGCGCCGCCTGACCGAGACTTCGACGCGGCGCCTGCGCGACGGCCGCGTCACGCCGCACTACGATCCGGCCATGGTGCAGCAGTTCACCCACTACCCGAACGACTATCTTGTCTGGGATCACTACGACGCCATCGATGTTCCGGTGCTGTGCCTGCGCGGCGCCGAGTCCGACCTGGTTCTGCGCGAGACGACCGCTCAAATGATGAAGCGTGGCCCCGGGCTGCGCGGCCTGACGCGAATCGTGGAAGTGCCCGGTTGCGGCCACGCCCCTGCGCTGAACGTGCCCGCGCATCTGGACCTTGTGACGGCCTTTATTGACGCCGCCGTTTGAATCCGGAGGGCGGCCGCGGCAGGCTGCGCCGGGTGCCGCCGTCCAGGGCCGCGTGGCGGTTGACCCGATGGTCGGCGGATTCAGCCAGAATCTCGAAGAGCTATTGTCAACAGGATCGGTGTGGCTGGCGTTAATGGAGGCTCGGCACATCTCATTTTCAAAGGGGCAGTGATGAAATCCAAAGTTGTGATGGCGGTGGCGTGCGCGCTCGTGCTGGCCGGGATGTCCGGCGTCGCGAGCGCCAAAGGTTGTATCAAGGGCGCCGCCGTGGGAGCCGTGGCTGGTCACTACGCGCACCATCATGCGGTGTTGGGCGCGGTGGGCGGCTGCATTGCGGGCCGGCACCTGGCCAAGAAGAAGGCAGCGGAACAAAAGGCGCAGGCCGCCGCAGCGGCGGGCGGGGCAGCGCAGGTTAAATAGCCATGCCGCGGCCCCCGCGCTTGCGCCGGTTACGTGCAAAAGCCGGCTGCAAGCCGTTGCCCATTCTTCCAGGTTTACTATAGAAAATATAGCATCATTGCGCCAACCTATTGGCTGGCGCCGAGCGCCTTTGCCGCGGCGCGTGAATCGGCCAGTGCCGCTGCATCGGGCGCCGCCTGCGTGGGCCAGTTCGCCATGTGCTGCTCGGCCACGCCGCACAGCGCGCCGATCCACTCGGGCTGATCGTTCAGGCACGGGATGCAGTGGAATTCCTGCCCGCCCGCCAGCAGGAAAGCCTGGCGCGCCTCCTGATTGATTTCCTGCAGCGTTTCCAGGCAGTCGCTGGTGAAGCCGGGGCAGATCACATCCACGCGTTTCGTTCCGGAGCGCGCCAGCGCCACCAGCGTCGGTTCGGTGTAGGGCTGCAGCCATTTGGCCTTGCCGAAGCGCGACTGGAAGGTGAGTGTGTATTGATCCGCGCGCAGCCCCAGTTTTTCGGCCAGCAACCGGCCTGTCTTGCGGCACTCGCAGTGGTAGGGGTCGCCCAGGCGCAGCGTGCGCTCTGGCACGCCGTGAAAGCTCATCACCAGCTGGTCGGGCCGTCCGTGGTCCTGCCAATGGTTCTTGATGCGGCGCGCCAGTGCGCCAATGTACCCGGCATCGTCGTGGTAATGGTTCACGAAGCGCAGTTCGGGAACGGCGCGCGTCTTTCGCGCCCACGCGTAAACCGCATCGAACACGCTGGCCGTGGTGGTGCCCGAGTACTGCGGGTAGGCGGGCAGGATCAGCACGCGTGTCGCGCCTTCGGCCTTCAGTACATCCAGTTCGGACGCGATCGACGGGCTGCCGTAGCGCATGGCGTAGCGCACCGTGACGTGGTGCCCGCGCTCGCCCAGCCAGCCACGCAGCATCAATGCCTGCTTGGCGGTCCAGACCTTGAGCGGCGAACCGTCCTTGCTCCAGATGCTCGCGTATTTGGTCGCCGACTTGGCCGGCCGCGTGCGCAGGACGATGCCGTGCAGGATCAGCCACCAGAGGGGCTTCGGGATTTCGACCACGCGGCGGTCGCTCAGAAATTCGGCCAGATACACCCGCAGCGCTGCCGCCGTGGGCGCCTCGGGCGTGCCCAGGTTGCACAACAGCACGGCGGTTCGCGGGGCTTGTCCATGGGTATGCGCCGGTTCGGGCGCGAAGCGGGGGGTGAGGCTCATGCGGTATTTTCCCGCACTCTGCCGCGTATCAGACAAGCAGGAGTTCGCGTGCGCATGACGGCGCGACACCGCAGCGTGCCGTGGTCACAACGACGGCGCTGCGACGATGCCGTCACATCTGTTGCGCCGCAGCGATACCGCTGCGCGTGGCGCCCTCCAGCGTCGCCGGGTAGGGGCCGTCGACATAGTCGCCGCAGGCCAGCAGGTTCGGCGCGATCTGTCGGGGCGGGCGCACCAGGCCTGGCGTGCATGCAAACGTTGCGCGCCTTTCCACGATGGTCTGGATTGGCTGGACCTGCAGGCCCAGCTCGGCGCGCGCCTGCGCGACCACCTGTGCCTGCAGGTCGGTGCGGCTGCCGTTGCTGGTGCTGACCACGAAGGCCAGCAGATTCGCGGGGCCGCCGAGCTGGCCGCGATCGAACACGAACTGCGCAGGGGCCGCGCGCGCCGGGTCGGGGCTGCTGCGCAGCGCCAGCATGGGGCAGGGCAGCAGATCGGGCGACGCATGGACGCCCGGAGCGGCCAGCGCATACACGGTGGTGATGGCTTCAAAGCGCAGGGCATCGGCGATTGCGGCCCAGCGTTGCAGCTGGATCGCAATGGCTGGAGGAGCTGCAGGCGTAGATGCAGAAAGGACTGCCACCGCATCGGATGCTGAAGTCGCGAGAATCGCGCGGTCGAACGTTTCCCCGTTGACGTGCCACGGCGTCACCGGCGACGTGCCCGCGTCGGCCCTGCCGTGGTGCAGCGCCTGAACGCGCTGGCCGACGCGGATCGCCCCGCCGTGCGCCTGCAGCCAGCGTGCCGCCGCGTCGGGAAACAGTTGGCCCAGATTCACCCGGGGCAGCAGCAGGTTGGAGCCGCCATGGCTCCCGAACAGGCTGTCCTGCAGCACGCGCAGGAACACCTGGCCGCTGGCCTGGTCTGCCGGCGTATTCAGCGCGGCGGCGCACAGGGGTTCGATGAATTCAACCCGCAGCTTCGCGGGCAGCGCGGCACAAAGCTGCGCGACGGTGCTGCCGGCCGGGCACCGGAAGCCGCCGAGCCGCCAGCCGATCGCGCGGCGCAGCAGCGCCAGGCGGTCGCGCCAGCGCCAGCCGTGCGCCATCAGGATGCCAGCCAGCCCGTCCCAGGGGGCGCGGCCGTAGCGCAGCGCGAGGCCGTTGCCGTCGCGAAAACGCAAGCTCAGTGGCAGTCTCGCCAGCACCCGCTCAGGGTCCACACCCACCCGCCGCATCAGGCGCAAGGTCTCAACATAGGCGCCGATCAGGATGTGCTGGCCGTTGTCCAGCGCAACGGAGGTACCGTCCGGCAACTTGCAGTTCAGGCCCCTGGCGCGTCCGCCGAGTGCGCGCGACGCTTCGAAAACAGTAGCGTGGTGTCCATCTTGCGTGGCCTGCACCGCTGCCGCGAGGCCCGCCCAGCCAGCGCCGATGATGGCGATTTTCATGGCAGCGCGGCACGCGAAGCGGCAAGCACGAGGGCCATCCGGCCGGCGCTGGGCCGTCCCAAGGCGGCCGACGGCCCCCTCGGGGGGCAGCGAGGACACGAAGTGCCGAGCGTGGGGGTCATATTTACAGGCGCCCCAGCGCCTGCACCCGCCACGCGAGCCAGAGTTTGCGTACCGGCGTGAGGCTGATGCGCTGGTGCAGCACGGGAAAGTTGTCGCGCTCGATCTCGCGCAGCAGCGTCTGGTAGATGCTGGCCATCATGAGCCCCGGCTTTTGCGCGCGGCGGTCCGCGCCGGGCAACAGGGCCAGGGCCTCGGCGTACAGCGCGCGCGCACGCTGCGTCTGGAACCGCATGAGCGCCGCGAAGCGTGCCGCGAAATCGTCCGCGCCCGCATCGGTTGACGGCTTGGGGCGCTTGAGGATTTCGTGCGCCTTCACGTCGAACTGCTGCAATTCGCTCACCGGCAGGTAGATGCGCCCGCGCATCGCGTCCTCGCCCACGTCGCGAATGATGTTGGTGAGCTGAAATGCCAGCCCCAGCTTGTGCGCGTAGTCCGTGGTTTGCGGCTGCGTCTGGCCGAAGATGCGCGCCGACACCTCGCCCACGATACCCGCGACGAGGTGGCAGTAGGTTTGCAGGCCGGCAAAGTCGAGGTAGCGGGTCTGCTCCAGGTCCATCTGGCAGCCCTCGATGATGGCCTGCAGGTGGCGCGGCTCGATCTGGTACTCGGTGAGCGCCGGCGTGAGGGCCCGCATGACCGGATGGCTGGGCTGACCCGCGAACGACTGCGCGACCTCGGATTGCCACCAGGCCAGCTTGGTGCGCGCCACGCCCGGATCCACCATGTCATCCACCACATCGTCGATCTCGCGGCAGAACGCATAAAACGCGGTGATGGCGGCACGGCGCGGCTTGGGCAAAAAGAGGAAGGCATAGTAAAAGCTGCTGCCGGAGGCGGCGGCCTTTTGCTGGACGTATTGCTCGGGCGTCATGGCGCGATTGTCACATCCAGATTGTTACATCCATATGGCGCGCCACAGAAGCAGCGGCGCGTCCCACGCGGTGAGCCTGGGGCGCGCGCTCAAGGTATTGAAGCCCATCGCTTCGATCCTGTCCAGGATGCGCAGGCCGCCTTGCACGACGAGACGCAGCTCCCAGCCTGCGCGGCCCGGCACCTGATGCACCAATGCAGAGCCATTTAGCATGGTAGCCCTTGCCCATTCTACCTGAGACGCTATCAATTTCGTTGTTTTCGCGGTCGATCTCAAGGCCAGCAGATCGTCCTGGGTGACGCCGTGGACGGCGCAGTCCTGGCGCGGCAGGTAGAAGCGCCCGCGTGCGATGTCCAGTCCCAGGTCCTGCCAGAAGTTGATGAGCTGCAATGCGGTGCAAATGCAGTCGCTGCGCGCCAACGCCTGTGCATCGTTCACGCCATACAAATGCAGCAGCAGCCGGCCCACCGGATTGGCGGAGCGGCGGCAATAGTCCAGCAACTCGTCGCGGTCTTCGTAACCCGCGCGATCCCGTGTCCTGGTCACGTCCTGCTCGAATGCGCTCAGCACATTGGCGAGCAAGGGGACGGGTAAGTCGAAGTCACGCTGGGCAGCGCACAGCGGCCCGAATACTTCGGGCCAGCGCGGGGAGGACGCCCCGCAGCCGGTCACGGCGGCGAGATCGGCACCATACACGGCCAGATCGTCCAGTCGTTGCTGCGCCGGCGCATCGCCTTCATCCGCCAGGTCGTCGGCCGTGCGGGCGAACCAATAGATGGCGGCAATGGCCGGGCGCAGTCGGGGCGGGCACAGCCAGGACGCGACCGGGAAGTTCTCGTAGTGCGTTCGGGGCAACGGGTCGACGGGCGTGGGGCGATTCACGGCACGGATTGTCGCTGACCCGGTGCCCCCGTTCCGGGCGCATGGCGTGTTCCGTCTAAAATAGAAGGTTGACCGAATGGAGGCGGGCGATCGCGCGGCGGGCGGGCACCTGCCAGCGTGCGGCCTGTCCGTCATGTTTTTGAGACCGCGCGGGTGGCGAAATTGGTAGACGCACCAGGTTTAGGTCCTGACGCCAGTGATGGTGTGGGGGTTCGAGTCCCCCCCCGCGCACCAGATGGCCCGAGATGTTGATATTTGGAGAACCGTATGTCCGTGACTGTTGAAACCCTTGAAAAGCTGGAGCGCAAGATCACACTGACACTGCCCGTCGGCGTGATCCAGTCCGAGGTCGACGCGCGCCTCAAGCGCATGGCCCGCACCGTGAAGATGGACGGGTTTCGTCCCGGCAAGGTGCCGATGACGGTGGTGGCGCAGCGCTACGGCTACTCGGTGCATTACGAAGTGATGAACGACAAGGTCGGCGAGGCCTTTGCAAATGCCGCGAACGAGGCCAAGCTGCGCGTGGCCGGCCAGCCCCGCATCAGCGAGAAGGAGGGCGCGCCCGAGGGAGAGCTGACCTTCGATGCGGTCTTCGAGGTTTTCCCCGAGGTGACGATCGCCGACCTGTCCACCGCCGAAATCGAAAAGCTGAGCGCCGAGGTGGACGATGCCGCCATCGACAAGACGCTGGAGATCCTGCGCAAGCAGCGCCGTACCTTCACCCAGCGCGCGCACGATGCGGCGGTACAGTCGGGGGACCGCGTCACGGTTGACTTCGATGGCAAGATCGACGGCGAGCCGTTTCAGGGCGGCAAGGCCGAAGACTTCCAGTTTCTGGTTGGTGACGGCCAGATGCTGGGAGAGTTCGAGGATGCCGTGCGCGGCATGAAGGCCGGGGAGAGCAAGACCTTCCCGCTGTCGTTCCCGGCCGATTACCAGGGCAAGGAAGTAGCCGGCAAGGCGGCGGACTTCATGGTCACGGTCAAGAAAGTCGAGGCGGCGCACCTGCCCGAAGTGAACGAGGCGCTGGCCAAGTCGCTCGGCATCCCCGATGCGACGGTCGAGGGTTTGCGCGCGGACGTGCGCAAGAACCTGGAGCGCGAGATCAAGTTCCGCCTGCAGGCGCGCAACAAGCAGGCCGTGATGGATGCACTGGTCTCGAAAGCCGAACTCGACCTGCCCAAGTCCAGCGTGCAGGCCGAGGTGGATCGCATGATCGAAGCCGCGCGCGCCGACCTCAAGCAGCGCGGCATCAAGGATGCGGACAAGGCACCGATCCCCGATGACGTGTTTCGTCCGCAGGCCGAGCGCCGCGTACGCGTGGGCCTGGTGGTGGCCGAGCTGGTGCGCGGCCATGAACTGCAGGCCAAGCCCGAGCAGATCAAGGCGCACATCGACGAATTGGCTTCCAGCTATGAAAAGCCGGTCGATGTGGTGCGCTGGTACTACAGCGACAACCGGCGCCTGGCCGAGGTGGAGGCCATGGTGATTGAAAACAATGTGACTGAATTTGTGCTGGCCAAGGCGAAAATCAACGAAAAGACGGTTCCGTTCGACGAGCTCATGGGCCAGAACTGATCCATCCGTCCATCTGGCGACCGGGGGCTTGTGCTTGGCGGCACAGGCCCCATTTGTTTACCGGTACAGTACCGACAGCATCTCTGGAGAAAACATGAGCGCACTGGAAACCAAGGGCCTGGGCATGATCCCGATGGTCATCGAGCAGTCGGGCCGTGGCGAGCGGTCCTACGACATCTATTCGCGCCTGCTCAAGGAGCGGGTGATCTTCCTGGTGGGCGAGGTAAACGACCAGACCGCGAATCTGGTGGTGGCGCAACTGCTGTTCCTGGAGAGCGAGAACCCGGACAAGGACATCTCGTTCTACATCAACTCCCCGGGCGGTTCGGTCAGCGCGGGCATGGCGATCTTCGACACCATGAACTTCATCAAGCCCGACGTCTCCACCCTGTGCTGCGGTTTCGCGGCCAGCATGGGCGCATTCCTGCTGGCGGCCGGCGCCAAGGGCAAGCGCTTCTCGCTGCCGAACTCCAAGATCATGATCCACCAGGTGCTGGGCGGCACGAGCGGCCAGGCGACCGACATTGAAATCCATGCGCGCGACATCCTCAGGACCAAGGACCAGATGAACCGCATCCTGGCCGAGCGCACTGGCCAGCCGCTGGAGAAAATCACGCACGACACCGAGCGCGACTATTTTCTGTCCGCGGACGAGGCCAGGGACTACGGCCTGGTCGACAAGGTGATCGCCAAGCGCATCTAGGCGCGCGTGCCGGCGGCGTTGCATGGCGGCAACGGCGTTTTCTGTAACAGAAAGCGCCGTTCATATTTGGTTATCATTCAGAAACTACCCGTAACAAGGCAAGGCGCCCCTTACATGGCCGAGAAAAAAGGCTCTTCCAGCGAAAAAACCCTGTACTGCTCCTTTTGCGGGAAAAGCCAGCACGAGGTCAAGAAGCTCATCGCAGGCCCTTCCGTCTTCATTTGCGACGAGTGCATCGACCTGTGCAACGAGATCATTCGTGACGAGTTGCCCGTGGCCGATGGGGCGCGCGAAGTGCGCGGCGATCTGCCCACGCCGACCGAGATCAAGGCCAACCTGGACAACTACGTGATCGGCCAGGAGGTTGCCAAGCGCACGCTGTCGGTGGCGGTCTATAACCACTACAAGCGGCTGCGGCATCAGGAGAAGGCGAAGAAAGACGATGTCGAACTGGCCAAGAGCAACATCCTGCTGATCGGCCCCACGGGCTCCGGCAAGACGCTGCTGGCCCAGACGCTGGCTCGCATGCTTGACGTGCCGTTCGTGATGGCCGATGCCACGACGCTGACCGAAGCCGGCTATGTGGGCGAGGACGTCGAGAACATCGTGCAAAAGCTGCTGCAAAGCTGCAATTACGATGTGGAGCGGGCCCAGCGCGGCATTGTCTACATCGATGAGATCGACAAGATATCGCGCAAGTCCGACAACCCGTCGATTACCCGCGACGTATCGGGCGAAGGCGTGCAGCAGGCCTTGCTCAAGCTGATTGAGGGCACCATGGCTAGCGTGCCACCGCAGGGGGGGCGCAAGCATCCGAATCAGGATTTCCTGCAGGTCGACACGACCAATATCCTGTTCATTTGTGGCGGTGCTTTCTCGGGCCTTGAAAAAGTCATTGAAAACCGTACCGAGTCTTCCGGCATCGGCTTTGGCGCTGCGGTGAAAAGCAAGCAGCAGCGCGCGTTGACCGAAGTCTTCAAGGAGGTCGAGCCGGAAGATCTGATCAAGTTCGGGCTGATCCCCGAGCTGGTGGGGCGCATGCCGGTGGTGGCCACGCTGGCCGAACTCAGCGAGAGCGCGCTGGTGCAAATCCTCACCGAGCCGAAGAACGCGCTGATCAAGCAATATGGCAAGTTGCTGGCGATGGAGGGCGTCGATCTGGAAATTCGCCCGTCGGCGCTCAATGCCATTGCCAGGAAGGCGCTGGCGCGCAAGACCGGCGCGCGCGGCCTGCGGTCCATTCTTGAACAGTCGTTGATCGACACCATGTTCGATTTGCCGAACGCATCGAATGTGGACAAGGTCGTGGTCGACGAATCGACCATTGATGAGAACAAGCCTCCCTTGCTCGTTTACCGCGAATCCGCGAAGAAAGCCTAGTGCGAGGCTCGCGTCCCGCTACCCCATCGCGGGTTGACACATCGATGGGTTGAAATTTTGCGCATGCGGGCCATATTCAACACTTAATTCAAAGGTTCTCCATGTCTGGCCAAACGCCCCTGTCCGCGATGCCCCTCGATCTGCCGCTGCTGCCATTGCGGGACGTGGTGGTCTTTCCTCACATGGTGATCCCGCTTTTTGTGGGGCGCCCCAAGAGCATCAAGGCGCTGGAACTTGCGATGGAGTCGGAGCGCCGCATCATGCTCGTGGCGCAGAAGGCCGCCGCCAAGGACGAACCGTCTGTCTCGGACATGTTCGAGGTGGGTTGCGTTTCCACCATTTTGCAAATGCTCAAATTGCCCGACGGCACCGTGAAGGTGCTGGTGGAAGGGCAGCAGCGCGCCAGGGTGAACCGGATCGAGGACGGCGAGACGCACTTTACGGCGAATGTGTTGCCGGTGGAGTCCGTGCCTTCCGATCAGAAATCCACGGAAGTCGAGGCGCTGCGCCGCGCCGTGATGCAGCAGTTTGACCAGTACGTCAAGCTCAACAAGAAGATCCCGCCGGAGATTCTGACCTCGATCTCCAGCATCGACGATCCGGGTCGGCTGGCCGATACCATCGCGGCCCATCTGCCGCTCAAGCTGGACAACAAGCAGGCCGTCTTGGACCTGGCCGATGTCAAGCCGCGCCTGGAGAATCTGTACGAACAGCTCGAGCGCGAGGTCGATATCCTGAACGTGGACAAGAAAATCCGTGGCCGCGTGAAGCGCCAGATGGAAAAGAACCAGCGCGACTTTTACCTGAACGAACAGGTCAAGGCGATCCAGAAGGAACTCGGCGAAGGCGAGGATGGGGCCGACCTCGAAGAGGTCGAAAAGAAGATAAAGCTCGCCAAGATGTCGAAGGAGGCCTTGAAAAAGGCGGAAGGTGAGTTCAAGAAGCTCAAGCTGATGTCGCCCATGTCGGCCGAGGCGACGGTGGTGCGCAACTACATCGATGTGCTGATTGGTCTGCCGTGGAGCAAGAAGACCAAGATCAAGCACGACCTGGGTAACGCGGAGACTGTGCTCAACGAAGACCACTACGGTCTGGAAAAGGTGAAGGACCGCATCCTTGAGTATCTTGCGGTGCAGCAGCGCGTGGACAAGGTCAAGGCGCCCATCCTGTGCCTGGTCGGGCCCCCGGGCGTGGGCAAGACTTCCCTGGGCCAGTCCATCGCGAAGGCGACCGGGCGCAAGTATGTGCGCGTGGCGCTGGGCGGCATGCGTGACGAGGCCGAGATCCGCGGGCACCGGCGAACCTACATTGGTGCAATGCCGGGCAAGGTGCTGCAGAGTCTCGCCAAGGTCGGTACGCGCAATCCGCTGTTCCTGCTGGACGAGATCGACAAGCTGGGCACGGACTTTCGCGGTGACCCGTCGAGCGCCCTGCTCGAAGTGCTGGACCCGGAACAAAACCATACCTTTGGCGACCACTACGTCGAGGTGGATTTCGATTTGAGCGACGTGATGTTCGTCGCGACCTCGAATTCCATGAACATTCCACCGGCGTTGCTTGATCGCATGGAAGTGATTCGTCTGGAGGGTTACACCGAGGATGAAAAAATCAATATCGCCGTCAAGTACCTGCTGCCCAAGCAACTCAAGAACAACGGGCTCAAGCCAAGTGAGTTGCAGGTCGCGGAAGATGCGGTGCGGGACATCGTGCGCTACTACACGCGAGAGGCGGGCGTGCGGTCGCTGGAGCGCGAGCTGTCCAAAATCTGCCGCAAGGTGGTCAAGGCGCTGCTGCTGAAAAAAATTACACCGCAGGTGACCGTGAACAGCGAAAACCTGAATGATTTCCTGGGCGTCCGCAAGTTCAGCTATGGGCGCGCCGAAAACCAGAATCAGGTCGGCCAGGTGGTAGGGCTTGCGTGGACCGAGGTGGGCGGAGATCTGCTTACCATTGAAGCCACCAGCATGCCAGGCAAGGGGGTAATCAGTCGCACCGGCTCGCTGGGCGACGTGATGAAGGAGTCGGTGGAGGCCGCGCGCACCGTGGTGCGCAGCCGGTCACATCGGCTTGGCATCAAGGACGATGCGTTCGAGAAGAAGGACATCCATATCCATGTTCCGGACGGCGCCACTCCCAAGGACGGTCCGAGTGCCGGGGCGGCCATGACGACCGCTTTCGTGTCTGCGCTCACGGGTATTCCCGTGCATGGCGATGTGGCCATGACGGGTGAGATCACCTTGCGCGGCGAAGTCACGGCGATTGGCGGCCTGAAAGAAAAGCTTCTTGCGGCATTGCGCGGCGGCATTAAGACCGTCCTGATTCCGCAAGAAAATGCGAAAGACCTGCAGGACATTCCGGAGAATGTCAAAAACGGTCTCGAGATCGTACCGGTCAAATGGATCGACCAGGTGTTGCAGATTGCACTGGAGCGCATGCCCACGCCGCTGGTTGACGATGAAGGGGCTGCTGCCGCGGTCCCTGCGCCGGTGCCTGCGGAAAGCGTGGCGCCGGTCGCCCCGGTCGCGGTCAAACATTGATGACGTGACGCGGCCGGGCCAAAAAACTACGCTATAATTCGACGCTTGAAACGCGGGAGTAGCTCAGTTGGTAGAGCGCAACCTTGCCAAGGTTGAGGTCGAGAGTTCGAGACTCTTCTCCCGCTCCAGATTGATCAAAAGGGAAGCTGCAAGCTTCCCTTTTTTGTCGCACGACTTGTCCCGATCTGGCGCGGTAACAAAGCGGTTATGTACCGGATTGCAAATCCGGCTAGCCCGGTTCGACTCCGGGCCGCGCCTCCAGACTCAGCCCTGTCAACTGCTCTGTTGGCGGGGCTGTTTTGTTTCACAATACAGGCTAGGCCCGAATGGTGGAATTGGTAGACACAGCGGACTTAAAATCCGCCGCTTTCCTGAATAAGGGGCGTGCCGGTTCGACCCCGGCTTCGGGCACCATTAACATCAGACCATGTCACGCTACAACACCCCTTTTGAAATTCACGTTCATGGCGAGGTTCCCCTGCGCCCCGAAGTGACCTTTGGGCAGCTTCAGGACGCGCTCGCGCCGATGTGGCGGTATGCGGGCGCTCGCTCGCTGGCTGACGGAGCGAGGAGTGTCTACGAAGAAGAGCCAGGCATCAAGTTTGACGCGAAGGAGCATCTGCTTCAGTTGTGCTGGACGGTTCGTGGCGACGAAGACTTTCGCGAAGCGCTCGACGAAATGGGCATGAGCCTCAACGAATTGGCGGCGAAGGGTGCGGCCATCGAGGTTTCGTTTTACGACGCCGATTTCGACGAAGACGATGACGATGAGGACGCGCCCGAGGAGTCGCGCGACGACTTCATCATGTTTTTCGTCGGACCCGATCCCGCCGCGATCCTGCAGGTCCAGCGTGACTTGCTGGTGCAGGATGTCGTGGGTACGATGGAGCGGCACTTCGATGGTGCCGAGTTGACCGGTGTGGTCGCCGAAATCGACAAGCTGTTTGCACGGCGCTTCGATGCGCTCGTCAGTTCGCTGGACATTGGCAAGCTACCGCGCGGCACGGGCGGCCATGGCGGCTTTGGTCATGGCGGCGGGCGCAAGCCTCGGCATCTGCATTGAAAGCGGCCCAACGCCGCATTGCGGCGAGCCACCGGCTGCGCGTCAACCGCATTGGCCTACAAAGCCGCAGGACGTGCAAAAGTCGCAGCCATCCTTCTGGATCATGGTGTGGTTGCTGCACTCCGGACAGATTCGTCCGGCCAGCAGCAGAGGCGCATCGCGATCGCGGGGTGCATCGAGCACGCCCATGTCCCGCAGCGGGTAGCCTTCCTCGCTCAGTACACCCAGCATCGCGTAGCGGTGGATGATGAGTCTGGCGATATACGCGACGGTGGATGGCCAGGTTTGCTGGCGCCGCTCGCTGTGCGGCAGGCCGGGCACGAAGGCCATGAAGCTGCCCAGCGGTTCGGCGTAGTTGAGCAGCTTGCGCAGCTTCATGCCGATCCAGGCCGGATCGACCACCCGCATATCGAGCGAAAGCAGGCGGGCGAGCCCGTCCAGCGCGCGCGGGTAGTTGCCCGAGAAGCCCACCGCGCACGGCCGCGTGGCCGTGCTGCCATCGGCACCCGGCAGCGTGACCTCCTTGAGCGTCACGGTGAATGCTTCGCCCGTCGCGGGGTTGTCCACGTCCACGGCCCAGGCCAATGTTCCGGACGGGCCGGTGTGTGGCTCGTCCCGGCTGAACATGGCATCCAGCACGGGTGTGGCGCCGCCACGCCCCAGCAGTGGCAACGCCTTGAGCTGTTCGCAGCGCCAGCGGATGACCGCGGCCGTGGCGGCGACCACGCCCGGGAACAGGCGCTTGTGGCCGTGCGGGGGAAACGGCATCTCGAACGAGCGTTCTTCCGCCACCGTGGCCAGCACATCCAGCTTGAGCTGCAGCCAGGCGGGATCGTTGGCCCGCAAATCCATGGACAGGGTTTTCGCCAACGCGCCCAGGCCGCGCGGCTGCTCGGCGCCGTTGACCCAGACCTCGAACGGCTGTGGGGCGCTGCCATCCTCGGGTGCTAGCTCGCCCACGAACAGCGCAAAGTCCCCGAACGGGTGATGCACCATGAAAGTCCAGGCCGGGTTGCCACCGGGCAATTCGGGCCGGCCTGGCCAGCGCAGCGAGGAAAGCACCGGTGCCGGCAGGCGATCCAGTGCGAGGCGCCGGTTCACGCTGTCAATATGCAGCGGCGCGACGACCGGGGAGGGCGAGGTACTGAGCACGGCGCCCAGCACGTCATTGGGCCGGTAGGTGGCCAGCCCCTTGAGTCCGGATTGCCATGCTTGCAGATAGAGGTTCTGGAAATCTGTGTAGGGATAGTCCGCCGGCACATTGACGGTCTTGGAAATCGAAGTGTCGATAAACGGCGCCACCGCCGCCACCATGGCCGCGTGCGCCTGCGCGCTCATCTCCAGTGCCGTCACGAAGGCGGAGGTTAGCGGCGTGTTCTCGCCCTTCAGATGCCGGTACAGCCGCCACGCATGGTCTTGCACCGAATATTCCCGGGTGCTGCCGTCCGCCATGCGCTTTTTGCGCGTGTAGCTCCAGCTGAAAGCGGGTTCGATGCCGTTGCTGGCGTTGTCGGCAAACGCCAGGCTGATGGTACCGGTTGGCGCAATGGACAGAAGATGCGAGTTGCGCAGGCCGTGTGCGCGGATGCGGTCCTTCAGGGCTTGGGGAAGGCGCGAGGCAAACGTGCTGCCGCTGAGGTACAGGTCCGCGTTGAAGAGCGGAAAGGCGCCACGTTCGCGTGCCAGCTCGACCGAAGCGTCATAGGCGGCATCGCGCAGGACCTGCGAGATATGCTGCGCCATGGCGCGGGCCTGCTGTGTGTCGTAGCGCAGGCCCAGCATGATGAGGGCATCGCCCAGTCCCGTGAAGCCGAGCCCGACCCGGCGCTTGTTGCGGGCGTCATCGTGTTGCTGGGGCAAAGGCCATACCGTCGCATCGAGCACATTGTCGAGCATGCGCACGGCGACGCGCGCGATGCGGGTAAACGCGGCAGCGTCGAACTGCGCACTGTCTTCGAACGGCTGCAGGATGAAGCGCGTGAGGTCGATCGAACCCAGACAACAGCAGCCGTAGGAGGGGAGAGGCTGTTCGGCGCACGGATTGGTGCTGGCGATGGATTCGCAGTACGACAGGTTGTTGTCGCGATTGATCTGGTCGAGGAACAGCACGCCCGGCTCCGCGTGGTCATAGGTGGAACGCATGATCTGGTCCCACAGGTCGCGGGCGCGCAGCTTGCGGTACACCCACTGCGCACTGCCGTCTGCCAACGTCTGGCGATAGGCGCCGCCCGCCTTCTGCGCCGCACCCGGCTCGGCGCGGTGCACCAGCTCGACCTCGGTATCGTCCTGCACCGCCTCCATGAAGGCATCGGTGACGCCCACGGAAATATTGAAGTTGGTCAGGTTGCCGGCATCCTTCGCGTGGATGAACTCTTCGATGTCGGGGTGATCGCACCGCAGCACGCCCATTTGCGCACCGCGCCGTGCACCAGCCGATTCCACGGTCTCGCACGATCGATCGAAAACGCGCATGTAGCTGATCGGGCCCGAGGCGCTGCTTTGCGTGCTGCCGACCCAAGCGCCGCGCGGCCGGATGCGCGAGAAGTCGTATCCGACACCGCCCCCGCGCCGCATCGTTTCCGCCGCCTCCGTCAGCGCCGTGTAGATGCCCGGGTAGCCGTCCTCCATTTGCGCGATCGAATCTCCGACCGGCTGGACGAAACAGTTGATCAGGGTGGCGGAAAGATCGGTACCGGCCGCCGACTGGATACGCCCTGCCGGCAGGAAACCCTGCTGCATGGCCTCTACGAACTTCGCCTGCCACGAGGCCCGCTGCTCCGGTACTTCGCTTTGCGCCAGCGCCCGTGCCACGCGCAGGTTCACGGCGTCAACGGTCCGTTCGTCGCCTTTGCTGTATTTTTCCAGCAGAACTTCTTCGCTGATGGGTTGGGCCGAGAGCGCATGCTGGGCCGGACTTTTTCGCAGGGTTTTGGTCATGAGAGTCGTTCCCTCGGTGTCGGTGTCTGGCATCGTAGTGCTGCGAGTGTTCCGGTTCTTTGACCTGGAACAAACCACGGACACTGATTGGACCATTCGGGCAGTGCGGCTTCAATACAATTCAATGCAAGACACTACTTGAGTTGCGTGCATTGCCGGCCTGGCGTCGCGTTGGAATGCCGCTTTGATCTTTGTGTGGAGCATGAACAATGACGATTGCAAGTTTTGACGAGTTGATGCGGGAGGCGCGCCAGCAGACCGAGCCGCAGCGCCTGCTATTTGTGTTTTCGCGCGCCGAATTGCCGGAGGACGCGTCGCCAGTGCAACGTGCGCACTTCGATGCGGGACTCGGGGGCGCCCTGACACCGCTCATGTACGTGGACAAGGCGCCGCATGAGTTGGACACGTTTCCCGCGCTGGTGGAGGAGGCGCGTCAGTTCGGGCGCGAATGGGCAGTGGTGTTCGTCGCGGCCCTGGCAGGGCGGGGCGGTCTGGCACCGACCAGCGAGGAAGTCGAGGCTTCCTTGCTGCGCATGGTGGAGTCCATCAAGGCTGGCCGCGTGGCGTCGTTCATTCCGTTCGACCGCCAGGGGCAGCCTGTGTTGCTGGGCTGAACTATCGCCGCGGCTCAGCAAGGCCGCAGTGCGCCCCGGCGGGCATAGAACCACCAGGTGATGGCGATGCATGTGACATAGAAAACGATGAACCACCAGAGCGCCGCATGCGGGCTGCCCGTCATGTCGATGGAGGTTCCGTAGCTTGTGGGAATGAAGAAGCCGCCATAGGCGCCAATCGCGGCGGTAAACCCGAGCGCGGCGGCGCCCTGCTTGCTGCCTTCCCGGGCGGCGGCGGCCTGTGCCTCGGCGCCCTGGCCGCGTGCGGCATCCAGACACTCATCCATGAAAATCACCGGAATCATCCGAAAAGTGGAGCCGTTGCCGATGCCCGAGGCGACAAAAAGCACCATGAAGCACAGGAAAAACCCGGTCAGATTTCCGCTGGCACCGTGATGCGGCAAATACTGCATCACGCCATAGACGCCAGCGGTCATGACGACAAACACACCCAGGCTGACACGCGCGCCGCCCGTCTTGTCGGCCAGCCAGCCGCCCACCGGGCGGATCAAGGCGCCCAGGAACGGCCCCATCCACGCGAAGGCCAAGGGGTTCACGCCCGGAAACTGGCTTTTGATGAGCAGTGGAAATCCTGCCGAAAAGCCGATGAACGAGCCAAACGTGCCCAGGTACAGCCAGCACATGACCCAGGTATGCCGGCGCCTGAAAATCACGGCTTGGTCCGAGAACGAGGCTTTGGCATCCGCGATATCGTTCATCATCAGATAGGCCAGCAGCGATGTGATCAGGATCGGGATGACCCAGACGAACGCGGCGTTTTGCAGCCAGATCTGCTTCATCAGGCCGTCCGGCATCTGCACGGATGTCGGCTCTCCGCCGAACCAGCCGAAGATTCCGACGGAAATGACCAAAGGGACCATGAACTGTACGGCCGAGACACCCAGGTTGCCCAGTCCGGCATTGAGGCCCAGCGCCGATCCCTTGCGCTCCTTCGGGAAGAAGAAGCTGATGTTGGCCATGCTGGAGCTGAAGTTGCCGCCGCCGAAGCCGCACAATGCGGCCAGCGCGAGCATCACCCAGTACGGCGTCTGCGGGTTCTGGACCGCAAACCCCATGCCGATCGCCGGGATCAGCAGCGACAGCGTGGAAAAGACGGTCCAGCGCCGTCCACCCACGATAGGCACCATGAATGAGTAGAAGATGCGCAACGTGGCGCCTGCCAGCGCGGGCAGCGCGGCGAGCCAGAACAGCTTGTCGGTGCCATACCTGAAGCCGGCGGCCGGTAGTTGCACGATCACAACGCTCCACACCATCCAGACGGCATGCGCGAGGAACAGGGCGGGGATGGAAATCCACAGGTTCCGGTTGGCGATGGCATTGCCTTGCGTCGCCCAGAACGCCTTGTCCTCCGGAGTCCAGATGGTCAGCAGCCTGCCCGTGCCCGTGGTTCCTGATGGCGATGCCGTCATGGTGTACTGCTTACTGCACCAGTGGCGACGCCGACGCGTCGAGCTCCACACCTTCGATATCGGCGTTGCCCGCGAGTATGCGCATGTATTGCGACAACGCACGGGCTTCGCTGCGCTTGCGCAGCTCGGCCGCCACTTCGTCGCGCACGAACCCGTAGGGCAACTGCTTGCCTTCAATGCGGCGATCCACGGCGATGATGTGAAAACCGTGCCGGGTGGTGACCAGACCTGCCAGCACGCCTATCGTGCCATCGCCGAAGATGGCCTTTTCGAATTCCGGCACGGTCTCGCCGCGCTGCAGCTGGCCCAGGTTGCCGCCATTCGCGCCGGACGGGCAGTTCGAGTGCTGGCGCGCATATTCATCGAAGAGCTCTGGCCTCGCATTGATCTCGTGCAGTATCGTTTCCGCCTTGGCACGGATCACCGACACCGGTGCCCCGGGGATGATTTGAAACAGGATGTGGCGCGCACACACGAGGTCGCCGCTGCGAAAGCGCTTCATGTTGGCGTCGTACCAGCGTTTGCACACCTCTTCAGTGGGTTCCGGTACCTGTATCTCCTCGGCCAGCGTGCGTTCCAGCGCGCGTTCGGTATCCGTTTCGCTGGCGCCATCGCTGGTGAAACCAAGTTCGCATGCGCGTTGGCGCAGCAGTTCATGCACCGCGGCCAACTGCGGCGTGGGCCACGCCGCCACGTCGACGTCGACGCCGTTCACGGTCACGCTCATAGAGCCCTCCTGCGGCCGCTTTTGCGCACCAGTTGGTAGGGACGGAACAGGTAGGCAAGCGAGCCGACCCCGCTCCAGATGTGCACCATGCGGGTGAAGGGCGACACCAGGAAGATGGTGAAGCCGAGCAGGATGTGAATTTTGTAAACCCAGGGTACCGCGAGCAGCACGGAGGCGATGCCGCCATGGAAATACACGATGCCTTTCACGTAGCTGACGATCACCATGAACATGGCCCCATCCATGTGCTGCGCGGAGATCGGGACGGTGAGCAGTCCGAGCAGCAATTGCAGCCACAGCATGACGACGATGCTGATGTCCCATTTGCGGCTGTTGCGGCGGATGCGCGGGTCGCCGAGCCGGCGATGGATCAGGATGGAAAGGCCGATGATGGCGATCAGGCCCGCGACGCCGCCCACCAACATCGCCAGCAGTTCGTGCTGTCCCGGGCTCAGAAGCCAGTCGACCATCCAGTCCGGCGTGAGGAACCCGGCGAAGTGGCCGAGAATGACCACGAGCACCCCATAGTGAAACAGGTTGGAGCCGAGCCGAAGTTCCCGTTTGCGCAGTGTCTGCGAGGAATCGCTCTTCCAGGAATACGGTTCGCGGTCGAATCGAACCAGGCTGCCGAGCAGGAGCACTGCAAGGCATATGTAAGGATAGACACCGAACACGAACTGGTTCCATGCGGGTGATAAGGTCATGATGGTTCTCCTGTGCGGTCAGGCCGTGTGTGTTGCGGATGGTTTGACGAACACCAGCGGATGGGTTTCGGGGGGCGCGAAAGCCGGCTTCTCGTCCCACGCACGATCCAGGTCTTCCGGCGGCGGCACCGGCGCGCGCGCATCAAGCCCCTTCTCTCCCCCGATGGCCAGCAGCGCGGCCATCACCGCTGCGTAAGAGCTGCGCAATCCGGTCAAGGTGTTGCCGAGCTGGCGAAGAACGTGAGCGATCTCGCCGATCGTGTCCCTGGTCTCTGCCAGGTCGCGGCAGCTCAGGTATTCCAGCAGCAGTGGCAGATGGTCGGGCAGCTCGTTGGTGCTGGGCTCCATGCCCGCATCAAGGTAGCGCTGACGCAGCTCCAGCATGGCCGGACCACGCTCGCGGCCGTCGCCGTGGACGTATTCGAACAGGTTCAGCGAGGTGCGCCGTCCGCGGTCGAACAGGTCGACATAGCGGCCTTCGGCGTCAAGCGCGTCGCTGCCTTCGATGTCGCGTGCGAGCGCCAGCAGGTCATTTCGCTGTTGCACATCGAGCATCCGGGTATCGCGGATCACGTCAATGATTTCCGGCAAGGCGGTGCGCAACTGCGCGTCCGGATAGGCGAGCAGGGCGGACAGGGCGCGCAGCAACAGGGTCGGGTTATTTGACATGAAAGTTCATGGCCTGTGGGAAGGCTGCGATGGGATGTTGGTAAGCGGGGGAGGGGTCACTCATGGTCATCCAGCTCGCGGATCGGAACGATCTTGCGCCGCCCCATCTTGCCGCCGAACAAGCCGGCCTTGGCATCGATACCATCGCAGCCGTTGCCGAAGGTGAAGCCGCAGCCCCCGCGAATCTGGTAGGCGTTCTCCGCTTCCTCGCGGTGCGCTGTGGGGATCACGAAGCGGTCCTCGTAATTCGCAATGGCGAGATAGCGGTGCATGTCGTTCGCCGTCGCCTCGTCCAGTCCCACGCTGGAGAGCAGCGCCGGGTTCTGCGCCTCGCCCAGTTGCCGGGCGCGGAACCAGGCGCGCATCGCCATCATGCGCTCCAGCGCGCTCACGATGGGCGGTTCGTTGCCGGCGGTCAGGAGGTTCGCGAGGTAGCGCACGGGGATGCGCAGCGATCCCACATCCGGCAGGCCGTTGGCACTGCTGTCGATGGCGCCCGCGTTGGCATGCGCGGTGATCGGCGACAGCGGCGGCACATACCAGACCATCGGCAGCGTGCGGTATTCGGGATGCAGCGGAAACGCGATCTTCCATTCGACGGCCATCTTGTAGGCCGGCGATCTTTGCGCAGCCTCGAGCCATTGCGCCGCGATGCCGTCCGCCAGCGCCTGGCGCTGGATCGCGGGATCGGAGGGGTCGAGAAAAATGTCGAGCTGAGACTGGTACAGGTCCTGCGGGTTTTCGGTGGACGCCGCCTGTTCGATGCGGTCCGCGTCATATAAAACGACACCGAGGTAGCGGATCCGACCGACGCAGGTTTCCGAACAGACCGTCGGCAAGCCGACCTCAATCCGTGGGTAGCAGAAGGTGCACTTCTCCGCCTTGCCGCTGACCCAGTTGTAGTAGATTTTCTTGTACGGGCAACCCGACACGCACATGCGCCAGCCTCGGCACTTGTCCTGGTCGATCAGGACGATGCCGTCTTCCTCGCGCTTGTAGATCGAGCCGGACGGGCACGATGCCACGCAGGTGGGGTTGAGGCAATGCTCGCACAAGCGGGGCAGGTACATCATGAAGGTGTTTTCGAACTGTCCGTAGATGTCCTTTTGCACCTGCTCGAAGTTGTAGTCCTTGCTGCGCTTTTCGAACTCCCCGCCGAGGATTTCCTCCCAGTTGGGGCCCCATTCGATCTTGTCCATGGTGCGGCCCGAGATCAGCGAGATCGGGCGTGCGACCGGCGCGGTCGGAAGCTCCGGCGCGGTCTGCAGGTTCTCGTAGTCGAAGGTGAACGGCTCGTAGTAGTCGTCGATTTCGGGCAGATTGGGATTCGCAAAGATGCGCGCCAGCACGCCCCAGCGCCCGCCCTGTTTGGGCACCAGCCTGCCGCTGGATTTGCGTTCCCAGCCACCCTTCCAGTGGTCCTGATTCTCCCAATCCTTGGGATAGCCGATGCCGGGCTTGGTTTCGACGTTGTTGAACCACGCGTATTCCATGCCCTTGCGCGAGGTCCACACGTTCTTGCAGGTGACCGAGCAGGTGTGGCAGCCGATGCACTTGTCCAGGTTGAGCACCATCGCGATTTGTGCGCGTATCTTCATGTTTTTCGCCTCAATCCAGCTTCGAGTTGAGTTCCGCCTCGCGGGCGGTGTGCTGGACGCGGTCCATCCAGTCCACTGTTTTCATCTTGCGCACCACGACGAAACCGTCCCGGTCATTTCCGACCGGGCCGTAGTAGTTGAAGTTCCAGGAGAGTTGCGCGCACCCGCCGATCATCTGGGTCGGTTTGACCAGGATGCGCGTGACCGAGTTGTGGATGCCGCCGCGCATGCCGGTGATTTCCGACCCCGGCACGTTCACGATCTTCTCCTGTGCGTGGTACATCATGCACATGCCTTCGTTGACCCGCTGGCTGACGACCGCGCGCGCGGTGAGCGAGCCGTTGGTGTTGAAGCATTCGATCCAGTCGTTGTCCGCGATGCCAACTTTCTTCGCATCCACTTCCGAAATCCACACAATCGGACCACCACGCGAGAGCGTGAGCATGATGAGGTTGTCGGTGTAGGTACTGTGGATGCCCCACTTCTGGTGCGGGGTGATGAAATTCAGCGCGATCTCGGGATGGCCGTTGCTGTGCTTGCCCATCACGCCCTGAACGGTGCGGGTATCCAGCGGCGGCCGGTACAAGGCAAAGGCCTCGCCGTAGTCGCGGATCCACGGATGGTCGAGATAGAAGTGCTGGCGGCCGGACAGGGTATGCCACGGCACCAGCTCGTGCACGTGGATGTAGTGGCCGCTGTAGCTGACTTCTTCGTCCATCACCCCCGACCAGGTAGGCGCGGTGATGGCCTTCCTCGGTTGCGCCTGCAAGTCGCGGAAGCGGAATTTTTCGCGTTCGCGGTCGGCTGCCAGGTGCCGATGGCTGCGGCCCGTATGGTGCGACAGCGCCTCGAAGCCGCGCACGGATACTTCGCCATTGGTGACCGGGTCGAGCATCAGAATGGTTTCGCAGGCGTCGATGTCGCTGTCGATGCGCGGTCGCCCCTTCGCCGGCCCCGACTCCACGGTCTTGTTGAGCCTGGCCAGTTCCTCCACCTCCTGTTTGGCGTCCCAGTGCAGGCCGTGGCTGCCGCTGCCGAGGCTGTCGAGCAGGGGCCCGAGCGCCGTGAAGCGATCAAAGGTGGCGGGGTAGTCACGCTCGACCAGCACGACGTTGGGCCCGGTGACGCCGGGTTCCAGCTTGCATTGCCCCTTTTTCCAGTCCGCCACCTCGAAAGGCTGCGCCATTTCTCCCGGGGTGTCGTGCAGGATCGGAGTCAGCACGACGTCCTTCTCCTTACCGAGCCGGCCTTCACAGAGCTGGGAAAACCTTTTGGCGAGTGCCTTGTAGATTTCCCAGTCACTGCGGGATTCGAACACCGGATCCACCGCCGCCGTGAACGGGTGGATGAAGGGGTGCATGTCGGTGCTGGAGATATCCTGCTTTTCGTACCAGGAGGCCGTGGGCAGCACCACGTCGGAATACAGGGCCGTGGTGGACATGCGAAAGTCCAGCGTGACCACCAAATCCAGTTTTCCCTCCGGCGCCGGGTCCTGCCAGCGGACCTCCTCGGGCTTTCTGCCGCCCTGCTCGCCCAGGTCCTTGCCTTGCAGTCCGCAGCGCGTGCCGAGGAAGTGCTTGAGAAAATACTCGTGGCCCTTGCCCGACGAGCCCAGCAGATTGGAGCGCCACACAAAAAGGTTGCGCGGGTAGTTCGCCGGGTTGTCGGGATCCTCGCAGGCCATCGCCAGGCGGCCCGATTGCAGGCCATCCACGACGTATTGGACCGGGTCGGCGCCGGCTGCCGTGGCTTCGCGCGCCACATCCAGCGGATTTCGGTTCAGTTGCGGTGCCGAAGGCAGCCAGCCCATGCGCTGCGCACGCACGCTGCAATCGACCATGGAGCCGCTCTGCCGGCTGCGGTCGGCCAATGGCGAGAGCAGGTCGTCCATTCCCACCGTCTCATAGCGCCACTGGTCCGAATGCAGATAGAAATAATCGGTTCCGGCCATGCGCCGCGGCGGGCGGGTCCAGTCCAGCGCAAATGCCAGCGTGGCCCAGCCCACTTCGGGCCGCACGGCCTCCTGGCCGGTGTAGTGCGCCCAGCCGCCACCCGACTGGCCGACCGTGCCGCACAATATCAGCATGTTGATGATGGCGCGGTAGCTCACGTCCTGGTGGAACCAGTGGTTCATGCCCGAGCCGATGATCACCATCGAGCGGCCCCGGGTCTTCTCGGCGTTGCCGGCAAAGCCGCGTGCAACGCCGATTACCTGGTGCGCCGGCGTGCCGGTGATTTTCTCCTGCCAGGCCGGTGTATAGGGAACGTTGTCCTCGTAGCTTTTGGCGCAGGTGCCGCCGAGGCCACGGTCCACGCCGTAGTGGGCGCACAGCAGGTCGAACACGGTCGCCACCACGACTTCGCCGCGCCTTGTGGCCAGCTTGCGCGCCGGCGCCTTGCGCAGCAGTACCTCGTCCTGCGGATTGGCGGTGTAGTGCTCGTTCGCCACGCCACCAAAGTAGGGGAAGGCCACGTCCAGCACCTCGTCGCTGCAGTCGATGGTGGTCAGCTTCAAGGCCATGTCGCTGCCGTCCACGGCTTTGTCCTCGAGGTTCCACTTGCCATGGTCCGTGCTGCCAGCGGCGGCCCAATGAAAGCCGATCGAGCCGCGCGGCGCGGCTGGACGCCCTGATTCGTCCAGCCCCACGGTCTTCCAGTCCGCATGTTCCGGCGTCCCCAGGGCGCCCTCGAAGTCGCTGGCCCGCAGGTAGCGGTCGGGGATCCAGCGATCCCCGTCGCGGCGCAGCGTCACCAGCATCGGCAGATCGGTGTAGCGGCGGCAATAGTCCTGGAAGTAATCGACCTGACGATCGATGAAAAACTCGCGCAGGATCACATGCACCATCGCCATCGCCATGGCGCCGTCCGTGCCTTGCTTGGGGTGCAGCCAGATGTCGGATAGTTTGGACACCTCGGAATAATCAGGGCTCACCGCCACGATTTGTGTGCCGTTGTAGCGTGCTTCCACGAAGAAATGCGCGTCCGGCGTGCGTGTCTGCGGAACGTTCGAGCCCCATGCGATCAGGTAGCCGGAGTTGTACCAATCCGCCGATTCCGGCACGTCGGTCTGGTCGCCCCAGGTCTGCGGGCTGGCCGCGGGCAAGTCGCAGTACCAGTCGTAGAACGACAGCATGGTGCCGCCGATCAGGCTCACGTAGCGCGCCCCCGACGCATAGGACACCATCGACATGGCCGGAATCGGCGTGAACCCGGCGATGCGGTCCGGGCCGTACTGCTCGATGGTGTGCACGTTGGCGGCGGCCACCATGTCCAGCGCCTCGTCCCATTTCACGCGCACAAAGCCGCCGAGGCCGCGCACGGCCTTGTAGTCCCTTCCGTCCGGCTGCTGCATCAGTGCGGCCCAGGCCTGCACCGGTGGCAGCGTCTCGCGCAACTCGCGCCAGCGCTTGAGCAGGCGGCCCCGCACCATCGGGTACTTCAGGCGATTGGCGCTATACAGGTACCAGGAATACGAGGCGCCACGCGAGCAACCGCGCGGCTCGTGGTTCGGCATGTCCGGGCGCGTGCGCGGGTAGTCGGTCTGCTGGGTTTCCCAGGTGACCACGCCCTGCTTTACATGGATTTTCCAGCTGCACGAGCCGGTGCAGTTCACGCCGTGGGTGGAACGCACGACCTTGTCGTGCGCCCACCGGTTGCGGTAACCGTCCTCCCACTGGCGCGCTTCGGTACGCGCTTCGCCCCAGCCTTGTGAAAAGGGCTCGCGCGGGTTCGAGAAGTAGCGCAGGCGTTCCAGGAACTGTCCCATGGTGTCTGATCCTCCGTTCGGCACGTTGTCGATCGCGAGGGCGGGTTGCGGCGCCTGCCGGCCCGCGAGTCGCTCTCGCCGGCTCCCGATGAAAGGCATCGGGAGTCGTGATGCGTCACCGTAGCACGCAAAGGCGCGGTCATGACGCGGGCGAGGTGTTCAGCGGACTGAATTTGGGCCCTTTGCGGGCCGTATTGACGTTGGTTTGATCCAGGTCAATGTTTGGTGGCCGGGGCGGTTGCCTGCGCAGCGCCCGGTTCCGCTTAATCGGAGAGAACCTGGGCCACCCGATCGCGCAGCGCCGGCAGCACCTCGGCCTCGAACCACGGGTTGCGGCGCAGCCAGAGGTTGTTTCTGGGGCTGGGATGCGGCAGCGGCAGAATCAGCGGCCACCGGTCGCGCCACGACCTGACCGCCTCGGTGAGCGAGGGGTGCCGCGCGCCCAGGTGCCAGGCCATGGCGTACTGTCCGATCACCAGCGTCAATTGCAGATGGCGCAGGTGGCCGAGCAGCGGCTTGCGCCACGTGGGCGCGCATTCCGGCCGGGGTGGCAGGTCGCCGGATTTGCCGGTGCCGGGAAAGCACAGGCCCATCGGCACGATGGCGACCTGCCGGGGGTCGTAGAACGCCTCGCGCGAAATGCCCATCCACTCGCGCAAACGGTTTCCGCTGGCGTCGTCAAACGGGATGCCCGATGCATGCACCTTGCGCCCCGGTGCCTGGCTCGCGATCAGGATGCGGGCCTGCAGGTGCAGCTGAAGTACCGGGCGCGGGCCGAGCGGCAGATGCGGGGCGCACAACGTGCAGGCACGCACCTGTCCGAGCAGGGCTTTATAGGTGGTCATGGAGGGGGCATGCGGACGGTCTGGCGGGGCCGAGGCGTCGGCGCGGCGTCGAATTCAAGAGAAAAGTGCCGTTTGCCCTTATCAGATATGCATATATAGCTATCAAAACGATAATTGCTCCACCACGCCCTCGCATGGCAGCCAGCGCCGGGCGGCGGCCTGCAAGGCTGCCGGGCTGCCTGTGCAGTACAGCAGGATACGGCCGCCGCCTGCTTTCGTCCGAGCCGGCGCGGCGTTGCCCGTGGTCTGCAGCAGATGCCGGGTCTGGCGTGCCACGGGCTCGCCGGTGGAGACGAATTGAACCTGCGGACCGAGCAATTCGCGCAGCTGGGGTTCGACAAACGGATAGTGGGTACAACCGAGCACCAGTGTGTCGATCTCGCCACCTTTCGTGCCGAATGTGCCCATCGCCCTTGTGTGGCCGTCGCATATCGCTAGCAATTCAGTAGTGTCCGACACGTTCTCCCGTGCCTGCATGCTGTGCTCGATGGCGTCGGCCAGCCCGTCGCAGGGCTGGCAGATGAACTCGGCCTGGCTGGACAGCGGGCGCAGCAGTGCCTCGAACTTGGCGCTCGCGAGCGTGCTGCGCGTGGCCATCACGCCGATGCGCCGCGTTTTGCTCAGCGCGAGCGCGGGCTTGAGCGCGGGCTCCACGCCGACGATGGGCAGGTCGGGGTGTTCCGCGCGCAGCAGGTGGATGGCGGCCGCGGTGGCCGTGTTGCAGGCGACGACCAGGGCCTCGATGCGGTGCGCCGCGCGCAGATGCTGCACGATGGCGCGCGAGCGCGCGATCACGTACGCCTCGCTGCGTTCACCGTAGGGTGCATGGCCGCTGTCGGCAACGTAGACGAAGTCCTGCCGCGGCAGCGCGGCGCGCAGCGCCTGCAGGATGCTCAGGCCGCCAATGCCGCTGTCGAAGACACCGATTGCCAATGACACGGTCAGCGTTCAGCGCCGGCGCGCGCGATCAGCTCGACACAATCGGAAGCGCAGCCGCCGGCCTTCGGTTGCGCCGACGGCGCGGGCCGGTGCAGCACCGCGCGGGTCGGCGTGATCCGCAGCAGCTCGCCGCTCACGGCCGCGGTGCCGTCGACGATCAGCGAGTAGTCCGATTCGGACTGCGGCGGCCACACCAGGCCGACTGCGCTCTGCCGCTGCGCGTTCTCGCGCGTGCGCCGGCCGGTGTTGCTGACGGCCAGTTCGCCGCCCTGCAGCACGGGGACAACTGCCACGACATGCGGCGCGCCGTGCTCGCTCGCGGTCATCAGGTAGGCGAAACGGTAACGCGCGATCGCGTCCGCGAGCTTGGGCAACTCAACTGGAATGCTCATGGCCGCGCCCCCCGATCAGTTGCTGGTCGGCTTGCCGGCCGCCTGCCAGGCCTTGAAGCCGCCATCCAGATGCGCCACGTTCTTGTAGCCGAGGGCGCGCAGGGTTTGCACCGCGAGCGCCGAACGGCCCCCCGACGCGCAGTGCAGGATGACGCGCGCGTCCGGATCGAGCTCGGCCTTGTGGTACGGGCTGCTCGGGTCCGCATAGAACTCGAGCATGCCGCGCGAGGCGTGGACCGCGCCAGGAATGGTGCCGCCGGCCCGCTCGGGCGCGTCGCGCACATCCACCAGCGTGACCTTGCCGGTGGCCAGCTCTGCCTGCACCTGGTCCGGCGTCAGGTTGTCGATGCCGGCCTTGGCCTCCTGGACGAGTTGGGCGGCAGTCTTGTGGCTCATGTGGCATCTCCTGGCAAGTGGTAAAGGTTCGATGATTGCCCGCCCATTGTCGGGTAACCGGCGCCCCGGTGCAGGACTCGGGCCGCGAAAACCCCGCGCTGCACAGTACGACTGCGCCCGGTTGTGATACAGGAACACCCTGCCGCAGCGTCGTTCGCAGAGAAGGGCGCCGCTGAGCGCGTATCGGCCGGGGCGGAGCAGGTGCCTGCGCTTCGTTCGGCCGCCGATTGGCCGGCGAGGGTGATCGCATAGGAGATGAAGCGCAGCTGCGCCTCGGCTATCGGCGCACACTAGAAGACCATGACATGATCGACCAAGTACTTGCCGTTACGCTGCACCAAGACCAGCTCAGCAACGAACTCGCCAGGCACTTTGGTGAACCATTGCCGCCACACAACCGCCACCGACTCCGGACGCCGAAAGGTTGCTACGAACTCACGGTTGGCAAAGAAGCCTTTGGCGCGTTGGTACTCCGAGCAGATTGACTGAAACGATTCTCTTGGCAAAACGCCTTTCGCTCGCTCGGTGAAATCACGAATGTGGCATTCGTAGTCGATGGCCGTGGATGCCTCCATGAGATTGTCCATGATTGGATCAACGACAGCGAGAATGTCTTGATCCGCTTTCCCCGCCAGTTCCATGACGTTCCCTTGGGTCGCTAACGCCTAAGTTAAGCCGAATTGAAACGCGTAGCTGACCACATGGCAAGCTGTACCTGTCATGTTGCCAGCGTAGCGATGCAATTTCGGCTTGAATGATGGGATGGACTCCTCCCGTTTCTTTGCGTCAAATGGCGCACTGGTCTTCATTGGCGTGGCGATCAGGTCTACAAACGAAAGGAGTCCGAGATGAATGCTACTACCGTTGCCGTCGATCTTGCAAAGTCCGTCTTCCAGCTCGCTGTGGCCGATGAGCACTGGCGCGTGGTCGAAATCCAGCGCCTGACGCGCACCCAGTTCGAGCGCTGGTTTGTCAACCGCGATGTCTCCCTGGTCATCATGGAAGCCTGCGGCTCGGCCCACCATTGGGCACGCTGGCTGGGCAGCCTGGGCATCGAAGTGAAGCTGCTGCCGGCCCAGTACATCCGGGCCTACGTCAAACGCAACAAGACCGATGCCGCCGATGCAGCAGCTTTGCTGGAGGCCGCTCGGGCCTCTGATATTCGCCCGGTGCGCGTCAAGTCGGTGGAGCAACAAGCCTTACAGGGTTTGCACCGAATCCGCTCCCTGTGGATGGGCACACGCACCAGCCGCATCAATGCCCTGCGCGGGTTCTGCCGCGAGTTCGGTATTGCCATCCCGGTGGGGGCCCGCACCGGCATTGAAGCCATCAGCCGGGTGCTGGCTGACCCGGCCACCGCCGTGCCCGATCTGATCCGGGGCACGGCCAGGCTGCTGGTGGAAGAAATCCGCCTGCTCGAAGCGCGCATTGCCCAACTGGAGCGTGAACTGGCCCAAGTGGCCAAACTCAGCCCGGCTTGCACCACGCTGCTGTCGATTCCGGGCATTGGTCTGTTGACAGCGACCGCCCTGGTGGCGGCCACGTCCGGCGACGTGAGCCACTTCAAGGATGCACGGCACTTCTCGAGCTGGTTCGGGCTGACGCCCAAGGAGTACAGCTCGGGCAACTCGCGCTATCTGGGGCGCATCTCCAAGCGCGGCGATCGCTACCTGCGCATGCTGCTCACGCACGGCGCCCGTAGCGTGCTGCGCTCGGCAGCGGTGGCCGCCAACGCTGGGCGTGAGGTCTGTGGCATTCGCCACTGGGCACTACAGGTGCAAAGCCGAACCAATCACAACAAGGCGGCCTGTGCGCTGGCAAACAAGCTGGCGCGCATTTGCTATGCCACGCTGCGCGACAAGGAGCGGTTTGGCGAAGATGCGCGGCCGCACAAGAAGATGAACCGGGAGAGCTTTGTGATGCCCTGAACAGCGCGACATCCAAAACAGCCGTCACCAGCAAACGAGCACCAGTTTCAACCCATCACGCGTTGCGACGAGATTGATCGACCACCATGGCCAACCGGGTTCACCTCACACCGACAGACGCCGATAACTCTTCCGGCAGCTTGCCTGCCGCTTGTAACGATTGGCGCACCGGTGACGCAGATTCCATGTCGGCACGGACCACAACAGAGTCCACATCAGATGCCGGATATACGACTGCAGGCGCGTCCCAAAAAACCAAAACTATCGATCAGTTTCTTGCCGTTGAGGGGGAGTCCATATACGATGTTTAGCCAAACCTGAAATTTTGCGGATGGCCACAGACGCCACCAGCGCACTGAACGCCGCCGCTGGCACGCTCAGCCCGCAGTCACCTCAATCCCCTTGAACTCCCCCGCGGCAATGCGCTTCTGCCACTCGGCCGGCCCGGTGATGTGCGCGCTGGTGCCGCCGGCGTCCACGGCCACGGTCACGGGCATGTCGGTCACGTCGAACTCATAGATCGCTTCCATCCCCAAATCGGCAAAGCCCACCACCTTTGCGCTCTTGATCGCCTTGCTCACCAGGTAGGCGGCGCCGCCCACCGCCATCAGGTAGGCGCTCTGGTGCTTCTTGATGGCTTCGATCGCGACCGGGCCGCGCTCGGCCTTGCCGATCATGGAAATCAGGCCAGTCTGTGCCAGCATCATCTCGGTAAAACCGTCCATGCGGTTTGCCGTGGTCGGGCCGGCGGGGCCCACGGCCTCGCCGCGCATCGGATCGACTGGGCCCACGTAGTAGATCACGCGATTCGTGAAGTCCACCGGCAGCGCCTCGCCCTTGGCCAGCATGCCCTGGATGCGCTTGTGCGCGGCATCGCGCCCGGTCAGCATCTTGCCGCTCAGCAGCAGGCGCTCGCCAGGTTTCCAGCTCGCCACTTCGGCCTTGGTCAGTGTGTTCAGGTTGACCTTCGTGCTCTGGTTGTAGTCGGGCGCCCAGTGCACGTCGGGCCACAGATCGAGGCTGGGCGGTGTCAGGTACACCGGGCCGCTGCCATCCATCACGAAGTGCGCGTGGCGCGTGGCGGCGCAGTTGGGAATCATCGCGACCGGCTTGCTCGCCGCGTGCGTGGGGTACAGTTTGATCTTGACGTCGAGCACGGTGGTGAGGCCGCCCAGGCCCTGCGCGCCGATGCCCAGCGCATTGACCTTGTCGTACAGCTCCAGCCGCAGTTCCTCGGTCTGCGTCAATGCCTGGCCCGAGGACGATTTGGCCTGCAGCTCGTACATGTCGATGTCGTCCATCAGGCTTTCCTTGGCCATCAGCATGGCCTTCTCGGCGGTGCCGCCAATGCCGATGCCCAGCATGCCCGGCGGGCACCAGCCTGCGCCCATGGTCGGCACCGTCTTGAGTACCCAGTCCACCACCGAGTCGCCCGGGTTCAGCATCACGAATTTGCTCTTGTTCTCGCTGCCGCCGCCCTTGGCGGCCACGGTCACATCGAGCGTGTTGCCGGGCACGATCTCGGTGAAGATCACAGCGGGTGTGTTGTCCTTCGTGTTCCTGCGCTCGAACTGCGGGTCGGCGACGACGCTGGCGCGCAGGGTGTTGTCGGGATGGTTGTAGCCGCGGCGCACGCCTTCGTTGATGGCGTCATTCAGGCTGCCGGTGAAGCCGTCGAGGCGCACATCCATGCCGATCTTCAGGAACACGTTGACGATGCCGGTGTCCTGGCAGATCGGGCGGTGGCCTTCGGCGCTCATGCGCGAGTTGGTGAGGATCTGCGCGATCGCGTCTTTCGAGGCGGCGCTTTGCTCGCGCTCGTAGGCGCGTGCCAGATGGGCGATGTAGTCGCTGGGATGATAGTAGCTGATGTACTGGAGGGCGGCGGCGATGGACTCGATCAGGTCGTCTTGCTGGATGCTGGTGGTCATGGTGCGTGTGGGGTGAAAATGCAGAGGTGCGCGCGGCCGGCCCGGCCAAGTTCGCTACGGTGACTTGCCACAGCACGGCGCACCCGCTATTTTGACAGTTCACAGCCACCGCTGGAAAGGCACCTCATGAACACCCGCATCGAACGCGACACCTTTGGCCCGATCGAGGTGCCAAACGAGCATCTGTGGGGCGCGCAGACGCAGCGCTCGTTCCAGAACTTCGACATCTCGGGCGAGCATCAGCCGCGCGAGATCATCCGGGCGCTGGCGCAGATCAAGCGATCCTCGGCGCTGGTGAACCGCGCGCTGGGGCTGCTCGACGAGAACAAGGCGCAGGCCATCGTCCAGGCCGCCGACGAGGTGATCGCGGGCCGGCACGCCGGCGAGTTCCCGCTGGTGGTGTGGCAGACCGGCTCGGGCACGCAGACCAACATGAACGTCAACGAGGTGCTGGCGAACCGTGCAAGCGAGCTGCTCGGCGGCCAGCGCGGCGAAGCACGGCTGGTGCACCCGAACGACGAGGTGAATCGCAGCCAGTCGAGCAACGACGTGTTCCCGACCGCGATGCACGTGGCGGCGGTGGACGCGATCACGCACCGGCTGCTGCCGGCGCTGGCCACGCTGCGCGCGACGCTGGAGAAGAAATCCGCTGAATTCGCCGGCGTCGTGAAGATCGGCCGCACGCATCTGCAGGACGCGACGCCGCTCACGCTGGGCCAGGAATTCTCGGGCTATGTGGCACAGCTCGCGCATGGCGAGGCGCATTTGCGCGCGGCGCTGCCGCACGTGTGCGAGCTGGCGCTTGGCGGCACCGCGGTCGGCACCGGGCTGAACGCACCGGCGGGCTATGCGGAGCAGGCGGCGGCAGAATTGGCGCGCCTCACCGGACTGCCGCTGGTGAGCGCGCCGAACAAGTTCGAGGCGCTGGCGTCCTGTGATGCGCTGGTGCATGCGCATGGTGCGCTCAAAACCCTGGCCGCGAGCCTGATGAAGATTGCGAACGACGTGCGTTGGCTTGCCAGCGGGCCGAGGAGCGGCATCGGCGAACTGTTCATTCCCGAGAACGAGCCGGGCTCGTCGATCATGCCGGGCAAGGTGAACCCGACCCAGTGCGAGGCGCTGACCATGCTGTGCTGCCAGGTGTTCGGCAACGACGTGGCGATCAACTTCGGGGGCGCGTCGGGCAACTTCGAGCTGAACGTGTTCCGTCCCATGATTGCGCACAACTTCCTGCAGAGCGTGCGGCTGCTGGCCGACGGCATGAAGAGCTTCAACGCGCATTGCGCGGCCGGCATCGAGCCGAACCGCGAACGCATTGCCGAACTGGTGCAGCGCTCGCTGATGCTGGTGACCGCGCTGAACCCGCACATCGGCTATGACAAGTCAGCGCAGATCGCCAAGAAGGCGCACAAGGAGGGCACCAGCCTGCGCGAGGCGGCGCTGGCGCTCGGCTTCGTGACGGCGGAGCAGTTCGACCAGTGGGTGCGGCCGGAGGGCATGGTGGGGCGTGCGATAGGGCGGTGACGCGTCTAAAAGTGGCAGATGGCGGATTTCCGCGAGCTGCAATTGCGCCGGGCGCCACGGGAAGACGGCGGGCCGGCAAGTTGTAACATTCGCAAGATGAGTCAGGTGTCGTGAGGCGCCGGGAAGTCGAAAGCGCCGGCAAATTGTAAGATTCGCAAAATACAGGCCGGTCAGTGGCCTAGCACGAGCCGGCGCCGAGCTGACCGCGCCCCATTCATCAACTCAAGCGCCAACCCAAGGAGACCAATCCATGAGCGTTCCATCCTCTGCCATCGAATCCGTGCTGATAGAGAACCGGGTATTTGCGCCTGCGGACGCTGTGGTCAAGGCGGCACGGATTTCGGGCGTGGCCGCGTACAACGCGCTGTGCGGTGAGGCCGAGCGCGACTACGAAGGCTTCTGGGCCCGGCTCGCGCGCGAGAACGTGACCTGGAGCAAACCCTTTACGAGGACGCTGGACGAATCCAGCGCGCCCTTCTACAAATGGTTCGAGGACGGCGAACTCAACGCCAGCGCCAACTGCCTGGACCGGCACATGGGCACGCCCGTGGAGAACAAGACCGCCATCATCTTCGAGGCCGACGACGGCACTGTTGCCAAATACACCTACAAGGAGCTGCTTGCGCGCGTGGGCCAGTTCGCCAACGCACTCAAGGCCCGCGGCCTGAAAAAAGGCGACCGCGTGGTGCTGTACATGCCCATGACGGTGGAAGGCGTGATTGGCATGCAGGCGTGCGCGCGCCTGGGTGTGATCCACAGCGTGGTGTTCGGCGGTTTCTCCGCCAAGGCCCTGCAAGAGCGCATCGTGGACACCGGGGCCCTGGCCGTGATCACCGCCAATGTGCAAATCCGCGGGGGGCGCGCCATGCCCCTGAAGGCCGTGGTGGACGAGGCGCTGGCGCTGGGCGGCTGCGAAGCCGTCCAGACCGTGCTGGTGTACCAGCGTACCCAGGACCCCTGCCCCATGCAGGCCGGGCGCGACCTGACCTTCACGGAGGCCCTGAAAGGGCAAGGCAGCACCTGCCCCCCGGTGCCGGTCGGGGCCGAGCACCCCCTGTTCATTCTGTACACCTCCGGCTCCACCGGCAAACCCAAGGGCGTGCAGCACTGCACCGGCGGCTACCTGCTGTGGGCCAAGCTCACCATGGACTGGACCTTCGACCTCAAACCCGAGGACGTGTTCTGGTGTACCGCCGACATCGGCTGGGTTACCGGCCACACCTACGTGGCCTACGGCCCGCTGGCGGCCGGGGGCACGCAAATCATCTTCGAGGGCGTGCCCACCTACCCCGACGCGGGGCGCTTCTGGCAAATGATCCAGCGCCACAAATGCAGCGTCTTCTACACCGCCCCCACCGCCGTGCGCGCGCTCATCAAGGCCTCGGAGGTCGACCCCAGGGTACATCCCCAGCACTTTGACCTGTCCAGCCTGCGCATCATCGGCTCGGTGGGTGAGCCCATCAACCCCGAAGCCTGGGTCTGGTACTACAAGAACGTGGGCGCCGGGCGCTGCCCCATCGTGGACACCTGGTGGCAGACCGAGACCGGCGGGCACATGATCAACCCGCTGCCCGGCGTTACGGCGCTGGTGCCGGGCAGTTGCACGCTGCCGCTGCCGGGCATCCAGATCGCCATCGTGGACGAGACCGGGCATGACATGCCCAACGGCTCCGGCGGCATGCTGGTGATCAAGCGCCCCTGGCCCTCGATGGTGCGCACCCTGTGGGGGGACCCCGAGCGCTTCAAGAAGAGCTACTTCCCCGAGGAACTGGGGGGCAAGACCTACCTGGCCGGGGACGGCGCGGTGCGCAGCACGGGCCAGGCCACGAACGGGGCCGACAAGGGGTACTTTCGCATCACCGGGCGCATCGACGACGTGCTGAACGTCTCGGGCCACCGCATGGGCACGATGGAGATCGAATCCGCGCTGGCGGCCAAGTCCGACCTGGTGGCCGAGGCGGCCGTGGTGGGGCGTCCCGACGAGCTCACCGGGGAGGCGATCTGCGCCTTCGTGGTGCTCAAGGGCGGGCGCCCGCAGGGCGAGGAAGCGGTGCGGGTGGCCAACGAGCTGCGCAGCTGGATCGCCAAGGAGATCGGCCCGATCGCCAAGCCCAAGGACATCCGCTTTGGCGACAACCTGCCCAAGACGCGATCCGGCAAGATCATGCGCCGGCTGCTGCGCTCCATTGCCAAGGGCGAAGCGATCACGCAGGATGTCTCAACGCTGGAGAACCCCCAGATCCTGGAACAGTTGGCGCAGAAACTCTGATTACTTCAGTGACAGCACCCACGCCGCCAGTTGCCTGGCCTGCGCTGGTGTCACCTGGGTATTCGCGGGCATGGGCACCGGACCCCACACGCCGCCGCCGCCGTGCAGGATCTTGGCGGCCAGTACCTCCACCATGGCGGGCTGGCCCGCGTATTTGGCAGCCACGTCCTTGAATGCGGGGCCGATCACTTTCTTGTCGACCGAGTGACAAGCCATGCAGTTCTTGGAAGTGGCCAGCGCTAGGTCGGCCAGCGCCGGTGTGGCGATCGTGGTGGCGGCCAGCAACGCGAACAAAAAACGTTTCATCAGGGCCTCGCGGGTTGCGTTACATTGCGAGGCACGATTGTAGTGATCGCGGTTGCCGTGCCGAAGTTTGCGCCGGCGCGGTTTGAATGCTGGAGGCTTTGATGTATTTGCTGGGAATCGGGATCGTGCTGCTGCTCATGAAGTACCTGGCGATCGGGCCCGTGGCCGGCTGGAGCTGGTGGCTGGTGTTGGCGCCCTTTGCACTGGCGGTCGTCTGGTGGACCTGGGCGGACCTGTCGGGCTACAGCAAGAAGAAAGCGATGCAGAAAATGGACCAGCGCAAGGCGGACCGCATCGAGAAGAGCCGGGTGGCGCTGGGCCTGGGCACGCGCAAGGGCACCAGCAAGCGCCGCTGAGATGGCGGCCTTGCGGCGTGCCGCGCGCGCCGGTCAGTAGTTGTCGAGCACGGCGCCCTGGCTCGCGCTGCAGGCGTTGAAGGCGAACTTGGCCTGCACACCGCGCACGTAGCGCGGTGCCGGGGCCTTCCACGCGGCACGGCGCCGGGCGATTTCGGCTTCAGGCACGTTGAGTTCGAGCTTGAGGTGATTCGAATCGATCGTGATCGAGTCGCCCTCGTGGATCAGCGCGATGGTGCCACCCACAGCCGCTTCCGGCGCGACGTGGCCGACCACCATGCCCCAGGTGCCGCCCGAGAAGCGCCCGTCGGTGATCAGGCCCACGCTCTCGCCCAGGCCGGCGCCGATCAGCGCACTGGTCGGCGCGAGCATTTCGGGCATGCCGGGGCCGCCCTTGGGGCCCAGGTAGCGCAGCACCATCACGTCGCCCGGCTTGATTTGACCTTCCAGGATGGCGGCCAGCGCCGATTGCTCGTCGTCGAACACGCGCGCCGGGCCCGTCATGGCGGGGTTCTTCAGGCCGGTGATCTTGGCCACGCAACCTTCCGTGCTCAGATTGCCCTTGAGAATCGCCAGGTGCCCCTGCGGGTACATCGGCTGGCCGATCGGGCGAATCACGTCCTGGTCTGCGCGCGGCGCGTCGGGGACGTCCTTCAGTACTTCGGCAATGGTCTGGCCCGTGATGGTGATGCAATCCCCGTGCAGCAGGCCGGCCACCAGCAGCATCTTCATGACCTGCGGGATGCCGCCGGCCCGGTGCAGGTCCACTGCCAGATATTGGCCGCTGGGCTTGAGGTCGCACAGCACCGGCGTTTTCCGGCGCACGCGCTCGAAATCGTCGATGGTCCACTCCACGCCCGCCGCATGCGCGATGGCCAGGAAGTGCAGCACCGCGTTGGTGGAGCCGCCGATCGCCATGATCACGGCGACGGCGTTCTCGATCGACTTGCGCGTCACGATGTCCCGCGGCTTGATATCCTTTTTGATGGCCTCGATCAGCACCCTGGCCGATTCCCTGGCCGAGTTCGCCTTCTCGTCGTGCGGATTCGCCATGGTGGAGGACCAGGGCAGCGAGATCCCCAGCGCCTCGAAGGCACTCGACATGGTGTTCGCGGTGTACATGCCGCCGCACGAGCCGGTCCCGGGAATGGCGCGCCGCTCGATTTGCAGCAGGTCCTCGTCCGTCATGCGGCCCGCGGCGTTCTCGCCGACCGCCTCGAACACGCTCACGATGTTGAGGTCCTTGCCCTTGTAGTGACCCGGCAGGATGGTGCCGCCATACACGTAGATGGCCGGCACGTTGGCGCGCAGCATGCCCATCAGGCCGCCGGGCATGTTCTTGTCGCAGCCGCCAATCACGACCACGCCATCCATCCACTGGCCCTGCACGCAGGTTTCCACGCAGTCGGAGATGACCTCGCGGCTCACCAGCGAATATTTCATGCCCTCGGTGCCCATCGCCATGCCGTCGGAGATGGTCGGCGTGCCGAACACCTGCGCATTGCCGCCGGCCTCCTCGATGCCCGCCACCGCCGCGTCGGCAAGCCGCTGCAGGCCCGAGTTGCAGGGGGTGATGGTGCTGTGGCCGTTCGCCACACCGACCATCGGCTTTTTGAAGTCGCCCTCCTGATAGCCCATGGCGTAATACATGGAGCGGTTCGGGGCGCGCGACCTGCCCTCGGTGATGTTCTTGCTGCGGGGGTTGAGCGGGATGATTTTGATGTCTGCCATGGGAGTTGCGCCAAGCGTCGGTGGAAGTTGATAGCCAAGTATGCGCCGGCAAGAAATGCTGGTCTAATATATTTTTCTTGGCTCATTAATATGTTTTAAATATGAGTGAACGGCTCATCGAGTTGCGCCTGTGGCGCCAGTTTCTGGCGCTGGCCGACACGCTGCATTTTGGTCGGGCCGCCGAGCGGCTGCACATGACGCAGCCGCCGCTGACGCAGGCCATTGCCCATCTGGAAGGCTTGCTGGGCGTGCGACTGTTTGAGCGCACCAAGCGCAGCGTCTTGCTCACGCCGGCCGGTGCCGCCCTGGTTCCGGAGGCCGAGGCCGTCGTGGCGCGCGCGCTGGCGTTGCCTGCCTATGCGCGCGCCGCGGCGCGCGGCGAGATGGGGCGCTTGCGGCTCGCGTTTGTCTCCACCGCGGGGTTTTCGCTGCTGCCGCGCTGGGTCCGGGCGTTTCGCCAGCAGTACCCGCAGGTGCAACTGGAACTCATCGAAGCCACCGGCGACGTGCAGTTGCAACTGCTGGGCAGCGGCGCTGTCGACGCCGGCTTCATGCTGCACGCGCCCGGATTTGCTCCCGAAGGGCTGACGCGGATGCTGCTGACCAGCGAACCCTTGGTCGTGGCGCTGCCGGAACATCATGTGCTGGCCACGGTGCCGTCGCTGACCTTGGGCAAGGTGCTGGCGCAGCCGATCGTGATCTTTCCGCGCCGCATCGCTCCCTCGCTGCACGACGCCATCTTCGCGCTGTACCACGCGGCGGGCCGCTCGCCCCAGGTGGCACAGGAGGCGATCCAGATGCAGACCATCGTGAACCTGGTTTCGGCCGGTCTGGGCCTGGCCTGGGTGCCGCAAAGCGTGCGCCAGTTTCAGCGCCCGGGCGTGGTTTACCGCGAAATCGGCACCGGCAGCAGGGGGCGCGGGTTGCCGGGGTGCGAGACCAGCCTGGTGTGGGCGAACGGCCAGGCCGGCCCGTCGCTGGACCGCTTTCTGGCTTTTGCGGGAACTCCATAACCCTTTTGGCCATCGAGAGAATGGGCCCCGTGCGTGGCCCGCCGTTATGGCTCCCTTTCACTTCCATGCACAATCTCAACCATGTTGATGTATCCGCATATCAATCCCATCGCGCTGGAAATTGGCCCGCTGAAGATTCACTGGTACGGGCTGACCTATCTGGTTGGGTTCGGGTTGTTCCTGTATCTGGGCGTGCGCCGGCTCCGGCATGAGCCATTTGCCTCGATCCGGGGGCCCGGCGCCTGGTCGCGCCGCGACGTCGAGGACATTTTGTTTCTTGGTGTGCTGGGTACCGTGCTCGGGGGGCGGCTTGGCTACTGCCTGTTCTACAAGCCGGACTTCTATTTTGCGAACCCGCTGCAGGTGTTCGCGGTGTGGCAGGGCGGCATGAGCTTCCATGGTGGCCTGCTTGGTGTGATCTGCTCGATGATCTGGTTTGCCCGCTCGCGCGGCAGGCCCTGGTTGCAGGTGGCGGACTTCGTCGCGCCCTGCGTGCCGACCGGCCTCGCTGCCGGGCGCATCGGCAACTTCATCAACGGCGAGCTGTGGGGGCGCTTTTGCGACGTTCAATTGCCGTGGTGCATGGTGTATCCGCAAAGTGGCTCGATGCTGCCGCGGCACCCTTCCGAGATTTACGAGTTCCTGATGGAGGGGCTGCTGCTGTTCGTGCTGCTCTGGCTTTACGCGCGCAAGGAGCGCCGCCGGGGCCAGGTGGCGGCCGCCTTTCTGGTCGGGTACGGCGTGTTCCGTTTCATTGCCGAGTTCTTCCGCGCCCCGGACAGTTTTCTGGGCCTGCTGTGGCTGCGCATGAGCATGGGACAGTGGCTCTGCATTCCCATGATCGTGGCAGGCGCCGGATTGTGGTGGTGGGCCAGGCAGCGGCCGGCGCAGGCCGTGCCGGCAGGATCGGGCTCCTGACGCGCATCGGATTGAAAAGGCGCAGGCGCTTCATGAGTACACCCGACTGGATCAATCGCAGCATCGCGAAGCTGCTGCCGAACGCCAAAAATGGCGGCCCACGGGCCTCGCCCAAACCGGGCGCGGCGGTGTCGTCGCGCTCTACCCAGCAGCGCTTGCAGGGGACCCTGCGGCGCGGCCAGGAGGCGCTGTCGCCCCGCGTGCTGCGCCGCACCCTGGTTGAGTTGCAGGGCATCGTCGATCCGCAGGTCAGCGAGGTCGAGGGCGGGCGGCGTGCCATGGGCGTGATCCAGTGGTATGGCAGCGCCACGGCCGAGCAGCGCCGCGATGCCTGGCTGCTGATGAGCGAACAGTTCGGGCCCGACGCCAAAAAGGTCAGCGCGGCGCGCGAGCAATACGATGCGGCCCAGGGCACGGCGGACGAGGGGTCGGCCGAAATGCGGCTGCGCCGCGCCTTCGTGTCGCCGCGTACGCGACTGCTCAAGCGTTTTGCGGTGGCGCCGCAGGGCATGCGTTTTTTGCTCGACGTGCGCAGCGAATTGCTACCCCAGCTCAAGGTTGACAAGCGCCTGGTGGCGCTGGACGCGGAGCTGGAGGGCCTGTTTTCCACCTGGTTCGATCTGGCATTTCTCGAACTGCGCCGCATCAGCTGGGACTCGCCTGCGTCGCTGATCGAAAAGCTCATGCGTTACGAGGCGGTGCATGACATTCGCGGCTGGGCCGATGTGAAAAACCGGCTCGATTCGGACCGCCGCTGCTATGGTTTCTTTCACCCGAACCTGCCCGACGAGCCGCTGATCTTCATCGAAGTGGCGTTCACGCAGGCCATGGCCGACAGCATCACGCCGCTGCTGGACGAGGGCGCCGCGCCGGTGGACCCCGCGAGCAGCAGCAGCGCCGTTTTCTATTCCATCAGCAATACCCAACGCGGCCTGCGCGGCGTGAGCTTTGGCGATTCACTGATCAAGCGCGTGGTGGAGACGCTGCGCGAAGAATTCCCCAGGCTGAGGCACTTTGCCACCTTGTCGCCGATCCCCGGGTTGCGCGTCTGGCTCGGCAAGAATGCCACCGACCTGCTGGCGCGGCTCGATGACAAGCAGCGCGGCGAGCTGAGCCGGGCGCTGGGGTCGGCGCCGCCGTCGGCTGCGTCCTTGCTGGCCGCGCTGGAGAGCCCGCTGGCGCTGCCCGCGTCGTC
>SCRU01000079.1 GCA_004323695.1 Burkholderiaceae bacterium
CAGACGCGGATGCCGTGCTGCGCCAGGTCGCGCGCCATCGGCAGCGTCATGCCGACCAGGCCGCCCTTGGACGCGCTGTAGGCCTGCTGGCCGACCTGGCCGTCGAACGCGGCCACCGAGGCGGTGAACATCATCACGCCGCGCTCGCCGTCATCGAGCGGGCTCAGTTTGGCGCATTCGGCCGCAAACAGGCGACTCGCGTTGTAGGTGCCGATCAGGTTCACGTTGATGACCCTGGCGAAGTCTTCCAGTGGCGCCGGCGTGCCGTCCTTGGCGACCACGCGCCTGGCCGAGCCGATGCCCGCGATGTTCATCAGGATGCGCGCCGGGCCGTGCGCAGCGGCGGCTTTGGCGATCGCGGCCTGCAGGCTGTCGGTGTTCGTGATGTCGCACTGGCAGGCCACGCCGTGAATCTCGGCGGCGACCCTTTCGGCGTTGGCAAGGTTTACATCGAGCACGGCGACCTTCGTGCCGAGCCGGGCCAGTTCGCGCGCGGTGGCCTCGCCGAGGCCGGAACCGCCCCCGGTGACGAGTGCGGCGTGTCCTTGAATGTTCATGGTGAAGACTCCTGGATTGCTATCTAGTTAGTAGCTGATTGTGAAGACTGGATAATGGCTGCAGCCACTTTTCCCTTGAAGATATCAGCGTTCGCCGGGTTTGAGAATGTGGGCGGCCGTGTCATCGTGCAGCGCGCGCACCAAGGCGTCGCGATGTTTGAGCACGGCGCGCTGGTTGATCGAGCCCTTGTCGGTTACCTCGCCCTTGTCGATGGAGGGCGGCTCGGCCAGCAGGATGGCGCGCGCGATGCGGTTCGCGCTGCCGGTGGCGTGCCGGGCCAGATCGGTGAAGACGCGCTGGAAATGCGTCAACACCGGCGCGCTGGCCAACACCTCGGCCAGCGACGCATTGGGGCCCAGGCCGCTCAAGTTCCGAACGGCGGCCGTCGGGAAAATCATGGCGCCGACTTCCTTCAGGTTCAGCCCGGTGAGCACAACGTCCTGAATGTAAGGCGCACCCGCCGCAATGATCCTGGCGCGCAGCGGACCCACGCTCACAAAAGTGCCGGTGGCCAGCTTGAAGTCCTCCGCGATGCGACCGTCGAACTTCAGGCCCTGGTGGATGTCGTTTGCGTCGATCCACTGGACCGCGTCGCCCGTGCAGAAAAAACCTTCCTCGTCGAACGCCTCGGCCGTGGCCTCGGGCGCGCGCCAGTAGCCCGGCGTGATGTTGGGGCCTGCATAGCGCACCTCGATCTTGCCGTCCACTGGCACCAGCTTGAGCCGGATCCCGGGTGCCGGCACGCCGATGTCGCCGGCCTTCACATTCGGGCTGGTCACGAACACCGCGAACGGCGAGGACTCCGTCATGCCCAGGCCGGTACCCATGACGATGCGCTCGCCGATCTCGGCTTCCTGGGTGGCGTGCAGGCTGTCCCAGACCGGCTGTGCGAGTGCGGCGCCCGCGTAAAAGAACATCCTTACGCGCGACAGCAGGGTCTTGCGCAACTGCGCGTCGGTCTGCATCGCGTCGGCAATGGCCTCGAACCCGGTGGGTACGTTGAAATACACCGTGGGCGCGATCTCGCGCAGGTTGCGCAGGGTCTCTTTCATCAGCGCGGGTGTGGGCTTGCCGTCGTCGATGTACAGCGTGCCGCCGTTGTACAGCGTCAGGCCGACGTTGTGGTTGCCGCCGAAAGTGTGGTTCCAGGGCAGCCAGTCGATCAGCACTGGTGGGTCGCCGGCCAGCACCGGAATCGACTGGCGCAGCTGCTGCTGATTGGCGCACCACATGCGGTGCGTGTTGATCACGGCCTTGGGCAGCTTGGTCGAGCCCGAGGTGAACAGGAATTTGGTGATGGTGTCTGGCCCGGTGGCCTGCATCGCGGCATCCACCTGCGGCGTCGGCAGGGTGGCCAGCAACGAGGCGAATGGCGTGGTGGGTCGGCCGTCCAGCGAGCCCTCGTGCAACACCACTTCAACGCCGCTGTCCACGCTGGCCAGGATGGCCCGGCCGTAACGCGTGCTGTCACTGGCGAACACCAGTCCCGGCGTCAGCGTCTTGAGGATGTGACGCAGCTTCTCGTAGTCCTGGCTCACCACGCTGTAGGCGGGCGACGCCGGGCAGTGGGGGATGCCGGCATAAAGGCAGCCCAGTGCCAGCAGGGCATGCTCCAGGCCGTTCTCGCTCAGGATCACCACCGGGCGCTCGGCGCTCAGACCGCGGTCCAGCAACGCCTGCCCGATGGCGCGAGCGTGGGTCAGTGCTTCGCGGTAGGAGATGTGGCGCCAGTCGCCCGTGCTGCCGTCCGCGTTTTTGACACGGCGGGCCATGAAGCTGCGCTCGGGCGTCGTTTGCGCCCAGTGCGTCAGGCGGTCGGTGATGCGCACCGCGTAGTCGGTCAGCGGCTGCTGGGCTTCGAGGTAGCGGACTCCGTCTTTTCCATCACGCAGGACCACGCGCGTGACGCCGAATGTCAGGGGACGGTAGCGGGAGCTGGCGGTCGATTTTGTCTCGCTCATGAGTTTGCCCTTTGGTGGTTCAGGCCTTTTTGACCTTGGCAGCGCGGCCTTCGAGGAAGGCCCGCACGCGGGTCTTGGCCTCGGGCGCGCTCTGCGCGATGGCGGCCATCAGCGCCTCGGTCAGGAAGCCCTGGTCAGCCGGCTGCTCGGCGATGCGCGGCAGTGCGTGCATCAGTGCATAGTTGGTCAGCGGTGCGTTTTGCGCTACGCGCTGTGCCAGCTCGAAAGCCTTGTCGAACGCCTGGCCTTGCGGCACCAGATACTGCGCCAGACCGATGCGCTCGCCGTCCAAGGCGTTGTAGACGCGCCCGGTCAGCATCATGTCGGTCATGCGCGCTACGCCGATCAGCTTGGGGATGCGCACCGAGCCGCCGCCCCCTACAAAGATGCCGCGCGAGCCTTCGGGCAGCGCATAAAAGGTGGACTCGTCGGCCACCCGGATATGGCAGGCGCTGGCCAACTCGAGCCCGCCGCCGACCACCGCGCCGTGCAGGGCCGCAACGACCGGCACCGGCCCGTATTGCACGCGCTCCAGCGCGGCGTGCCACATGCGGGAATGGAGCAGGCCCTGACCTGCGTCGCGCTCCTTGAGTTCGGACAAATCAAGCCCGGCGCAGAAGTGTTCGCCTTCGCCGTCGATCACCGCGGCGCGCACCGTGGCGGGCAGGTTTTCAAAAGCGTCGCGCAGGGCCAGAATCAGGCCATCGCTGAGCGCGTTGCGTTTGGCGGGACGATTCAGGCGGATCACGGCCACTTCTTTGTGATCCCCTCGAATGTCAAGCTGGAGGTCTTTTTTGCTCATGGTGGACTTTCTTCGGATGCTCGATTATGATTATTAAATATAATTAAATCAAGCTACAAAAAGAATCCTTGGGCAAGGGTTTACCCGCGCACTTCAGAATTTCAGGAGACCGCTATGGACTATAAAAATCTCATTGCCATCGACACCCACACCCATCTCGAGGTGTCGTGCCGCAACCCCTTCGACAACTATGGCGAAGAGTACGACCGCGCGGCCGACAAATACTTCCGGTCGAGCCGGCGCCCGACCATGGATGAAACCATCGCCTATTACCGCGAAAAGAAAATAGGCTTCGTCAACTTCACGGTTGACGCGGAGACACAGATGGGTCGGCGCCGCATCCCCAACGAAGAGATCGCCGAGGCAGCGCTTGCGAACAGCGACATCATGATCGCCTTCGGCAGCATCGACCCGCACAAGGGCAAGATGGGTGCGCGCGAAGCCCGCAAGCTGATCGAAGAGTACGGCGTGAAGGGCTTCAAGTTCCACCCGACGGTACAGGGCTTCGAGCCGCAGGACCGCATGGCCTGGCCGATCTACGAAGTCATCAACGAGTACAAGCTGCCTGCCGTGTTCCACAGCGGGCACTCGGGCATCGGCAGCGGCATGCGCTGCGGCGGGGGCCTGCGGCTGCAGAACTCGAACCCGATGTTGCTGGAGGACGTGGCCATCGCCTTCCCCGACATCCAGATCATCATTGCCCATCCGTCCTGGCCGTGGCAGGACGAGGCGATCTCGCTGGCGATGCACAAGCCCAACATCTGGATCGACCTGTCGGGCTGGAGCCCCAAGTACTTTCCGCCGCAACTGGTGCAGTACGCCAACACACTGTTGAAGGACCGCATCCTGTTCGGCAGCGACTATCCGCTCATTACGCCGCACCGCTGGCTGAAGGACTTCGAGGAAGCCGGCTTCAAGCCCGAGGTGAAGCCCGGCATCCTCAAGGACAATGCGGTGCGGTTGCTGGGGCTGGCCTAGACTGCGCGCCCCCTGGTTTCAAACAGATTAGCGCGCGTCTGCTTGCATCGCCGCCGAACCGGCCGCATGATGATTGCGCCCCACTGCGTTACGTGCAACAGGTCAAACTGCGCAAGCCCAGACAAACGCCCGGCGAGTCTCAATCTCCCTGATGGGGTGTTCCGCCCGCCTCGATTTCAACGGACTCTGTCACCTGGATTACCCCGATAGCGAACCCTGATGTAGTTATATAAAATAACGAAAACTTCCTGCTTGCGAACAACCCTCCCGAGGAGACAAGCCCATGAGTCTACGTCTTGTTGTCAATATCTTCAGCGCGGCCGCACTGGCAATACTTCTGAGCGGTTGCGCTGGGCCCGGGGGCCAGGATCGTTCGCTGCCACAGTTGTCAGCAGCCACCGGGGCGACGCTCGGCTCATGCACGGAGCTCGCCGCCAGGATCTCGTTTCCTGACACCACGATCACCGGCGCCGATGCCATTCCTGCCGGTGCGCTGACGGTCGCCGGAACGCCGGTGCCGGCGCATTGCCAGATCACCGGTCAGATGAACGAGCGTGTCAGCCCGGTCGACGGCGATACCTATGCAATCCGATTCGAAATGCGTCTGCCGGTCAATTGGAACGGGCGGTTCTTCTATCAGGCCAACGGCGGCATCGATGGCAGGGTTGTCACCGCCACCGGCGGCGTCAACGGCGGCCACGGCCTGAGCAGCGCCCTCAGCATGGGCTTCGCGGTGATCAGTTCGGATGGCGGCCATGTGGGTTCGCGCGGCCCGCTGTTCGGCATCGATCCGCAGGCGCGCCTGGACTATGGCTACCAGGCCGTGGCCGCGCTGACTCCGATGGCCAAGAGTGTGATTCAGACCGCCTACGGCAAGGGCCCCGATCGTTCGTACTTCGGAGGCTGCTCCAACGGCGGCCGCCTAACGATGGTGGCAATGTCTCGCTACGCCAACGAGTACGACGGCTTCCTGGTCGGTGACCCGGGATTCCGGCTGCCGCTGGCGGCCGCTGCCAACATCGCGGCATACCAGGGTTACGCGAGTGTGGCCACTGATCCGAAAGATGTCTCGACCGGCTTCACCGCCACCGAGCAAAAGCTCGTGGGCAGGGCCGTCCTTGCAAAGTGCGATGCGCTCGATGGCGCGGCCGACGGCCTGGTGCAGGATACCCGGGCCTGCCAGGCGGCCTTCGACCTCAATCGCGACGTCCCGACATGCAGCGGTGCACGCAACGGGACTTGTCTGTCGGCAGCACAGAAAGCGGTTATCTTCAAGCGATTTTCCGGGGAAACCGACAGCCACGGTACGGCGTTTTACTCGAGTTGGCCATTCGATGCCGGCATCGGTCTGGGCAATACCGAGTTCTGGTATTTCACCTCGCCGCCGAAGCTCGACGCCGGCGCGTTAGCGTTCATCTGGGAGGTGCCGCCCGAGAAACCGGCTGGCTTCGCCGGCAGCACGTTTGCACTGACGACGAGCATCGATTCGATCCTTGCGAAGATACGGGCGACGAATGCGACGTACACCGAGAGCGCCTTGTCGTTCATGTCACCCCCGAACCCCAGCGACCTTTCAGTATTGAAACAGCGCGGCGCCAAGGTCATGATTTACCATGGCACCAGCGACCCGATCTTCTCGTTCAACGACACGGTCGCCTGGTACGAGTCGCTGGCCGTGGCCAACCACGGGAACGCCAGCAACTTTGCGCGCTTGTACGCGGTGCCCGGCATGACGCACTGCTCCGGCGGGCCAAGTACTGACCAGTTTGACATGTTGACCCCTCTCGTCAACTGGGTCGAGAGAGGGCAGGCGCCAGAGAGCGTGCTCGCCACCGCGCGCGGCCCCGGCAACCCCGCCGGAGTGAATAAGGACGTGCCGGCCTCGTGGTCGCCCACCCGCACCCGGCCGCTGTGTGCCTACCCGAAGGTCGCGCGATACAAGGGATCGGGCAGTCTCGAGGCGGCAGACAGCTTCAGCTGCCAGTAGGAGCGGGCCGGCCTTGGTGTTGCAGCCGCATCGCGGAGGCTGACGCCCCGACCAATGATTTCGATTTGAACCACGCCGACCGGACTGGTGTCGACGCCTACCGGATATCGAGTTGTGGAACTCCAGCGCCTTCGATGGCTATGTTGTCGCCGTCGCGTCTTGGCCGTGCAGGACATACAGCCGCCTGAGTGCTGCGAAATACGTAGCTTACTGAGCAAGCTGAGCCTGGGCTAGCGGCTTCTATTTCGTAAAACTTTGGACCCGGCTATCTATTCCATGTGGATATGCGCGGCCTTGATCACCTCGGCCCATTTCGCAACCTCGGCTTTCTGGAACGCCGCGAACTGCTCAACCGTCAGATTACCCGGCTGCATGCCCAGGCTCTTGAGCTTGGCCTGTATTTCCGGCGTTTGCAAAATCCTGGCGATCTCGCTGTGCAGCCTATCCACGATGGGTTTGGGCGTACCGGCGGGCGCGAAGATGCCTTGCCACGACGTCACCTCGAACCCCGGTACGCCCGACTCGGCGATGGTCGGCACATTTGGCAGGGCCTCCAGGCGCTTGGCCGAACTGACGGCCAGGGCGCGCACCGTGCCGCTGGTGAGGTACGGGCCCGCGACCACCGTGGTGTCGACCATCATGTCGACCTGGCCCCCGATCAAGGCCTGGATGGCGGGGCCGCTGCCCTGATACGGCACGTGGACGAATTTGGTTCCGGTCTTGTACGCCAGCAGTTCCAGCGTCATGTGCTGCGAGGTGCCGAAGCCCGCGGAGGCGGACGTGATCGTGCCGGGCTTGGCCTTGGCCGCCGCGAGAACATCCTGCAGCGTCCTGAAGGGGCTGTCTTTGCGCACCAACACCAGCAGCGGGTTCGAGCCGATCAGGATCACGGGCGCGAAGGACTTGATGGGGTCGTAGCCCAGCTTGGGGTACAGGCTCACGTTGATGGCGTGCGAACTGATGGTGCCGCCCAGCAGGGTGTAGCCATCCGGCGCAGCACGGGACGCGACCGCCGAGCCCACGCTGCCGCCGGCGCCGCCGCGGTTTTCGATCACGATGTTGGTCCCCAGCGCGGCCCCCAGTTTTTGCCCGATCATCCGGCCCAGGATGTCGGTGGTGCCGCCAGCAGGGAATGGCACGATATAGGTGATGGGCTTGCCGGTCGGCCAGTTGCTTTCGGCGAATGCGGGGATGCCGGCCATGCTGGCGGTGAGTGAGGCGAGGGCGGTTTGGATCAGGGTACGGCGTTGCATGGGGGGTTCTCCAGTCGTAGGTTGTTGAAAAGTCTGTTGATTGCCCGAAAAATTGCCGGGCTTGTTGGTGCTCCTGCTGCCATCAGGTGACGGGCGCCGGGTTGAATAACACGAGCGAGTTGTGCAGCTTCCACTGCTCTGCCCAGGTTTTTTTCTTGCCGCTGGCCACGTCGAGCATCAGCCGGAACAGCTCCCAGCCCACTTCTTCGATGGTGGCGGAGCCGTCGGCGATGCGCCCGGCATTCACGTCCATGAGGTCGTGCCAGCGCCGAGCGAGGTCGCTGCGGGTGGCGACCTTGATGACCGGCACCTGCGCCAGCCCGTAGGGCGTTCCCCGGCCGGTCGTGAAGACGTGCAGGTTGATGCCGGCCGCCAGCTGCAGCGTGCCGCAGATAAAGTCGCTCGCCGGCGTGGCGGCGTAGATCAAGCCTTTCTGCCGGACCTTCTCGCCGGGCGCGAGCACACCGGAGATCGGGGCGGTTCCGGACTTGACGATCGATCCCATGGCCTTCTCGACAATGTTGGACAGGCCGCCTTTCTTGTTGCCGGGCGTCGTGTTGGCGCTGCGGTCGACGCGGCCCCTTTGCAGATAGGCGTCGTACCAGGCCATCTCGCGAATCATGGCGTTGGCCACTTCGGGCGTGGCCGCGCGCGCTGTCAACTGGTCGATGCCGTCGCGCACCTCGGTGACCTCGCTGAACATCACAGTGGCGCCGGCACGCACGAGCAGATCGGTGCAAAAACCGACCGCCGGGTTGGCTGTCACGCCGCTGAACGCATCGCTGCCACCGCATTGCACGCCGACCACGAGTTCGCCGGCTGGCACGGTTTCGCGCCGGCGCGCATTCAGGCGTTCCAGGTGCTCTTCAGCCTGGCGTACGATGGACTCGACCATCGACATGAAGCCCACATGCGCTTCGTCCTGCAGACATACAACGTCGAGCTTGGCGTCCGCGTTGATGCCGGTGTCGGCCACGTTGCGTTCGTCCACGATCGCGATCGTGCCGGGCGGCATCAGCCGCTCGGGCTGCAGTTTCTCGCAGCCCAGGCTGACCAGCATGACCTCGCCGCCAAAGTTTGGGTTCAGGCTGATGTTGCGCAGCGTGCGGATCGGGACTACCGCGTCGGGTGCGTCGATCGCGACGCCGCAGCCGTAACCATGTTCCAGCGCCACCACATCGTCGACGTTGGGAAAGCGGGGCAGCAGCTCCGCCTTGATGCGCTGCACGGCGTAGTCGGTCACACCGGCGACGCATTGCACGGTCTGGGTAATGGCCAGAATATTTCGCGTGCCGACCGAGCCGTCGGCATTGCGATAACCTTCAAAGGTGTAGCCTTCCAGTGGTGGCAGCGGCGCACCCTTCACGGTGGCGATTGGCAGCCCTTCAAGCGAGCGCGCCGCGGGCATCTCGAGCAGGCGCTCGTGCACCCAGCTTCCTGCGGGAACATCGCGCGTGGTGCGCCCGATCACCACGTTGTAGCGCAACACCGGCGAGCCGGCCGGCAGGTC
>SCRU01000080.1 GCA_004323695.1 Burkholderiaceae bacterium
TCTTCCAGCGCCCCACCACCGAACATTCCGACTGGCGACGACGACGCGAACACCTCGCTGTGGTTACCGCCCTTCAGCCACGCCTGTTCCCATGAAATCGATTCCGGACAGCAGTGCGGCTTGACCGGGAATCCACGGTGGTGGTCTGCCGGGGTGGATTCCCGCTTGCGCGGGAACGACACGCGTAGCGCTGAACCTGCTTGGGGCGGCGTGGGTGCGTCAGCTCAGAATCACGCTGCTCAGGCGGCGGCGGTAGGTCGCGACGGTCGGATCGTCGGGCGGGATCTGGCCGTCGGCCACCTTCGGTTTGGGGGGCTCGATGATGTCCAGGATCGCCACATAGGTCTTGCGCGCGAGCTCCTCGTTCCAGGCCTTGTCGCGCATCAGGATGTCCAGCAGCTCATCGAGCGCATCGGTCCAGCGCTGGCGCGCCATGAGCCACTGGGCCTTGCCGAAGCGCGCCTCGAAATCGCGCTTGTTCGCTGCGATTTTTTCGTCAAATGTGGCTTCAACCCTGTCCGGGTCAGCATAAGTTGCTTCGACATCAATAGCATTGATCCAGCGCTGCAGCGAGTCGAAGCGGCGCACCGTGGCGAGTTTGTCCTGTACCGGAGCGAACGCCAGTCTGGCCTCGTCGGTGTGGCCCTGCGCCAGCAGCAGCTTGACATAGTCGAAGCGCGCGTCGTCGTTGGCCGGGTCGGTCGCGACCGCGTATTGCAGCTTTTCCAGCGCGCCCTGCGCGTCGCCCTCCTGCAGCGCGTCCTGCGCCTGTTCACCGGCCGCTTCGGCCTCGGCCTCCTCGGCGCTGGCCACGTGCTTGTCGAGGAACTGGCGAATTTCGGCTTCCGGGATCGCGCCGACAAAACCGTCCACCGGCTGCCCCGCGTCGAACAGCACGCAAAACGGAATGCTGCGCACGCCGAACATCTGGCTCAGCTGCTGCGAGATTTGCGGCACCTTGTCTGCATCGAGCTTGGCCAGCGCAAAGCGCCCGCCATAGTCGGCCTCGAGCTTTTCCAGCACCGGGCCGAGCTGCTTGCACGGGCCGCACCATTCGGCCCAGATATCGAGCAGCACGGGCTGGGCGTTCGACGCGTCGATCAGGTCGGCCTGGATGTTTTCAAGGGTGATGTCGATCATGCTGGTCAGTTCGGGGTGAAAACGTAAAATTCAAAGATGACTATTCAAATCGGCGTGGTGATGGGCTCGGCCAGCGACTGGGACACGATGCAGCACGCAGTGCAGATTCTCCAACAGTTTGGCATCGCGCACGAGGCGCGGGTGGTGTCCGCGCACCGCATGCCCGACGAGCTGTTTGCCTATGCCGACTCGGCGCAGGCGCGCGGCTTGCGTGCCATTATCGCGGGCGCCGGTGGCGCCGCGCACCTGCCGGGCATGCTCGCCGCCAAGACCGTGGTGCCGGTGCTGGGCGTGCCGGTGCCCAGCCGGCATCTGCAGGGACTGGATTCGCTCTACAGCATCGTGCAGATGCCCATGGGCGTGCCGGTCGCCACCTTTGCCATCGGCGCGGCGGGTGCCGCGAACGCCGCGCTGTTCGCCGTGGCGCTGCTCGCCGCGACCAACCCGGCGCTCGCCAGCCGGCTCGCCGCGTTCCGCGCCGAACAGACCGAGACGGCACGCCGTGCGACGCTGCCGCCAGCGGGCTCGACGCCATGAGCGCGCACGAACGCAGCGAAGGGCCGCTGCGGGCCAGTTCAGCCCCCTCTGAGCCGGGCCCTGCCGGCTCAGGCAGCGGCCTGTCCAGCCCGACATTGGCGCCATCGGCGACCACCGATGACGGGGAAGCGGCAAGCGCGGGCGGAGCCATCCTCCCCGGCGCGACGCTGGGCGTGCTGGGCGGCGGCCAGCTCGGGCGCATGTTCGTGCAGGCGGCCCAGAGCATGGGCTACTTCACGGTCGTGCTGGACCCGGACGCCGCCAGTCCGGCCGGGCTGGTCAGCCACCACCACATCCATGCGGACTACCTGGATCCACAGGCGCTGGCGCAACTGGCGCAGCAATGCGCGGCCATCACTACCGAATTCGAGAACGTGCCCGCGCCGGCGCTGCGCCAACTGGCCGCGCGGCGTCCGGTGGCGCCGGGCGCCGCGGTGGTCGCGATTGCGCAGGACCGCGCGCGCGAGAAGGCGCACTTCGTGGCCTGCGGGGTTCCCTGCGCGCCGCATGCGGTGGTCGAGACTGCGGCGCAGCTGGAGGCGGTGCCCGGCGCGCTGCTGCCCGGTATTCTCAAGACTGCGCGGCTGGGCTACGACGGCAAGGGACAAATCCGCGTCGCGACGCGCGTCGAACTGGCGGCGGCCTGGGCCGGGCTGGGCGGCGTGCCCTGCGTGCTGGAAAAAATGCTGCCCCTGAAGATGGAATGCTCGGTGATCGTGGCGCGCGGCGCGGACGGTGCCATGGTGCACTTTCCGGTACAGCGCAACCTGCATCGGGACGGCATCCTCGCCGTGACCGAGGTTCATGAAGAAAATGTGCCTCAAGCCCTTTGTGAATCAGCCATAATCGCTACTAAAAAAATAGCAGACGGATTGCGCTACGTGGGTGTGATGTGCGTCGAATTTTTCGTGCTGCAGGACGATACGCTGGTCGTCAACGAGATGGCGCCGCGCCCGCACAACAGCGGCCACTACACGATCGACGCCTGCGACCTGTCGCAGTTTGATCTGCAGCTGCGCGCGCTTACTGGCTTGCCGCTGGTGGCGCCGCGTCAGCACAGCCCGGCCATCATGCTGAATCTGCTGGGTGATCTCTGGTTCGGCTCGGGCGAGCCGGTGCCGCCGCCCTGGCCGGACGTACTTGCGCTGCCGGGCGCACGCCTGCATCTGTACGGCAAGGAGCGTCCCCGGCCTGCGCGCAAGATGGGGCACCTGAGCATCACGGCGGCGACCGTGGCGCAGGTGCGCGCCACGGCGCGCGAGGCGGCGCGGCTGCTCGGACTGGACGCATTTTGAGCCGGCCGCGCCACGGGGTTCGCGCATGATCCTGCCTGCGGATGCCCAGGATTCGATCGACATCGCCGCCCGTGCACTCGCGGCGGGCGAACTGGTGGCGTTTCCGACCGAGACCGTGTACGGGCTCGGTGCCGACGCCGGCGTGGACACCGCCGTCGCGAAGATCTTTGCCGCCAAGGGGCGCCCGCGCGAGCATCCGCTGATCGTGCATGTGGCCGACCCGGACCCGGGCGGCCCCGGCGTCGCGCATTTTGCGGCCAGCGTGCCGGACTTTGCGCAGCGCCTGATGCGCGCCTTCTGGCCCGGTCCGTTGACATTGATCCTGCCGCGCCGCGCCGGGACCGGGGCCGTGGCGGCGGGCGGCCAGGACTCGATCGGCCTGCGCTGCCCCTCGCATCCGCTGGCGCTGGCGTTGCTGCGCGCCGCCGCCGCGCTGGGCGTGCACGGCGTGGCCGGCCCCAGCGCGAACCGCTTCGGGCGCGTCAGTCCGACCACGGCGGCGCACGTGCAGCAGGAATTCGGCGATGTGCTGCTGATTCTGGACGGCGGCGCCTGCGCGGTCGGCATCGAGTCCGCCATCGTCGATTGCACGCGCGGCGCGCCGGTGCTGCTGCGCCCGGGCGTGCTCACCTCCAGTCAGATCGAGGCGGCCTGCGGGCGCCCATTGTTTTCCAGGGAGGCGCCGCCCGGTGCGCAGGCCGGGCTGGGCGCCCCGGCGCCGCGCGCTTCGGGCACGCTGGCGGCGCACTATGCGCCGAACGCCAAAGTGCGGCTGATGGACGCGGCCGCGATCCAGACCGCGCTGGATCTGCTGGGCAATGATCTGGACGGCTCCCGCGCGCGCATCGCGGTGTATTCGCGCACCATCGTGCGCAGCCGATCAAATCGCGTGTTGCGCCGGCGCATGCCCGATGACGCGGGCGCCACGGCCCAGCAACTGTTTGCGGTGCTGCGCGAGTTCGACGCGCAGGGCGCTGCCCTGATCTGGGTCGAGACCCTGCCCGCCACCGCCGACTGGGATGGCGTGCGCGACCGGTTGCAGCGCGCCTCGGCGGCCTGAGCATGGCTGCCGCCCGGTGTGCTTTACGGAACCGACACCACGCCTCGTTAAACTAGCGCCCCAACCCATGGAGATTTCAATGACAGGAACTTGGTTGCGCCGCGCCCTCATGCTCGCTGCCTGCGCCGCGGCGACGCTGCTGGCCGGCTGCGGCAGCTCGACCGTATCGGCCTTCACCCCGACACGCGTCATCTCCTTCGGGGATGCGTTCAGCGACGTGGGCAACCTCGGCGTGAACAGCAAGTACACGGTGAACGACGGCAGCACCGACAACTGGGCGCAGGAAGTCGCGGCCGACTTCGGCCTGGCGCTGACGCCCTCGAACAGCGGCGGGCTCGGTTACGCCCAGGGGAACGCGCGCATCGCGCTGACGCCGGACGCGGCCGGCGGGACGACCACCCAGACGGTGACCCAGCAGATCGACTCGTTTCTCGCGTCGAACAGCTTTCAGCCCGGCGACCTGGTGCTGATCAACGGCGGCATCAGCGACATCGTCTACAACTGGCAGCAGATGACGGCCGGCAACATCACGCAGGCCCAGATGAGCGCCAACGTCACGGCGGCCGCGAATGCGCTCGGCGCCCAGGTGCAGCGGCTGGTGAGCGCCGGCGCGCAGCATGTGATCGTGGTGGGCACCTACAACCTCGGCGTTTCGCCTTGGGCCGCGATGATCGGCCAGGGCGGGCTGACGTCGGCGCTGGGCAACCTGACGGTGCAGTTCAACGACTCGCTGCTGCTGAGCATCGTGAACCTCGGCACCAACGTCCTGTACATCGATTCGGCGTTCTACTTCAATCTCGTGACCTCGGTGCCGACGGCGTATCCGCCGCTGGTGAACGGCACCGGCGTGGCCTGCACCTCGGTCGATGCCGGCCCGGGCATCGGCATTGGCGCGGGCCAGGTCAACTCGTCGCTGTGCAACACGGGCACGATCGTTCCGGGCATCGACTACACCACCTACCTGTTTGCCGACCCGCTGTATTTTGCGCCGAGCGCGCAGCGCCTGTTCGGCGACAGCACCTACAACAAGATCACCCAGCGTTTCTAGGCAGGCGCGGCGCTACCGGTCCCGCACCGTCCACTCCACCAGCGCATCCAGCGCCGCGCGCGCGGCGCTGGCGTCGGAATGGTTGATCAGCCCGACCAGCACATAGCGGCGCCCGCTGAGGCCCGTGGCATAGCCGGCCATGGCCGCCACATTGCGCAAGGTGCCGGTCTTGAGCCAGGCGTTGCCCAGCGCATCCGGCGCGTCGCCGCGCTCGCGCATGCGGGCGACCGTGCCGCTCACGCCGGCCAGCGAGAGGGAGTGTTCGAACACCTCGGCCGTGGGCTGCTGCGCCGCCACGCGCAGCAATTGCGCCAGCGCCAGCGCCGAGATGCGCCCGTCGCGGCTCAGGCCCGAGCCGTTGTCGAGCACCGGCGCGGCGGGGCCGGCGGCACCAAACGTCTGGCGCCACCAGCGCGCCAGCACCGCGCGCGAGGCGGCGAAACTGCCGTGCCCGAGTTGCTGCGCGCTCAGGGTCAGAAACACCTGCTGCGCCATCACGTTGTTGCTGAACTTGTTCACGTCGGAAATGATGTCCGACAGCGGCAGCGACTGCGCCTGCAGGATCAGCCGGGCGTTGGCGGGCGTGGGCCCCTGGCGCACATGTCCGTCCAGCACGCCGCCGCTGGCCGCGAACGCGGCCGCCAGTACGCGGCTCGCGAAACTGGCCGGATCGACATAGGCCACGGGCCAGATCTGGTCGCCGCAGCGCGCGCTGTAGCGGCCGGCGAAGCTGATCCGGTCGGGATCGGAAAAGTCGGCGCGCAGCGCATCGCGCCAGCCGGCGCAGTCGGCGCTGGTCAAGGGCACGCTGGCCTGCACGGTGAGGCCCTGCAGCGGCGGCTCGCTCACGACGGTCGCCGTGTGGCTGGCCGGATCGGGCGTGAAGTGCAGCAGCAGCGACTTGAAGTTCACCAGCAGACCGCTGGGCCCGCTGTTGTAGGGGCGCAGCGGCTCGTCGTCGAACGCGCTGGTGTCGTGCGCCGGCACCTCGAAGATGCTCGAGTCGAGCACCATGTCGCCGCGCACCTCGCGCACGCCCTGCGCGCGCAGGGCCTGGAAGTCGGCGCTGATGCGCTCGATCACCCATTTCGGGTCGCCGCCGCCGCGAATCACCAGGTTGCCGTCGAGCACGCCGTTGTCCAGCGTGCCGTCCGCGTAAAAGCGCGTCTTCCAGGTGAAGTCGGGGCCCAGCTGGTCCAGCGCCGCGAAGGTGGTGACCAGCTTCATCACCGAGGCCGGATTCATCGGCGCCCGCGCCCGGTGGCTCAGGCGCGCCGGGCCGCCGTCCAGCGGCAGCACCAGCAGGCTGACGGCACTTGGCGGCACGTCGGCGCGCGCCAGCGCGGTGGCAATGGCGGGAGGAATCGGCTGGGCCAACGCCGTGCCCAGCACGGCGGCCAAGAGCGCGAACGCGCAGCGGGCGAGAGAGGACATGCGCGGATTATCCAGTCCCCCGATAATGGAACCATGTGTTTGCTCCCGCGCCATGAAACTGCTCGCGTTTGATACCAGCACCGAGGTCATGTCCATCGCCGTCGCGCATGGCGCGCAGCTTTGGCAGCACACGGGCGCGGGTGGCGCGCAAGCCTCCGGCACCCTGATTCCAGCGATCCTGGCGCTGCTGGCGCAGGCCGGCCTGGCGCTGCCCGAGCTTGATGCGATCGCCTTTGGCCGCGGCCCGGGCTCGTTCACCGGGCTGCGCACGGCGTGCTCGGTGGCGCAGGGGCTGGCCTTCGGCGCGAGCGCGAAACGGGGGTCGGACGCGCAGTCGGCGCATGTCGAGGTGCTGCCCGTGGACACCCTGATGGCCGTGGCGGAAGAGGCGCGCTGGCACGGCGGCGCCACGCGCGTGCGCGCGATGCTGGACGCACGCATGGACGAAATTTATATCGCCGACTATGAATTCAAGAGCAATCAATGGAGCATTGACGGGGATTTGGAGCTGATTTCATCTAGAAACCTGCGCGCGCGCGCCGGCTGGACGCTGGCCGGCCACGGGTTCGCCGAGGCGGACGCGCGCCTGCCCGTCGGCGCGCCCTGGCTCGCGGCGCTGCCGACGGCCACGGCGATGCTGCGGCTCGCGCCGGCCCTGCTCGCGGCGGGCCGCGCGGTGCCGGCGGAGCAGGCGCTGCCCCTTTATGTTCGCAATAAAGTCGCCAAGACCACCGACGAGCGCGCGGCCGAGCGCGCCGCCCTGACACCGGCGGGCGGAACCGCGGCTGCCGACCTATCCCTCCGACCGTCCCCATGAGCGCTGTCCTGAAAACCCTGGAAGCCCAGTTCGAGCCCATGACCGCGGCGCGCATCGACGAGGTCGTGGCGATCGAGCAGACCGCCTACGACCATCCCTGGGCGCGCAACCATTTTGTCGACTCGGTGGCGGCGGGCTATCAGGCGCAGATCCTGATGGCGGGCGAGAACCTGCTGGGCTATTTCGTGGCGATGCGCGGGGTCGACGAAGTGCATCTGCTCAACATCACCGTCACGCCCGTGCATCAGGGCCAGGGCTGGGCCCGCGTGATGCTCGATGCGCTGGCCCTGTGGGCGCGCGCGCAGGGCGCCCAGTGGCTGTGGCTGGAGGTGCGCATCAGCAACTACCGCGCGCAGCGCATCTACGAGCGCTACGGTTTTCGCCGCGTCGGCCAGCGCAAGCACTACTACCCGGCGGAGCGCGGCAAGCGCGAGGACGCGATCGTGATGAGCCTGCCGCTGTGAGCCTCGATCTCGACGAGCGCCAGCGCGCGATGCTGGCGGAAATGGACATCCGGGTCTGGTGGCCGCGCGCGTCGGCACCGGTAGTCACTCCTGAACCAATAGCTGCCAAGCAAGAACCGGTAAGGGCTGGAGGCCAAAAAGCATCGGAAAACAGGGCCACACCGGCGTCGCAGCCGGGTTCCGCCGGCATCGCCCAGATGGACTGGGATGCGCTGCAGGCCGCCGTGGCCGGCTGCCGCGCCTGCGCGCTGTGCGAGCACCGCCAGCGCACCGTGTTCGGGGTCGGTCCGGCCGCGGCTGCGCCGGGCCAGGCGCCGCAGGTGGACTGGATGGTCGTGGGCGAAGCGCCCGGCGAGAACGAGGACAGGCAGGGCGAGCCTTTCGTCGGCCAGGCCGGCAAGCTGCTCGACAACATGCTGCGCGCCATCGGGCTGGAGCGGCATGTGAACGTCTTCATCGCGAACGTGATCAAGTGCCGCCCGCCCGGCAACCGCAACCCCGAGCCGGGCGAGGTGGCGCAGTGCGCCCCCTACCTGCACCGGCAGATCGAGCTGCTGGCGCCCAAAATCATTTTGGCGATGGGGCGCTTTGCCGTGAATGCGCTGCTGCAGGACAGCGTGCCCGAGGTGCACAAGCTGCCGCTGGGCAAGCTGCGTGGCCAGGTGCACCACTACCGCGGCGTGCCCGTGGTTATCACCTACCACCCGGCCTACCTGCTGCGCAACCTGCCCGACAAGGCCAAGGCCTGGGCCGACCTGTGCCTGGCGCGCGAGACGCTGGGCCGCGCGGGCTGAAGCGGCCGCAGCGTCCACAGGAATCCGCTGCGCAGTCGCGGTTCAGCCCGCGTCGGGCTCGCGCACCGGGCGCACCGGCCAGACGAACCAGCCGGCGCCGATCGCGAGCAGCGCGCCGGTCGCCAGCGCCATCAGGCGGATGCCCAGCAGCGCGCCCGCATCCTGGCCTTCGTAGCTGTACAGCAGCGACAGCGCGGCCGTGATGCCGGCCACCCACCCGGCGTACGCCACGCCGCGCAGGGCGATCGACACCACCACGACCGCGAGCAGCGCGAGCAGCGTGGGCCGGCTGCCGGCGCCGAACGGCCCCGCGAGTGCGGCGGCGGCCACCGTGCCGGCCGCAGCGCCGACAAGACGTTGCAGTCCCTTGTTCAGCACCTCGGCGCGGTTCAGCGGGCCGGTCAGCACCAGAAAGGCAGACAGCGCCGCCCAGTTCCAGTGCATGCCGAAAAGCCAGCGCCCGAGCAGGCACGAGGCCGAGAACGCCAGCAGCATCTGCAGCGTGCCGCTGCGCCGCTGCACGGTGCGGGTCGCCCGCGGCACCGAAGGCGCTGCGGCGGCGCGCGGCGGCGCATCGAGTTTGCGCAGGCGCCGCGAGCCTGCCTGGCAGAGGAAAACCAGCGCGACCAGCCCGATTGCCACGAGCGCGCCCGACGCCGCGTGGTCACGACCGGGTGCGACCAGCGAAATCAACGCCAGCCGAACCGCGAGCCCGGCACCGGCTGCGGTGATGCCCAGCGTGCGGTTGCGCCCGCGCAGCCATTTCGACCCGACCGCGCAAGCGACCAGCGCCGCGCTGCCGGGCAGTGGCTGGCCGGCGATGAAGGGCGGCAGTTCCACCGCAACCACGGCGGTCGCCATCACGACGCCGCAGTCGCGCACCTGTTCCGCCGCGCTGCGGGCGTGCGGCAGACGCGCCACGACCAGCGGCAGCAGCGCTGCGAGCACGAACGATCCCAGATCGACCACCATCGCCTTCGAGAGCAGCGCGAGCGCACCGACCGCCAGCAGCATGGTGCCGACGACCGGGATCGCCTTGTGCGCGGCATGACGCAGGCGCGGCAGGATCTGGGAGAGAGGCATCGGCGGTGGCATGGGCGGGAACTCCTGCCATGGTAGCGGCCGGCCGGCAAAACGGTTCGCCGGGGGCGGATCGATCATCGGCTCAGGACACCGCCGTCAGCAATCCCGGCGAAGCCACCTGCTTCTTGACCGCTGCAAAGGCGCTCAACCGCAGCCAGGTGCCGAACTCGGCCTCGCGTTCGCGATTTCCCGTGAGCCGGATGGCGCCACTTTCCTTGGCCCGCACCAGATTCGCGTAGCCCAGCCACACCTCGGTCAGCGTGCGCAGGTCGGTGGCCACATACAGGTCGACGTCGAAGCCGGGGTCCACCGTGCACAGGTCCACTTCGCGTCCGGGCTCCACGATCAGCCAGTAATTGCGCTCGGTGGCCGGGCGGTCGCGGAAGATGAACTGGATCGTGGTTCGCGCCGCGGGCGCGGGATCCGGGTGCACGTTGCGGCGGATGTCCCACATTAGCAGGTTCGCGTCCAGATGGCGCAGCGTCGCCTCGGTCGTCACCCAGCGCTGCCCCCACAGGCCGATCGCTTCGACGATGGGCCGCAGTTCCCGGCCCGCGGACGTCAGGTGGTATTCGTGCGGGTCGCCTGCGCGAACCGGCGGCTTGCGCTCGACGATCCCGGCGGCTTCGAGTTCCTTCAGGCGCTTGGCGAGCAGCGCGGACGACATTCTCGGCACGCCGCGGCGCAGGTCGTTGTAGCGGATCGACCCCATCATCAACTCGCGCACCAGCAACAGGGTCCAGCGGCAGCACAACACCTCGGCGGCCATGGCCACCGGGCAAAACTGGCGATAGCTGACTACCGACATCCGCAAGCTCCTGCGCAACGCGCGCCACAGGAATGGAATCTACGCCGATCGAGCGCCGGTTGCCAGTTCAGAATCTGAACTGCCCGGAGTTCAAAAACAGAACTTGAACCCGCGCCGCAAAGCGGCGCAGCATCGGTATGGCAGGCGATCGCCCCGTGTGCATGCCTGCAGTCCGGCTACATGAAACCCGCAAGGAGACTCGCATGAGCACCACTGAAACGCTGTCACCCGACTATGCCGCGATCAAGCAGCGCCAGAAGACCGTCTGGTCGTCCGGCGATTACGCCGTTCTCGGAACCACTTTGCAGATCGTCGGCGAGAACCTTTGCGAGGCCGTGGATCTGCGCGCCGGCAGCAAGGTCCTCGACGTCGCTGCCGGCAACGGCAACGCGACGCTCGCGGCGGCGCGGCGCTTTGCGCACGTGACCTCGACCGACTATGTCGCCGCGCTGCTCGATCGTGGCCGCGAGCGTGCCGCGGCCGAACACCTGCAGGTCGAATTCCGCGACGCCGACGCCGAAGCGCTTCCGTTTGCCGACGGCAGCTTCGACGTCGCGTTGTCGACCGTCGGTGTGATGTTCGCGCCGCACCAGGAGAAAGCCGCCGCGGAAATGACGCGCGTGGTGCGCCGCGGCGGCCGCATCGGGCTCGCGAACTGGACGCCGGACGGATTCATCGGCCAGGTGTTGAAGGTGGTCGGCCGGTACCTGCCCCCGCCGCCCGGCCTGCGGCCGCCCGTGCGCTGGGGCACGCAGCAGGGTCTGCACGAGCTGTTTCCGGGGCAGCAGGTGCAGGCTACGCAGCGCGACTTCATGTTCCGCTACGAGTCGCCGCGTCATTGGGTCGATGTGTTTCGCGCGTACTACGGGCCGGTGCATCGCGCGTTTGCCGCGCTCGCGCCGGAACAGCAGGAACGGCTCGAGCGCGACATCCTCGACCTGCTGGCAACCTTCAACCGTGGTGGCGGCGAGACGCTGCTGGTGCCCGGCGCCTATCTGGAAGTGGTGATCACGCGCGATGCCTGAGGTGTTCAGGCGGCGGCACACGATCTGCAGCGGGACGTCCGGAGTACCCCATGGACGAACATACCAGGCTCAAGATTCTGCGCGGGGCCCTGCGCGCGATTGGTGTCATCTTCATTTTTGCCGTTTATCCGCTCACCGTGCTGTGGCCGAGCGGCTGGACCTGGCATGCAGGCCCGTCGGACTATCTGCAGATGATCATGGGCATCTACGCCACCCTGGGCGTGTTTTTATGGCTGGCCGCTCGCGACCCCATGCGCCACCTGAGCCTGATCTCGTTCACGATCTGGTCCAGCGTGGTGCACGGCGGGATGATGGCGGTGCAGTCGCTCGCCAACCCCGCGCACAGGGGCCATTTGTATGGCGACGTGCCGGCGCTGCTGCTGATCGCCGTCATTCTGGGCTGGCTGTATCCGGCGCCGGCGCAATGATTGCGGCGTAAGGGTTGAGAGCGCGCCTTCAGCGGCCCACCGGCAGGAACAGGCTCTCCTTGACCTCTTCCATCACCACGTAGCTGCGCGATTCGGCGCTGACCGGCAGGTTCTTCAGCAGGTTGCCCAGCAGGTGCCGGTATTCGTCCATGCCGCGCAGTCGCGCCTTGATCAGATAGTCGAAGCCGCCCGACACCAGGTGGCATTCCATCACCTCGGGCAGGTTCAGCAGCTCGTCGCGCACCTTGTCGAACAGGTCGCCGGACTTGGCGGAGAGGGTGATTTCGATGAACACCAGCAGCGTCCTGCCGATCGCCGCCGGATCCACGCGCGCGTGGTAGCCGGTGATCACGCCGTTGCGCTCCAGCCGCCGCACCCGCTCGGAACAGGGTGAGGTCGACAGGCCGATGCGCTCGGCCAGTTCGGTCATCGAGATGCGCCCGTCGCGCTGCAGGTTGTCGAGGATTTTAAGGTCGATGCGATCCAGGTCGGTCATTTCGCTGCTCCGGCGGGTTTTGGGGCGGTCGTGCGGCTTTATTTGCCGTATTGAATCATATTTTCAGTGGAATTTGCTGGCATGAAATCCATAAACTTCAATTAGTACCTGTCAATACTGGAGACGGCAATGAAAGTGATCGTACTTGGCGGCGGCGTCATAGGCACCACGACCGCTTATTACCTGGCGCGTTCCGGCGCCGAGGTCACGGTGCTCGATCGCCAGAGCGGCCCGGCGCAGGAAACCAGCTTCGCCAATGCCGGTCAGGTGTCGCCCGGCTACTCCACGCCCTGGGCCGCGCCCGGTATTCCGCTGAAGGCGCTCAAGTGGATGTTCAGCAAGCACGCGCCGCTGTCCATCCGGCCCGACGGCAGCCTGTTCCAGTTGCGCTGGATGGCGCAGATGCTGAAGAACTGCTCGCCCGGGCGCTACGCGGAAAACAAGGAACGCATGATGCGCGTCGCCGAATACAGCCGCGACTGCCTGCGCCAGTTGCGTCTGGATACCGGCATTGCCTACGAGCAGCGCACCGGCGGCACGCTGCAGCTGTTTCGCTCGCAGGCGCAGCTCGATGCAGTGCAGCGCGATGTCGCGGTGCTCGAGGAATGCGGTGTCCCGTATGAACTGCTGGGTCGCGACCAGCTCGCGTCGGTCGAGCCGGCGCTGGCGCGCGCGAGCGACCGCCTTGCCGGCGGGCTGCGGCTGCCGAATGATGAAACCGGCGACTGCCATTTGTTCACGAAGCGGCTCGCGGACATTGCGCGCGCTCTGGGGGTCGATTTCCGGTTCGGCCAGCAAGCCGACGCCTTGGTGCAGGAAGGTGGCCGGATCACCGGCGTGCGCGTCGGTGGCGAAGTGCTGCGCGCGGACCGCTACGTGCTCGCGCTCGGCAGCTATTCGCGCCGCTTCGCCGCGCCGCTCGGTCTCGACCTGCCGGTCTATCCCGTCAAGGGCTATTCGCTGACCGTGCCGCTGCTCGACCCGGCGCTTGCGCCGCAATCGACCGTGCTCGATGAAACCTACAAGATCGCGATCACGCGTTTCGACGACCGCATCCGTGTCGGCGGCATGGCCGAACTGGCCGGCTTCGACCTGCGGCTGAATCCCAAGCGGCGCGCCACGCTGGAGATGGTGGTGAGCGACCTGTTCCCCGGCGGCGATCTGCCGCGCGCGAGCTTCTGGACGGGGCTGCGCCCGATGACGCCCGACAGCACGCCGATCGTGGGCGCGACGCGCTATGCGAACCTGTTCCTGAACACGGGCCACGGCACGCTGGGCTGGACCATGGCCTGCGGTTCGGGCAAGCTGGTGTCGGACCTGGTGACGGGCCACAAGCCCGAGATCCGCACCGGCGGCTTGGCGCTCGACCGTTATCTGCCGCGCGCTCGCCCACGTCCCGCCAGCGCGAAGCCGGCCGGCGCGACGGCCTGAAGCTGCGCCGACCGGGGCGCCGGGCTGCCCAGGCGGCCGTGGGCTTGCGCCGAACCGTAGAATCGGCGGCATGGTACAACGCGACGCTGGGCAAAAACCGAACCCCGCCGGGGGCGCAAAGACTTTTCTCGATATGCTGCGCGGCGCCGAGCGCCGCAGTGGTTCGATGCTGTGCGTGGGGCTGGACCCTGATCCGGGCAAATTCCCCACCCATCTGCGCGGCGACCCGCGCAGGATTTACGACTTCTGCGCCGCCATCGTCGATGCCACGGCCGACCTGGTGATTGCGTTCAAGCCGCAGATTGCCTACTTCGCCGCGCACCGGGCCGAAGACCAGCTCGAGCGCCTGATGGAACACCTGCGCCGCAACGCGCCGAAAGTCCCCGTGATCCTGGACGCCAAACGCGGCGATATCGGCAGCACCGCCGAGCAATACGCGAAAGAGGCCTTCGAGCGCTACGGCGCCGACGCCGTGACGCTGTCGCCCTTCATGGGCTTCGACTCGATCCAGCCTTACCTTAAATATCCCGGCAAAGGCGCCTTCCTGTTGTGCCGCACATCCAATCCGGGGGGCGACGACCTGCAAAACCAGCGACTGTCGTCAGTGTCCGGTGAACCGCGCCTGTACGAGCATGTGGCGCGGCTGGCGCAGGGGCCGTGGAACACGAGCGGCCAGCTCGGCCTGGTAGTCGGCGCCACCTACCCGGCCGAGATCGAGCGCGTGCGCGCGCTCGCGCCGACCATGCCGCTCCTGATCCCCGGCGTCGGCGCGCAGGGGGGCGATGCCGCCGCCACGGTCAAGGCCGGCTGGCGTGCGAACGCCCCGATCGTGGTGAACTCCTCGCGCGCCATTTTGTACGCCTCGGCGGGCGAGGGATTTGCGCAGGCCGCGCGGCGCGAGGCGCAGCGCACGCGCGACGCATTGCAGGCGGCGCGCGCCTGATACTATAAAAACAGAAGCAAACTTTACTTGACCAACAACGGCTAAGCCCGCTTTTTATTCAGAGACGGCCCGCCGAACAGGACGCAGGCCAGCGCCGCGATCACCAGCGCAATGCCGGCCCACTGCCAGGTCGTGACGGTTTCGCCCAGCACCAGCATGCCGGCCGCCAGCCCGACCACCGGCACGCCCAGGCCGAACGGCGCCACGCGGTTGGCCGGATGGCGTTTCAGCAAATTCGTCCACAAGCCATAACCCAGGATCGTGGCGGCCCAGCCCAGGTAGGCGATCGCCAGCCAGGTGCCCGCCGGCACCGCCTGCCAGCGCGCCAGGTGCGCCCAGCGCGTGGCGCCGTCATCGAACACCAGCGTCAGTGCGATGAAGGGCAGGATCGGCACCAGGCTGCTCCAGACCACGAACGCCAGCGCGTCGAACTGCGGGGTGGCCTGCTGCGCTTTGCGCGCCACGATGTTGGAGCCGGCCCACATGGCGGCGGCGCCCAGGCTCAACACGAAACCCAGGGCCGTGGTGGCGTGTGCGCCGCCCGGCCGCGGCGCGGCATAGTTCATGGCAAAACAGACCAGCCCCAGCGCGGCCAGCAGCAGCCCGACCTGCAAGGCCCGGGTCGGGCGCTCGCGCAGCAGCACGAAGCTGAAGATCGCCGTGAAAAACAGCTGGGTTTGCGCCAGCACGGAAGCCAGCGCCGCCGTCATGCCGACCTTCAGCGCCATGAACAGGAAGCCGAACTGCCCCAGCCCCTGGAACAGGCCGAACAGCACGACCCATTTCCAGTGCATCCGCGGCGGGCGGATGAAGAAAGCCAGTGGCAACACCGCCGCCGCAAAGCGTGCCGCGCCGAGCTGGAACGGCGTGAAGTCGCGCAGCGCGAACTTCATGGCGACGAAGTTCAACCCCCAGATCGTCACCACGGCCAGCGCGGCCAGCAGCTCGCGCTGGCTGAAGCGGGGCTGCGTCATTAGGTAACCTCCGCGCTACGCGCTGCGGTATTGGCTACAACGTCACAAGCGCTTCGCGCAATTGTGAGTCTTCGCCGCAACTTCGTTGTCGCCTTGGGAGCGGCCCTGCGGCTCATGCGGCGGCCTGTGAGACGCCGGGCTGCTCGCTGAACAGCAGCCGCTTCAGATAGCGTCCGGTGTAGCTGTCCGGATTTGCCGCGATCTGCTCGGGCGTGCCCACGCCCACCACCTGGCCGCCGCCGGCGCCGCCCTCGGGGCCCATGTCGATGATCCAGTCGGCGGTCTTGATCACGTCCAGGTTGTGCTCGATCACCACGATGGTGTTGCCGGCATCGCGCAGATGCTGCAGCACGCGCAGCAGCAGGGCGATGTCGGCAAAGTGCAATCCCGTGGTTGGCTCGTCGAGGATGTACAGCGTGCGTCCCGTGTCGCGCTTGGACAGCTCCAGCGCGAGCTTGACGCGCTGCGCCTCGCCGCCCGACAGCGTGGTCGCGGCCTGGCCGAGCTTGATGTAGGAGAGGCCGACATCGAGCAGCGTCTGCAGCTTGCGCGCGATGTTGGGCACGGCCTGCAGGAACTCGTGCGCCGCCTCGACCGTCATGTCCAGGATCTGCGCGATGTTCCTGCCCTTGTAGAGTACCTCCAGCGTCTCGCGGTTGTAGCGCTGGCCATGGCAGACGTCGCAGGGCACGTAGACATCGGGCAGGAAGTGCATCTCGACCTTGACCACGCCATCGCCCTGACACGCCTCGCAGCGCCCGCCCGCCACATTGAACGAAAAGCGCCCCGGGCCGTAGCCGCGCTCGCGCGCCATCGGCATCTCGGCCATCAGTTCGCGCATCGGCGTGAACAGCCCGGTGTAGGTGGCCGGGTTGCTGCGCGGCGTGCGCCCGATCGGCGACTGGTCGACGTTGATGACCTTGTCGAAATGCTCGATCCCGACGATCTCTTCGTGCGGCGCCGGCTCGTCGTGCGCGCGGTACAACGTGCGCGCCACCGCCGCATACAGCGTGTCGTTCACCAGCGTGGACTTGCCCGAGCCTGACACGCCGGTGACGCAGGTCAGCAGTCCGACCGGGAATGCCACTGTGACGCCGCGCAGGTTGTTGCCGGTGGCATTCACCACGCGCAGCGATTGCAGTTCGCCTTGCGTCGCGAGGTGCGCCGCCTGGCGTTCGGCGCGCGCGACACTGGCGGCGCTCGGTGGAAATCGGGCCGGGCCGCTTTTCTCCAGCGCGGCTTGAGCCACGGTTGGCAGCCATGGCATGCGCCGCACGGGGACCGCGATCTTCTGGACGCCAGCCAGGTACTGGCCGGTCAGCGAGGCCGGATTCGCCCGGATTTGCTCGAAGCTTCCCTGCGCGATCACGCGCCCGCCGTGCACGCCTGCGCCCGGCCCCATGTCGATCACGTGATCGGCGGCGCGCATCATGTCCTCGTCATGCTCCACCACCAGCACGCTGTTGCCGATGTCGCGCAGGTGCTTGAGCGTGCCGATCAGGCGGTCGTTGTCGCGCTGGTGCAGGCCAATGCTGGGCTCGTCCAGCACATACATCACGCCGGTCAGCCCCGAGCCGATCTGCGAGGCCAGGCGGATGCGTTGCGACTCGCCGCCGCTGAGCGTTTCGGCGCTGCGGTCCAGGCTCAGGTAGTTCAGGCCCACGTCGTTCAGGAATTTCAGGCGCAGGCCGATCTCGCGCACCACCTTGGCGGCAATCTCCCCCTTGGCGCCGTGCATCTTCAGGTCGCTGAAATACGCCAGGCAGTCGCGCAGCGTCAGCTGGCTGATCTCGAAGATCGCGCGCGCCTGCGCGCCCTCGCCGACTTTCACGAAGCGCGCCTCGCGCCGCAGGCGCGTGCCGCCGCACGCCGTGCAGGGCTGCAGATTGCGGTAGCGCGCGAGCTCCTCGCGCACCGCCACCGAGTCGGTCTCGCGGTAGCGCCGCGCCATGTTCGGGATGATGCCCTCGAACGGATGCTTCCGGTTGAGCTTCTTGCCCGCGAAGTTGCCCGAGTCCATCACGTAGCTGAACCGGATCTCTTCCTCGCCCGAGCCATACAGGATGGCGTCGCGGATGCGCGGCTCCAGCGCCTCGAACGGCGCTTCCAGGTCGAACTGGTAGTGCCGCGCCAGGCTTTGCAGCAGCGCGAAATAGTAGCCGTTGCGCCGGTCCCAGCCCTTGACGGCGCCGCCGGCCAGCGACAGCGAGGGAAAGGCGACGACGCGGGCCGGATCGAAAAACTCCTGCGACCCGAGGCCGTCACAGTCCGGGCAGGCGCCCACGGGCGAGTTGAAAGAGAACAGGCGTGGCTCCAGTTCGCTGATGGAGTGGCCGCACACCGGGCAGGAGAATTTGGCGTTGAACAGATGTTCGTGCCCCGTGTCCATCTCCAGCGCGATGGCCCGCCCATCGGCCAGCCGCAGCGCCGACTCGAAGCTCTCGGCCAGGCGCTGCTGCAGATCGGGGCGCACCTTGAGTCGGTCCACCACCACGTCGATGTCGTGTTTCCCGGCCTTCTTGAGTTTCGGCAGATCGTCATATTCGAAGGCCGTGCCGTCCACCCGAAAGCGCACGTAGCCCTGTGCCTGCAGGTCGGCAAACAACTCGACAAACTCGCCCTTGCGCTCGCGCGCGACCGGCGCGAGGATCATGAGGCGGGTGTCTTGCGGCAGCGCCAGCACCGCGTCGACCATCTGGCTCACGGATTGTTGCTGCAGCGGCAGGTTGTGGTCCGGGCAATAGGGCGTGCCGGCACGCGCGAACAGCAGGCGCAGGTAGTCGTGAATCTCGGTCACGGTGCCGACGGTCGAGCGCGGGTTGTGGCTGGTGGCTTTTTGCTCGATCGAGATGGCAGGCGACAGGCCTTCGATCAGGTCCACATCGGGCTTGTCCATCAATTGCAGGAACTGGCGCGCGTAGGTGGACAGGCTCTCCACATAGCGGCGCTGACCCTCGGCATACAGCGTGTCGAACGCCAGGCTCGACTTGCCTGAGCCCGACAGTCCCGTGATGACGACCAGCTGGTTGCGCGGAATGTCGAGATCGATGTTCTTCAGGTTGTGCGTGCGCGCGCCGCGCACGCTGATGCGCGGCTGCGCCAGCGCCCGGGCCAGGTACGGGCCTTCGTCCGCAGGGGGGGCGGGCGGGCCGTCAGGGAAGGAAGTCAAGGTGGTGCGCCTGGGAAAACCCACCATGATAATCGCTCGCGCCTTTCGGCGTGGCGCCGCGCCCGGTAGCCGGCGGGACGGCTCAATGAGCGCGCCCGGGCGGCGGCTGGATGAACCAGGCCACGCCCAGCCAGATCAGCGACAGCGCCGCGCAGGCCAGAAACACGCCCTCGCTGGACCAGGATCTCGCTACCCAGCCACCGACGGCGCCGCCCGCGAACAGACCGAGCGACTGGGTTGTGTTGTAGATGCCCAGCGCCAGGCCCTTGCGCGCCGGCGGCGCCGTGCGCGACACCAGCGACGGCAGCAGCGCTTCCATCACGTTGAAGGCGACGAAGAACAGGAACAGGGCCAGGATGAGCGTTATCGGTTTGCGGTAGTCGAAGGCGAAGCCGAGCATGGTCAGCATCATCAGGGCGACCGAGGCAATGAACACGGCGCGCATTTTGCCGCGCGCCTCGGCCCAGATGATGCCGGGCACGGCCAGCAGGAAGGAGCCCAGGGTTACCGGCAGGTACACCATCCATTGGTGTTGCACGGAGATGCCCATGTACCGCACCAGGGCCAGGGGCACCACCAGGAACATCGCGACCTGGGTGAAATTGACCACGAAGATGCTGAAGTGCAGGCGCAGCAGCGCAGGCGTCAGGACCGACTCGCGCGACGCGGAGGGTATCTGGGGCGCGGCATGCGCGTTCATGGGCATGTCGGGTACGACCCAGCGGATCACGGCGATCGCGACCAGGGCCAGAACGCCGGTGAGCACGAACATGCCCGGCACACCGATCGAGCGGTACAGCAGCGGCGCAGCCACCAGCGAGATGATGAAGCTCATGCCGATGGTCATGCCCACCATCGCCATCGCCTTGGTGCGATTTTCGTCCCGGGTGGAGTCCGCGATCAGCGCCGAAATGGCGGCCGAGATGGCCCCGGCGCCCTGCACGGCGCGGCCCAGGATGATGCCGTCCAGCGTGTGCGAGACGCCCGCCATGAAGGAGCCGATCGCAAAGATGACCATGCCGAAGATCATCACCGGCTTGCGCCCGAACCGGTCGCTGGCTAGACCGAAGGGGATTTGCAGGGCGGCCTGGGTCAGGCCATAGATGCCGAGCGCCAGGCCCACCAGAAATGGGTCCCGGCCGCCCGGCAGCGTGCGCGAGTAAATGGCAAACACCGGAAGAATGAGAAACAGGCCCAGCATGCGCAGGCCGTAGATCGACGCTAGCGTCATGCTGGAGCGGCGCTCCTGGGCGCTCATCGGAATTCGGGGAACCTTCGGGAATGTTTCCGGGGACGCGGTCGTGGTCATGGAGTGGATGCCTCGGTGGAAAGTTTTGCGCGGTCGTCACTTGCGCGGGCCGGTGCAGGTCAGCACGCCGGCAGGCGTCATTCTCGCACCATGCGCAGGGCTGCCTTGCTGCGGCGGTGGCGCCTTGCGGCACAATCAGGTTTCGCGCGTCGCCCGGCGCGCTATGGCTGAATTCCCTTCAAGGCAGGACATCATGGCATCCGTCAACAAAGTCATCATCGTCGGCAACCTGGGGCGCGACCCCGAAGTGCGTACCTTCCCCAGCGGCGACCGGGTCGCCAACGTCACCATCGCCACCACCGACAAGTGGAAAGACAAGCAGTCCGGCGAGATGAAGGAAGCCACCGAATGGCACCGCGTCGTCTTCAACGGCCGGCTGGCCGAAATCGTCGAGCAGTACCTGCGCAAGGGCTCGCAGGTGTATGTCGAGGGCAGCCTGCGGACGCGCAAGTGGCAGGATAAGGACGGCATCGAGAAATACAGCACCGAAATCCGCGCCGACACCATGCAGATGCTGGGCAGCCGCCAGGGCATGGGCGGCCCCGGGGCGGATGACGCCGGCGGTGGTTATTCGCGCGCACCCGCGCCGGCGGCACGCGCGAATGCGCCGGCGGCGCGCGGCGCAGCCCCGGCCAAGCCCGCGAGTGGTTTTGACGACATGGATGACGATATTCCGTTCTAGTCCGGAAAATCTCATATTTCTGTTGATTGTGGGCCGGCTCTTCGAGAGAAGAGCCGGCCCTTCTCTTTATCAACAGTTTCTTTTCTG
>SCRU01000081.1 GCA_004323695.1 Burkholderiaceae bacterium
TGTCCGAACGCAAGGGTGTCAACGTACCTGGTGTCGTGCTGCCGATCACCGCGCTGACCCCCAAGGATCGGCGCGACCTTGCGCTGGCACTGGAACTGGGCGCCGACTGGATCGCGCTGTCCTTCGTGCAGCGGCCACAGGATGTGACGGAGGCCCGGGACATCATCGGCAACCGCGCATCGATCATTACCAAACTGGAAAAGCCCGCCGCGGTGGACCAGCTCGATGCCATCGTGGCCGCGTCCGATGCAGTGATGGTGGCGCGGGGCGACCTTGGCGTGGAACTTCCCGCGGAACGCGTGCCCGCGATTCAAAAACGCATCGTGGGGACTTGCCGCCGCCTTGGCAAGCCCGTCGTGGTGGCCACGCAGATGCTGGAGTCGATGATTGAAAGCCCGGTGCCGACCCGCGCCGAGGCGTCTGATGTGGCAACCGCGATCTACGACGGCGCGGACGCCGTGATGCTCTCGGCGGAATCGGCCTCGGGCAAGCATCCCGTCGAGGCGGTGGACATGATGCATCGGATCATCGAACAGGTCGAGGCCGATCCGCTGTACCGCCAATTGATCAATGCGTCGCACGCGCCCGCGCAGCCGGGCTGCGACGTCGCCGAGGCGGTGTGCTGCGCCATGCGAAGCACGGTGGCGCTTGTGCGGGCGGCCGCAATCGTCTGCTACACGAGTTCCGGCCACACCAGTCTGCGCGCGGCGCGCGAACGGCCCGAGTCCGCCATTCTCAGCCTGACACCGAACCTGGCGGTGGCCCGCCAGCTAGCCATGGTCTGGGGCGTGCACTCGGTGCACAGCCAGGACGTGACCGACGTGAACCAGATGGCCGATGTTGCGTGCGAGGTGGCACGAAGGGAGCGATTCGCCCAGGCGGGCCAGGCTATCGTCGCGATTGCCGGCATGCCGTTCGGCACCCCCGGCACCACGAATCTGATGCGCGTTGCAACGGTCTGAGCGTCTGACGATTCCCGCTATAAAGACAGCTCCAGCAATGTTTACCAAGGAATTTCCGATGCCCACCATCCACGTCGAATTGTTTGAAGGACGCACCGTCGAGCAAAAGCAGGCGTTTGCGCAGGCCGTCACCGAAGCGACCGTGCGCACGCTCGGTGGCTCCGCGGATAGCGTGGACATCCTGTTCACGGACGTCAAAAAGCATGATTGGGCGACCGGCGGCGTGCTGTGGAGCGAGCGGACACCGGCCAAACCGTAGCCGTCAATGCCACTCCCGGAGGGCAACGGGCGGATTTGACCCGCAGCGCTGTCGCCTACGAGTCAGTTTGCGGGCCAATTTCCCAAAAAAAATGGCGCTTCGGAGCGAGCGTTAGGGATTGCTCCCTGCGAAGATACGTTGGACACTGGTATATTGCAATGCAGCATATTACGAAAGTAGTCGTTCAGCATGATGTACCAGCTCTATGAAACCCAGCGCTCGCTGATAGAGCCCTTTTCCGACTTCGCGCAGGCGGCAGCCAAGATGTATGGCAACCCGCTGTCACCGCTGGGACAAAATCCCTATGCACAGCGCATTTCCGCCGGTTTCAGCCTGTTGCACCGCTTGGGCAAGGACTATGAAAAGCCCGTGTTTGGCGTACAGACGGTGCTGTCGGACGGCGTTGAGGTCGCAATCCACGAGCGTGTCGAAATGGACAAGCCGTTTTGCGAACTGCGCCGCTTCAAGCGCTTTACCGACGACCCGGCCACGTTGGTCCGTCTCAAGGGCCAGCCCGCCGTCCTGATCGTGGCCCCGCTGTCGGGCCACCACGCCACGTTGCTGCGTGACACCGTCAAAACGATGCTGAAAGACCACAAGGTGTATATCACCGACTGGAAAAATGCCCGTCTGGTGCCGTTGCCGGAAGGTGAATTTCACCTGGACGACTATGTCAACTACGTTCAGGAGTTCATCCGCCATCTTCAGGCCCGCTATGGCAACTGCCACGTCGTGAGCGTGTGCCAGCCCACTGTGCCGGTGCTGGCGGCGGTCTCGCTGATGGCCAGCCGCGGCGAGACCACGCCGCTGACCATGACCATGATGGGTGGTCCCATCGATGCGCGCAAGGCGCCCACGTCGGTAAACAACCTGGCTACCACCAAAAGCCACGACTGGTTTGAAAACAACGTCATCTACCGCGTGCCGGCCAACTACCCGGGCGCCGGGCGGCGCGTGTACCCGGGCTTCTTGCAGCATGCCGGCTTTGTCGCGATGAACCCGAGCAACCACGCCAAGAGTCACTACGATTACTTCAAGGACCTGCTCAAGGGCGATGACGTCAGTTCGGAAGCGCACCGCAAGTTCTATGACGAATACAACGCCGTGCTCGATATGGACGCCGACTATTACCTGGAAACCATCAAGGTGGTGTTCCAGGATTTCTGCCTTGTGCATGGGACCTGGGATGTCCGCGGCGTGAACGGCAAATTGGAGCGCGTGCGGCCGCAGGACATCAAGACGACTGCCCTGCTGTCGGTCGAAGGCGAACTCGACGATATTTCCGGCCTGGGCCAAACCCAGGCCGTGCACGGCCTGTGCAGCGGCGTGCCTGCATCGCGGCAGCGCCACTTGCTGGCCAAGGGCGCAGGTCATTACGGCATCTTTAGCGGCCGGCGCTGGCGCGAAGTGGTGTATCCCGAGGTCAAGCGTTTTATTCAAGAATACAACAAAGCTGAAGCCGGCTCCCGCACTGAAAAGATTGCTTCCAAAAAAATAGCGAGAACCACCTTGCGGCCAGCCGTTGAAACTGGCGCTCGGCGCAATGCCCGGCCGGCGACCAAGGCGGCCGCCAGAAAAGTGGCCCGCCAGAGATAGGCAAGCTCGTGGATGCGCTGGCCGACCGCATCAACGCCCTGCTGCCGCAGACCCAGTGCACACGCTGTGGCTATCCCGATTGCGCAGGCTACGCCCGTGCCATCGCCGACGGATCGGCCAAAATCAATCAGTGCCCGCCCGGTGGCGCGGAAGGTATCCTGCGGTTGTCCCGTCTGACCCGGCAGCCTGCGATGCCGCTGAACCCCGCCCATGGCGTGGAGGTGCCGCGCTCGGTCGCCGTCATCGATGAAGCGTGGTGCATAGGGTGCACGCTGTGCATTGCGGCCTGCCCCACCGACGCCATCATCGGCAGCAACAAGCTGATGCACACGGTGATCGAGCCTTATTGCACGGGTTGCGAATTGTGTGTCCCGGCATGTCCGGTGGACTGCATCGGCATGGAGAACGTCACGCTGGCGCGCACCGGCTGGGCCGCCTGGTCCCAGGTTCAAGCTGACGAGGCGCTGAAGCGCTATAAATTCCATAATGTTCGTCGGAACCGGGATGAAAATGAGGTTCACAAAGTGGGCGGGCAAAAGACCGTGGCCAAACTGCCAAACCGACCCGCTCAACCTTCAGACACCGATGTGCAGGCACTCGCCCGAAAGCGGGTTGCCATTGCAACGGCGCTGGCCCGCGCGCGCGCGCGCCACACACCAGACTCATCAGACGGCGGATAAAGGCGAATTCAGTCCGGGTATTCGGATGCCCGGCCGCACCGCAGCAACATCACCTGCGGGCGATGAAGTGAAACCACGTGTAGCGACTCGTATCATCGCCGGGGGCGATACGTCGACCGTCAATCTCTCCATAGATTTCGGGGTCGGCGGCGAAGCCCGCGGCCGCAAGCTGCTCGCATTGTTTCTCCACGGTGACGTAGTGAATCACAATCCCATGATGGTGCGCGGCCGCATTCATGATCGAGTAGCCATCTCGGTGCTGATTCAGATTTGAATAGCGCCGGTAGTTGGAGATGGTGCGAGCAGCGTTCTTCAGCGCGCGCAGGACACGCCATGCCAGTTTGAACGGATTGCGCGTCAGACGAAAACCCAGCTTGAGACGCTCTCCGTGTCCCGGTCCTCGCTGATTGTGCGCGGAGAACAGGAAGACGCCTCCCGGCCGCAGCACCCGATGCGCCTCCAGCAGGACTTTCATCCGGCCCTGCGGATTCACCGCGTCGATCCCGTTGAAGCTGAACACGACCAGCGCAAACGAGGCGTCGGCAAACCGGGACAGATCCCGCGCATCACCCTCGAATACCCGCGCATCCGGATATTTCTCCAGACATGCGGCAACCAGTTCCGGGGTGTAGTCAATCGCGGTGTAGTCCTGGCTGA
>SCRU01000082.1 GCA_004323695.1 Burkholderiaceae bacterium
CGCTACAAGGACGTGGACGGCGACGGCATCCCCTGGCGCACGCTGCCCGGCACGCATCCGAGCCGGGGCAGCTACTTCACGCGGGGTACCACGCGCGACCCGTACGCGCGCTATTCCGAGCGCGGGCCGGACTACGTGTACAACGTGCAGCGCCTGCTGAAGAAGTTCGAGACGGCCGCCACGCTGGTGCCGCAACCGGTGCTGCGCAAGGCCACGCGCAAGACGCGGCTCGGCGTGATCTACTTTGGCTCCACCTCGCCCGCGATGAGCGAGGCGCTGGATGCGTTGACGCAGGCCGGTATCCACCTGGACGCGCTGCGTCTGCGCGCCTTTCCATTTCCCGACCTCGTGGAGCAGTTCCTGGCCGAGCACGAGGAGGTGTTCGTGGTCGAGCAGAACCGCGATGCCCAGATGCGCAGCCTGCTGGTGAATGAGCTCGAGGTGGATCCGTCTCGCCTGGTGCGCGTGCTGCACTACGACGGCACGCCGATCACCGCGCGCTTCATCACCGAGGCCATCACCGATCACGTGCATGCCGAGGCGAGCACGCCGAAACGCAAGGGTCGCCACACCGCGCAGGAGCAAGCCGTATGACCTACCTCGCCAAACCGCGCCTACATCATCCCGCACTACAGATCAACAAGGTCGGCTACACCCGGCGTGATTACGAGGGCAAGATATCCACGCTGTGCGCGGGCTGTGGTCACGATTCGATCTCGGCGGCTATCATCCAAGCCTGCTGGGAACTCGACATCGAACCGCACCGCGTGGCCAAGCTCTCAGGCATTGGCTGCAGCTCCAAGACGCCGGACTATTTCCTCGGCGCCTCACATGGCTTCAACTCGGTGCACGGGCGCATGCCCTCGGTGCTGACCGGCGCCAACCTCGCCAACCGCGACCTGCTGTACCTGGGCGTCTCGGGCGACGGCGATTCGGCCTCGATCGGCCTGGGCCAGTTCGCCCATGCCATGCGGCGCGGCGTGAACATGGTCTACATCGTCGAGAACAACGGCGTCTATGGACTCACCAAGGGCCAGTTCTCGGCCACGGCCGACCGCGGCAGCAAGAGCAAGAAGGGCGTGGTGAATCGTGACAGCCCGGTAGACCTTATCGGCATGGCCCTACAGCTCGGGGCCTCTTACGTGGCGCGCAGCTTCTCGGGCGACAAGGCGCAACTGGTGCCGCTGATCAAGGGCGCCATCGGCCACGGCGGCGCGGCCTTCATCGACGTCATCAGCCCCTGCGTGGCCTTCAACAACCATGCGGGCAGCACCAAGAGCTACGACTACGTGCGCGAGCACAACGAGGCCGTGAGCCGAATCGATTTCATCGCGCCGCGCGACGAAATCACCACCGACTACGCCGCGGGCGAGGTGGTGGAGGTGCCGCAGCACGACGGTACGGTGCTGCGCCTGCGCAAGCTGCACGAAAGCTACGACCCGACCGACCGGCTGGCCGCGATGAACCTTGTGCAGACGCACCAGGCGCGCGGCGAGGTGGTGACAGGGCTGCTCTTCGTGGACCCCGACGCCAGCGATCTGCATCAGGCATTGAATACCAGCGCCAAGCCGCTGAATGCGCTGGGGCGCGAGGAACTCTGTCCGGGCGCGCAGGCGCTGGCTGGCCTGAATGCGGCCTTGCGCTGAGAGGGAAGGCGCATTCTCGATACAATGGGGGCAAGGAACGCGCGGAATTTTCTCGCGCACGAAAGCGTCCGGATGGAGTCCGCAGAAGACATGATGGATCAGATCAATCGCGAAGCCTGGCGTGCACGCGATTCCATCAAGTGGTACAGCAGACTTGAGGATTGGACCGATCCCGGAGAGCGGGTTGCGACGCAGCGTGTCGCTGCCGAAGCGAAAGATCAGCCTATTCTGGATCTTGGTGTCGGCGCCGGGCGCACGGTTCCCCTGCTGCGTGAGATCAGCCAGGACTACACCGCGATTGACTACACCCCGGAACTGGTTGCCGCATGTCTGGAGAAATATCCGGATGCGCGGGTATTCGAGGGTGATGCGCGGGATCTGTCCCGGTTTGCCGACG
>SCRU01000009.1 GCA_004323695.1 Burkholderiaceae bacterium
GAGACTTTGGCGTCACGACGCGTAACGAGGCCGGTGAGCCGGTGGCATACGCTTTGTACCGGCTTGCCGATACGAAGATCGTGCGCCACATGAAGATCAAGGGGGACTTCAACCCCTTCGACCCTGCCCAGGCAGCCTACGGCGAGCAGCTACGGATGCAACGGATGTCGAAAGACGTCTGGGGTTACCAACGCAGCAAGCTGTGGGACGCCCAGGAAGGAAAGTGCGCTCTGTGCAATCACCCGATTGACGACCATGACGCCTGCGACGACCACCATATCGTCTACCGCGAGCATGGGGGCAGCGATGCCCTGTCGAACCGGGTGCTCCTGCATCGGGTCTGCCATCAACGTGTACATACCCTAGGTTTGGAGGTTGCCAAGCCGGTCCCAGCACGAAAGGGACTTTAAGCTGAGCGCGGTAGAGTCGGGTTATGCAACCCGATGACTCTACAACGCCGGTGGTCGTGCGTGAGCCGGATGCGTCGAAAGACGCACGTCCGGTTCTTCGGGGGGGGCCTGAGCAGCAATGCTCTGCCCCTACCCTCCTGAGCCCCGTGAACCCGCCCCCGCTCCCGTCACCCCCCGTTGCCGCTGCGGCCGGCGCCGTGGCCTGGCCCGATCCGCGGCGTGAAGCGGCCTTTCAGGTCTGGCTCGCCGGCATCGCGGCGCCGTATCAGCTGCGGCCGGACACGCTGCGCACGGCCTCGGCCGACGCGAGCTTTCGGCGCTACCTGCGCATCGACTCGGGGGCCGGCGCCAGCTTCATCATCATGGACGCACCGCCGGAGCGGGAAAACAGCGAGCCGTTCGTGCGGATCGCGCGGCTCATGCAGGAGGCGGGCCTGAACGTGCCGCGGGTGCTGGCCTGGGACGAAGCCGCCGGCTTCCTGCTGCTGAGCGACCTGGGAACGCGCACGCTGATCGAGGTGCTGGACCGGGAGCGGCCCCAGGCCAACCAGGACCTGTACCTGCAGGCGCTCGATGCATTGCTCGCCTGGCAGCGCGCGTCGCGCCCCGGCGTGCTGCCGCCGTACGACGCGGCGCTGCTGCAACGCGAACTGGCGCTGTTCCCGGACTGGTACCTGACGCGGCACCGCGGCGTCACGGTGGACGGCACGCTGCGCGAGACGCTGGATGCGGCCTTCGCCACCATCGTCGCGCGCAACCTGGCCGCCCCCTGCGTGTATGTGCACCGCGACTTCATGCCCCGAAATCTAATGGCCCCCGCGGGGGCTGTGAATGGGGGGCTCGGCGTGCTGGACTTCCAGGACGCCGTGTACGGCCCCATCACCTATGACATTGCGAGCCTGATGCGCGACGCGTTCCTGAGCTGGGAGGAAGACTTCGTGCTCGACATCACCATTCGCTACTGGGAAAAGGCACGCCGGGCCGGCCTCATGGACTTCGAGGACTGGCATCGCGACTTCGGGGCGTTCTACCGCGGCGTCGAATGGATGGGGCTGCAGCGCCATCTCAAGGTCGCGGGCATTTTTGCGCGCCTGACGTTGCGCGACGGCAAGCCGAAATACCTGGCCGACACACCGCGCTTCATTGGCTACATCCGCGCCACCGCCAGCCGCTACCGTGAACTCACCCCCTTGCTGCGGCTGATCGACCGGGTCGAAGGCACACAGGCCGCGACGGGCTATGCGTTCGGCAGGATTTAGAATAAAAGTGCCCAGAACCCTTGTCCACCATCGACTGCTCGCTATTCTTTTCGTAGTTTAACGATCCGATGCCGCGCTTTTACTGCCCCGTGTCGCTCGCCACCGGCGCCGCGCTGGAACTGCCTGCGCACGCCGCGCGCCACGCGCAGGTGCTGCGTCTGCAGCCCGGCCACGCCGTCACGCTGTTCAACGGCGGGGGCGGCGAATGGGAGGCCCGTGTGACCCGCATGGGCCGCAACGAAGTGCAGGTGGCGGTCGGCGCGCATAACCCGGTGGAGCGTGAAGCGGCGCGTGGCGTGCACCTGCTGGCCGCGATCAGCGCGAACGAACGCATGGACTGGCTGGTGGAAAAGGCGACCGAGCTCGGTGCCGCCAGCCTGACGCCGCTGCGGGCCGAGCGCAGCGTGCTCAGGCTCGGAGGCGAGCGTGCCGACAAAAGACTCGCGCACTGGCGCGCCGTGGCGAGCGCCGCGTGCGAGCAGTGCGGGCGCAATCGGGTGCCGCTGATTCACCCGGCGCAAAGCCTGGCCGACTGGCTGGAGCGCAGCGGCGGGGCGAGCACGCCGCCCGCTGCAACGCAGACACCGGCCCGTGGTGCCCGCCTGCTGCTGTCGCTGCAGGGGGACGCGCGCGCGCTGCGCGAGGTCGCGGCCGGCGCCGGCCCCGCGACGCTGCTGTCCGGCCCCGAGGGTGGCCTGACGCAGGCCGAACAGGCGGCCGCGCTGGCGGCCGGCTTCGTGCCGGTGACACTGGGCCCGCGCGTGCTGCGAGCCGAGACCGCGCCGCTGGCGGCGCTCGCCGCGCTCACGCTGTAGCGGCACGCCGCTTCCGCCAACGGCAGCGCGACCGCCAGATGACGAGCGCAGCGCACGGCTTGCGGACCGGCGGCGCAGCGTCCACAATGCAACGCGGATCTTCCATTCACTTTCAAAGGAAACATCATGGGCTTGCTCGATTCAGTCATTGGCGCGGTCACGGGCGGACAACCGGCACAGGGTGGTGCGGGCGGCGGACTGGGCAGCCTGATCGGCATGGTCAGCAGCAACCCGCAGATGCTGCAGGCCGTCACCGGCATGCTGGGCAACGACGGCGAACATGGCGGGCTGGGCGGGCTGGTCTCGAAATTCGAGCAGGCGGGGCTCGGCAACGTGGTCGGCTCCTGGATCGGCAACGGCCAGAACCAGCCGGTCACCGGCGACCAACTCACCCAGGTGCTGGGCTCGGGCACCGTCGCCAACATCGCGTCCAAACTGGGCGTCAGTCCCGACCAGGCGGCCGGTCAGCTGTCGAGCATCCTGCCAGCCCTCGTCAATCACCTCACGCCGAATGGCCAGGCCCCGGCGGGCGGACTCGGCAACTCGGGGGAGCTGATGAGCATGCTCGGCGGGTTGCTGCAAAAACAGTAGCCAACTATCCTTGACGGGATTTGGCTTTCTGGTCTTTTCATCATCATTGCCGCGGTCACGGGGGAAAGCGCTGCTCCAGCCAGCTTTGCAGCATGGCGAACACGGGCCCGGCATCGCGTTCGTTGAAGATCTCGTGATAGAGATCGTCGAAACATCTCGATGTGAGCGCCTGTTTCGGCGCCGCGGCGGCAAAGGCCGCGCTGCCTGCGGGATTCACCAGCTTGTCCTGCCCCGCCCACAGCAACAGGGTCGGCACGCTCCAGTGCGGCGCTTGCTCGAGCGTGGCGGGCCCCGCCTGAGCCAGAAACAGCGCCAGCCGGGCCGCGATCCGGTCATGCACGCGCGGATCGGCCCGGTAGGCCGCCACCACGGCGGGATCATGCGAGAGAAACCGCGCATCCAGCCCGTTGCCGACGCGCAGGTTCGGGGCCAGCTTGGGCAGCGTGGCAACCAGGAACTTCTGAAAGCCGCCAAGCCCGACGTCCAGCGCGGGTGACGACAGCACCAGCGCATCCACCGGCCGCAATTGCAGCGAGACGAAGCGCGCAGCCACCAGTCCGCCCAGGCTGTGGCCCAGCAGGATCAGCGGCGCCTGAGCCATCTTGCGCCGGCCGAGGCGCGCCCGGGTATCGTCCACGAGATCGCCCAGATCGTCCAGCAGGCGCGTGGCGGCGCTCAGGCCGCCGCGCGGCCCCCCCGATTCGCCGTGGCCGTACTGGTCATAGCCGCGCACCTCGAAACCCCAGCCGCCCAGGCGCCGCGCCAGGTTTTCATAGCGGCCCATGTGCTCGCCCAGGCCGTGCACCAGCAACACCACGCCACGCGGATGCGGCCCGGCATGCGGCGGCCAGTCATACAGGGCCAGGTTCTCGCCGTCGCCCGCGGTAAAGGTCGAGAGCGTGGCACTGGTCGCGCCCTGCGCGGCGTCCACGGCGGGCTCGCTCACGGCAGGCTCGCCACGACCTGCGCGACCGCGGCCGTCAGCTTCTTGGCATAGGGCACGTGCAGGAATTCATTGGGCCCGTGCGCGTTGCTGGCGGGGCCGAGCACGCCGCAGACCATCATCTGCGCCTTCGGGAAGCCTTTGGACAACATGCTCATCAGCGGAATCGTGCCGCCCTGGCCGATGTAGCCGCAGGGCGCGCCGAAATGCGCCTGCGAAGCCTCGTTCAGCGCGCGCTCGAACCACGGCGCCGTCGCCGGCGCGTTCCAGCCGGTGGCGCTGCCGCCGGGCTCGAAGGTCACCCGGGCCTGGTACGGCGCGTTGTCTTCCAGCAGAGTCTTGAGCTGCTGCACCGCGTACGCGGCGTCCACCAGCGGCGGCAGGCGCAGCGACAGCTTGAACGCGGTATAGGGCCGCAGCACGTTGCCCGCGTCCTGCAGCGCGGGCAGGCCCTCTGCACCCGTCACGCTGAGCGTGGGCGACCAGGTCCGGTTCAGGAGCGCCTGCACCGGGTCGGTGGTGGTGGGCAGCGCGAACGCGGTGGCGCCGGCGCAATCGTAATGAGCCCACGGAAAGCGCCGATAGACCTCGTCGCCCAGAATCGCCGCCGTGGCGCGCGCCTGCGCCTGCCGGTCCGCGGGCACCTCGCAGTGAAAGCCCTGGGGCAACAGGCGGCCGGTGGCGCTGTCTTCCAGCCGGTCCAGCACCTGGCGCATGATGCGAAAGCTCGATGGCACCAGGCCCGAAGCGTCGCCCGAGTGCACGCCTTCGGTCAGGATCTCCACCTTCAAGGTACCGCTGGCCAGGCCGCGCAGGCTGGTGGTGAGCCAGAGCTGGTCGTAGTTGCCGGCACCGGAATCGAGGCAGATCACCAGATCGATGGCACCGATGCGCGGGCGCAGCGCGTCGACGTAAGGCAGCAGATCGTACGAGCCCGACTCCTCGCAGGTCTCGATCAGCCCGACAATGCGCGGGTGCGGCACGTTCTGCGCTTTCAGCGCCTGCACCGCGGCGATGCTGGCGTACACCGCGTAGCCGTCATCGGCGCCGCCGCGTCCGAACAGCTTGCCGTCTTCGTACCGGGGCGTCCAGGGGCCGAGATCGCCGCGCCAGCCGGTGAATTCGGGCTGCTTGTCCAGGTGGCCATACATCAGCACCGTTTGCGGCGATGCGGGCCGGGTCGCGGCAATTTCGAAGAACAGCACCGGGGTGCGCCCGGGCAGGCGCACAACCTCCAGCGTCAGGCCTGCCACCCGTTGCGCCTGCACCCAGGTGGCGGCGTTGCGCAGCACGGTCTCGATGTACTCATGCCGGGCCCAGTCGGGGTCGAAGCTGGGCGACTTGGCCGGGATCTGGATGTAGTCGGTGAGCTGCCGCACCAGATCGTTGTCCCATTGGGCGCTGACCTGCGCCAGGGCATCCGCAGGGTTCAAGGTGGATGACGGAATTCGGGCATTCATGGCGCGGCTCCTGAGTTGCTGTATCCGGATTATTGGACGGAATCCGCGGGCTTGGGATCGAGTGTGACCTGCAAGCCGTCGGGGACGACCTTGAAGCCGCCGAGCCCATACCCCAGGCCGTTGGCCCGGGCCATGTCGGCGGCGCTGATGCGGTGCAGCGGGAAACCATCGAGCAGCTGCTCGGCCAGGCGCGGCGCATAGCGCTGGACCGCGTCCTGATAAGCCGGCGGCACATTGGCCAGGTCCAGGCGGGTGACCTGCACGTCGGTCATGCGAATGCTGTTGTCACGCGGCTCGAAGCGCAGGCCGTAATCCATCGCGATGGTGCCGGAATAGGCGTCGCCCAGGAGCTGCCCCGAAAGCGTCAGGTCCAGTACCGTCGCGATCCGGTTGCGCTTGGGCAGCAGCGACAGGCGCGGCGTCTGCAACTGCAGTTCCAGCAGGTCACCCAGGCTTTGGCTGTACGGAAAGCGCTTGGCAACGGCCTGCTGCAACTGGGCTTGCGAAATGGTGTAGCGGATCGGACCGAGGCCCAGCAGCGGCTTCGCGCAAACAGCGAGCGATGCGCTGAATGCGACAACGGCGAGCCAGCGAAACAGGAGCTTCATGGGTCACTCATGAACGAAGAATCTGCATTGTGCCTGCACACGCCGGGCGCCAGCCTTTACGCCGGATTTACGCACTGCAACCCGAAAAGCGCTTTAATGCAAGCGTGTGCTGCCGCGCGCCGGCGCCGGCGTTGCGGCGAAAGGAGGGCCCATGAAACCGCGTACCTTCTACTCATGCATCGCGACGCTGGCGCTCGCGGCCGGCCTGATGGCCCCGGCGGCAGACGCGCAGCAGACCCCTGACGGCACCGGACTGTATCTGGGCGGCGCGGTTTCCGTTGATCAGGCCGGCGACCTCGGCCCCAGAATAGACGCGGCCCTGGCCGGCCAGGGCTATCGCAGCAACAGCAGGGCCAATTCCTGGAGCGCCAACCCCGGCCTGCGCCTGGGCTACCGGTTCAGCCCGAACTTCGCGCTGGAGGGCAGTTACGACCGCGTGGGCAGCCTGGGTCTGCAATCGGCCCTTTCGGCGCCCGCGCCCGACACTGCCACGGGCAACTGGAAATCCTGGGGGCTCGGCCTGCATGCGCTGGGCATCCTGCCGCTCGGCTCCAAGTGGTCGGTGTACGGCCGCCTGGGCGTCGAGCAGTGGCACACCAGTCTGAGTCTGACATCGGGCGCGGGCGGGCCGACCCGCCTGTCTGACAGCGACGAGAACACCTCATTGGCGCTGGGCGCCGGCGTCAGCTATGCACTGACGCCCAACGTGGACGCCACCGCGGAGCTGATCCACTACACCCGCGTGGGCGACGCGGCCAGCACCGGCGGCACCGGATTGAACGAACTCAGCCTGGGCTTGCGCTACCACTTTCCGTGAGTGCATGCGCGACGGCCCCGGGGCTACCCCGAAGCGTTCGCGCCGCGCCGGAACCGGAACACGGCCGTGCCGGCACGCGCATTGGGCAGAAAATGCAGTTCGCGCCCATGCTGCAATCCGAACGCATCGAGAATCTGCAGGTTGTTCTTGCGCGCCAGCACCTCGAAGTCCCGATAGGTGCCGACGCGGATGTTGGGCGTGTCGTACCACTGATACGGCAGCCGGCGCGTCACCGGCATGCGGCCGCGCAGCACGCTCAGGCGGTTGGGCCAGTGCGCGAAATTGGGGAAGGCGACGATGCCGATATGCCCCACGCGCGCCGTTTCGCGCAGCATGATTTCGGCATTGCGCAGGTGCTGCAAGGTGTCGATCTGCAGCACCACGTCGAACGAGGCGTCGCCGAACAGGGCCAGCCCTTCGTCCAGATTCAGCTGGATCACGTTGACGCCGCGCTTGACGCAGGCCTGCACATTGGCATCGGCAATCTCGATGCCGTAGCCGCTGCAGCCGCGTTCGCGCTGCAGCAGGTCCAGCAGGGCGCCGTCGCCACAGCCGAGGTCCAGAACACGCGACTTTTCGGGCACGAGGCGGGCGATCGACGCCATGGTAGCTGTGTCGCTCATGGCTGCTGCTCCCCGGCGCCGCGCATGGGGTCGGCCACTCTACTATCGAAATATGAGCGAACAATGCCCATGTAGCGGGGGTCATCCAGCAAAAAGGCGTCATGTCCGTGGGGCGCATCGATCTCCGCGTAGCTGACCTCGTGATGATTGTCGAGCAGCGCCTTGATGGTCTCGCGGCTACGCTGGGGCGAGAAGCGCCAGTCCGTCGTGAAACTGATCACCAGGAAGCCGGCGCGGGCGCAGGCCAGCGCCGCGCTGAGGTCGCCGCCGCAACGGCGCGCGGGATCGAAATAGTCGAGCGCGCGCGTGATCAGCAGGTAGCTGTTGGCGTCGAAGTATTCGGCGAACTTGTTGCCCTGGTGGCGCAGGTAGCTCTCGATCTGGAACTCGATGTCCTGGGTGCTGTATTGATAGGCCCCCACGCTTGCCACTGTGTGTGCTGCGCTGCCCCCCGAGGGGGCCAGGCCTTGCTTGGGGCGGCCCGGCGCTGCGGCGGTCGCGTTGACCGACTCTCGTAGTGCGCGCCCGAATTTCTGGTTCATCACGTCGTCGGAGAGGTAGGTGATGTGGCCGATCATGCGGGCAATGCGCAGCCCGCGCCGAGGGATTACGCCATGTTCGTAGAAATTGCCGCCGTGAAAGTCCGGATCGGTCACGATGGCACGGCGCGCCACCTCGTTGAAGGCGATGTTCTCGGCCGTGAGGTTCGGCGCGCTGGCCACCACCACGGCGTGGCGCACGCGCTGCGGGTATTGCAGCGTCCAGGACAGCGCCTGCATCCCGCCCAGGCTGCCGCCCATGACGGCGGCCAGCACCGCAATGCCCAGCCGGTCCAGCAGGCGGGCCTGGGCATCGACCCAGTCCTCCACCGTGACCACCGGAAAGTCGGCGCCATAGACCCGACCAAAACCCGCGGGCGCGTCGGGGTTGGTCTGCATCGGGCCCGTGGAGCCGAAGCAGGAGCCGAGGTTGTTGATGCCGATGACGAAAAATTTATCGGTGTCCACCGGCTTGCCCGGGCCGATCATGTTGTCCCACCAGCCCTCGCTGCGCTCCTGCCCGGCGTACGTGCCGGCCACATGGTGCGAGGCATTGAGGGCATGGCAAATCAATACTGCGTTGGATTTGTCGCCGTTCAGGGTGCCGTAGGTCTCGTAGCAGAGGTCGTAGTCGCGGATCGACGCGCCGCTTTGCAGCGGCAGCGGGTCGTCAAAATGCATCGACAGGGGGGTGGCAATCAGCATGAAGTCGCAAAAAACAAAACCCGGCGCGCCTGAAGAAGCGGGCCGGGTCATCTGATCGGAGGCACAAGCCGTCTTTAGCAGAATTTCGGAACTCGCTGATTCCGGCGCCCGCAATCTGGAACAAATCGGCGCGTGGGTGGATGTTGCAAAGTATATCAACCGCGCAACCGCGCCTCAGCCCAGCAGGGCCAACAACCCCAACGCCACAAAGACGGTGGCCGAGACGCCGTGCACCACACGCATCGACACTCGCTGCGTCACCAGCCGGGTCATGTGCTCGCCAAGCCACACCACGGGGGCGTCGGCCAGCATCATGCCCAGCGTGGTACCCGCGACGACTTCGTAGGGGTTGTACTGCGCCGCCAGCATGATGGTGGCAATTTGCGTCTTGTCCCCCATCTCGGCCAGAAAGAAGCTGAGCACCGTCGTGCCGTACACCCCGAGGCGCGGGGCCTTGCGGGTCTGCTCGCCGTCCAGTTTGTCCGGTATCAGGATCCACACGGCCATGGCCAGAAATGACAGCCCCAGCACCCAGCGCAACACGCGGGGGTCCAGCTGAAACGTGACCCAGGCCCCCACGGCCCCGGCCAGTGCATGGTTCACGATCGTCGCGGTGAGAATGCCCAGCACGATGGGCCACGGTTTGCGAAAACGCAGCGCCAGCACCAGGGCCAGAAGCTGGGTCTTGTCACCCACTTCGGCCAGCGCGACGATACCGGTGGAGAGGAAAAAGGCTTCCATGAAGGTGCTCCGGCCGGAACGAACAAACCATTGACTGCGCGGCATCCCCGGCCAAAAACGGAGGCTGCGCAGTCAAAGGTCTCGCCAAGTCCGGAAAACCGCTTGCGCCATGGGCGATTGGCCCAAGTCTGTTGACGCAAGCCCCTCGCGAAAGCCAAGGGCGGCTACTCCCCAATGACAGGCCGATTCTAGCCGCCAAACCCGCTTGCACACTTATGGCACAGACTGGCGCAGTTTTTGCTTTATTTTGGTGCGCGCGATGGAGAACCATCGAATACGCACCAACTTATCGCATTTCATCCAACAAGAGGATTTATGGAAGCACTAAAACAGGGCTCGGACACCTTGTTCATCCTGCTGGGCGGCATCATGGTGCTCGCCATGCACGCCGGCTTTGCCTTTCTGGAGCTGGGGACGGTTCGCAAGAAGAACCAGGTCAACGCCCTGGTCAAGATTCTGGTGGATTTCTCGGTATCGACCGTGGCTTATTTCCTGGTGGGTTACGGCGTGGCCTACGGCACGCACTTCTTTGTCGGCGCAGATCAGCTGGCCGCGAAAAATGGTTACGAGCTGGTGCGCTTCTTCTTTCTGCTGACCTTTGCGGCGGCCATCCCCGCCATCATCTCAGGCGGCATCGCCGAGCGCGCGCGTTTTTATCCTCAACTACTGGCAACGGCGGTCATTGTGGGTCTAATTTATCCGTTCTTTGAAGGCATTGCCTGGCACGGCAATTTCGGTGTCCAGGCCTGGATCCAGGCCGTCACGGGCCAGCCCTTTCATGACTTCGCGGGGTCCGTAGTGGTCCATGCGGTCGGCGGCTGGATCGCGCTACCGGCCGTGCTCCTGCTTGGCGCGCGCAGCAACCGTTACCGCAAGGACGGCGCGATCAGCGCACATCCGCCGTCCAGTATTCCCTTTCTGGCCCTGGGTGCGTGGATTTTGACGGTCGGCTGGTTTGGCTTCAACGTCATGAGCGCGCAGACCATTGACAAGATTTCCGGCCTGGTCGCGGTCAACTCGCTGATGGCCATGGTCGGCGGCACCCTGGCCGCCCTGGTCATGGGCCGGAACGACCCCGGTTTTGTGCACAACGGCCCGCTGGCCGGCCTGGTGGCCGTCTGCGCCGGTTCGGACCTGATGCACCCACTCGGTGCGCTGGTGGTGGGCGCGATTGCCGGCGTCATCTTCGTGAGCCTGTTCACGCTGACGCAGAACAAATGGAAGATCGACGACGTGCTGGGCGTCTGGCCGCTGCATGGGCTGTGCGGAACCTGGGGTGGACTGGCGGCCGGGATTTTTGGCAGCACGGCGCTGGGCGGGCGCGGCGGCGTGAGTTTTTGGGCGCAGTTCATCGGAACCGCGATAGGGGTTGCGTGGGCGGTGCTCGGCGGTCTGGTGGTGTATGGCGCGATCAAGGCCACGATGGGTCTGCGGCTGAGCCAGGAAGAAGAGTTCGAAGGCGCCGACCTGTCGATCCATCGCATTGGCGCCACTTACGAGCGCGAGGTCACCTGGTAACCCCCGCCTCTCGGCGGTGAGGCGCCAGGCGTGGCATCGTCCCACGCCAGGGCGTGGTAGTCGAACCCGGCCTCCAGCGTCGGCTTGACGATCTGGAAGTACGGGGACACGTCGAAGTCACGCGGCACGAACAGGCTGTAATGGCGCACGTGCAGAATCTCGCGCACCCGTTCGGCATGATTCGGGTCTTGCAGATGCACCGTCTCGATCAGCGGCAGGATCGGATAGCGGACCGACTCGAAACACTGGGCGATCAGGGTCGAGCAGATCGCGCGCGTGGGGTCCCCGCTGCCCAGCGCGAGCATGCGCCGGCGCCAACGTGAGGGGATCGGCGGCATCGGCAGCAGATAGCGCGCCAGATCCAGGATGTTCTTGAAGTCGTATTGCTCACCCAGCCGCTGCACCGCGAAATCGCATACGTGCCGGATCTCCCCGGCGGTCATGCCCACCGGACGGCAGATGCGGCAATGCAGGCCCGGGTAGGCCGAAAGCCCCACCGCGCGCACGCCGTCCACCACGTCGGCCTCGATCATGCACAGCGGCTCGCCGTCCGCGCCGCGCCGGCCGGTTGCGTCGCCCACGCACAGGGCCGCGTGCGACCAGGTCGATTGGGTCAGGTATTTGATCGCGGTACTGATGCGCGACGTGCCCTCGATCAGCAGCACATCGCCCGGCCGCAGGCAGGCCGCGAGCCGGGCCGGGTCCATCGGCCAGGAGGTAGTGACGCTGCGGCCGTGTCGCGTCAGGTACAGACCGAGCCGCCGGCCGAGCCATCGGGTCACGGTGTTCATGACGGCGCCCGGCGCAGCGATGGCATGGGAATCTTCATCATGGGTCTTTGTCATTGGATGCTGCGACGTCATTATGGGTGCCCATCGCCGGGGGCGTCCCGGGCGGGCGCCCCCGATGTAGGATGACGGCTTTTGCGCGCCGACGCCCCATGTCCATCGAAAACCAGCTTGCCGAGCATCGCAGCTACCTGCTGCGGTTCGCGCGCCTGCAGCTGCGCAACGACGCCTGGGCCGAGGACGCCGTGTCCGAGACACTGCTGGCGGCATTGTCCAGCCCGCAGTCGTTTGCCAACCGATCGCAGCTCAAGACCTGGCTGGTGGGCATCCTCAAGCACAAGGTGGTGGATGCGCTGCGCCAGCGCTCGCGCGAAGTGAGTTACGACGGCGACGCGGCGGACGGCGGCGAAGAGCTCGATGCACTGGTGTTCGGCCAGGGGGATCACTTCGCGTCCCAGCCGGCCGACTGGGGAAACCCTGAACAGGATCTGAGTTCCCGCCAGTTCTTCCTGGTGCTGGAGGCGTGCGCGGAAAAACTCCCCGCGGCGATGGGCCGGGTGTTCCTGATGCGCGAATGGCTGGAGTTGTCCAGCGAGGAGATTTGTAAGGAGTTGAAGCTGACCTCGACCAATCTCTACGTGCAGCTGCACCGCGCCCGCCTGCGCCTGCGTGAATGCCTGGAACTCAACTGGTTTGGTGACACCCGGACGACTGCTTCGACATGATCCTGCGCCGCACCTGCAAACAAGTTGCCGCACTTTTGATCGCGCGCGAGGACCGCAAATTGCCGGTTGCGGATCGAATCGCGCTGCGTTTGCATCTGGCCGCCTGCCAGGCCTGCCCGATCTTCGAGCGGCAGATACTGACCGTACGCAACGCCATGCGCCAGTGGCGCAATTACGTCGAAAACTAGGCGCCGGCCAGTTCGAGCCGCCCGCCTGTTCCGAAAGTTTTTGTGTCCCGCGCGGAAATACCGCATAATGCTGGCGTGTTTCTGCGCGTCAGGAGCACGGGTTTGCGGTGATCGGTCAGTTTCGCGTCTTTGAAGTCGTTACTGGTTTGTTGATTGCGGGTATCGGACTCCATCGCTTTTTAGTCATTTTGAGGAGTCCTTTATGGGCAACAAACTTTACGTGGGCAACCTGCCCTATTCGTTCCGCGACGAAGACATGCAACAGGCATTCAGCCAGTTCGGTTCCGTCTCCAGCGCCAAGGTCATGATGGAGCGCGACACCGGTCGCTCCAAGGGCTTTGGCTTTGTCGAAATGGGCAGCGATGCCGAAGCTCAGGCGGCGATCAAGGGCATGAACGGCCAATCCGTCGGCGGCCGTGACCTCGTCGTCAACGAAGCCCGCCCGATGGAACCCCGTCCTCCGCGCAGCGGCGGCGGCGGCTTCGGTGGTGGTGGCGGTTACGGCGGCGGTGGCGGTTATGGCGGCGGTCGCAGCGGTGGTGGTGGCGGCGGTTACGGCGGCGGTCGCAACAGCTACTAAGCATTCGCAGGGGGCGTCCATGCCCCATCTGCAACACAAAAGGGCCCCCGGGGCCCTTTTTCGTGCCCGGCGCACAAGCCGACGGGCACCCAACAATCCCTTGACGACTTTTGCCATCTCGCGCTCATAATGCGCGCGTGTGGAAACTGGTTACGCCACACGGGTTCGCGGTGATCAGTCAGGTTCGCATCTTTGAAGGTTGTTGGCTGCGTGGTCGGGACTCCATCGCTTTATCAATGTGTTTTTGAGGAGTCCCTTCATGGGCAACAAACTGTACGTCGGCAACCTGCCCTACTCGGTGAGCGACAGCGATCTGCAACAGACTTTCGCGCGATTCGGCGCGGTCACCAGCGCCAAGGTCATGATGGATCGCGAAACCGGCCGCTCCAAGGGTTTCGGCTTTGTCGAAATGGGCAGTGATGCGGAAGCTCAGGCGGCGATTGCCGGCATGAATGGCCAGTCGCTGGGGGGCCGCAACTGCGTGGTCAACGAAGCGCGACCCATGGAGCCGCGCCCGCCACGCGGCGGCGGGGGCTATGGCGGCGGGCGCAGCGGCGGCGGCGATGGCGGCTTTCGCAGCCCGTATGGCTCCGGTCCGCGCGGCGGCGGGCGCAGCGGCGGCGGCTATGGAGGGAGTGGCGACGGCGGCGGTGGTGCTTATTGAAAGGCGCTGCAACTCTTCTACCAAAAGGCTCCGTCGGAGCCTTTTTGTTGATCTGTCCGCGTGGTATGGCCCTGAATTGCTATAAAAGCAGTAGTCTCATGCTTCACCTTCACGCCGCTTGCGCGGGCGCCCCACCAGCAGCCGGTCGAACAGCGCATTGGGCAGCAGGCGCAGCAATTTGGCGGCCACGCCCATTTGCCATGGAATCACGCGGTAGCTGGCGCCGGCATCGATGGCCTTGAAGGCCCGGCCGGCAAAATCGGGCGCCGGCATCAGGAACGGCATCGCATAACGGTTTTTTTGCGTGAGCGGCGTGTCGATATAGCCCGGGCAAAGGGTCACCACCTTGACGCCGCCGGCGCGCAGTTCGCCGCGCAAACTCTCGCAGTAGGCGATCACGGCCGCCTTGCTGGCGCAGTAGGCCGCGTGCCCCGGCAGGCCGCGGATGCCGGCCACGCTGCCGATGCCGACCAGGGTCCCGCTGCCGCGCCGCACCATGGCATCGATGAACGGCTGAAACGTCGCCGCCAGGCCGGTGTTGTTGGTGGCAAAGATGCGGGACATCACATCGATGTCGGCGCGCACGGCGCTGTCGATGCCAACGCTGATGCCCGCGTTCGCAATCACCACATCGGGCAGGCCCTGGGACGCGATGCAGGCCCTCGCCGCACCCGCGATGCTGTCCGGCACGGATACATCGGCGCTGTAGATTTGATAGCTATCGGCGCTTATCCCGCAACGACCAATCCACGATTCGATCATGGATGTTCGGCGCGCGACCAGGGCCAGCCGGTAGCCCGCCTGCGCATACCGCCAGGCCAGCGCCTGGCCAATGCCGCTGGAGGCGCCGGTAATGAAAACGAGCCCGCCCACGGCCTGCGGTTCCGCTAGCGCGCCGGCTTGGCTGCGGCCGGCGCCAGCACGCCCCGAACGCGCCCGCTCAGGTCGAGCACGCCATCGTAGTTGTCGTAGTCCATCGAGTCGCCGGTGAACTGGTCATTGCCCCGGATCAGGGTCACCGGCTTGTTGGACGAGACGCGTTCGGTGTTCGTGTAGGCGTTCAGGAATTCGCTGCGAAATTCCATCCGCGGGACCGCATGGCCGGTGGCATCGGTGCCGGCCTCGCGCACCACGATCGCGTTGCCGAAAAGCTGCACCTGGGATGCGTCGCTGTTGCTCAGCGCGCGGTTGCCGCTGGCCACGGTGACACGCCCCTGCGGGTCCACCGCGCGCAGGCGCGCGTTGCTGATCTCCAGCGTGTCGGTGTCGGGATAGTGGCGCCCCTCGGTGCCGAACAGTTCGTTCTTGAGCCGCCCCGTGGCGTCGAACGTCTTGACCGCGAAGTTGTGCATGAAATAGTCGGGCTTGTGCAGCACCGGCAGCGCCGGCCTGGGTGGACCAAAAATCGGGGTGTTGCGCACCAGCCAATACGTGCCCAGCGCCAGCACGCCCATCAGGATGATGGGCAGATAGATCGCGACGCTCTCCCACAGGTCGCGCAGCACGGCCAGCGGCCGGTTCACGGTTGCGGCTCCGGCGGCGCCAGCAGCGCCGTGTACCGGCCGGCGGCGATCAGCAGCAAATCACAGAACTCGCGTGCGGCGCCCGCCCCGCCCGGGGCCTGCGTGACGTGATGGGCCGCGGCGCGAACCTCGATGTGGGCATTCGGGGGAGCGCAGGCGAACGCGCAGCGGCGCAGCACGGGCAGGTCCGGCCAGTCGTCGCCCATTGCCGCCGCCTGTGGCCAGTCCAGGCCCAGCGCCCGCAGCGTTGCCGCGGCGGCCGGGCCCTTGTCTTCGGTACCGTAGTGGGCGTGCGTGATGCCCAGCGCCTGCAGCCGGGCGCGCAGCGGCCTGGAGTCGCGGCCGGTGATCACCACCGGGATGATGTCCGCTCTTTGCAGCAGCACGAGGCCATGCCCGTCCAGCGTGTTGAAGCGCTTGAGCGACTCACCCCGGTCGGAGAAGTACAGCCCGCCATCGGTCAGCACGCCGTCCACGTCGAAAAAGGCAACGCGGACGCCCTGAGCCTGCACCAGCAACTCGGTCGGGAAGGACAGCGCGGGGGTCATATCACCTTCGCGCGCATCAGGTCGTTGCTATTGAGCGCGCCGCACAGCCTGCCCGCCGCGTCGACGACCAGCACACTGGTGATGCGGTGCTGTTCCATGAGATCCGCCGCATCCACCGCGAGCGCATCGCCGCGCACGGTACGCGGGGACGGGTGCATGACATCGCGTGCGACGGCAGCGCGCAGATCGACGCCTTTCTCGATCAGGCGGCGCAGGTCGCCATCGGTGAAGATGCCCAGTACGCGATCCGCGTCGTCCACCACGGCCGACGCGCCCAGCCCCTTGGCGCTCATCTCCCGCATCAGGTCGCTGAACGTGGTGTCCAGGCGCACGCGCGGCACGTCGTCGCCCGTGCGCATCACGTCGCCCACATGGGTCAGCAGCTTGCGCCCCAGCGCGCCGCCCGGATGGGAACGCGCGAAGTCCTCCTCCCGAAAGCCGCGCGCGTCCAGCAGCGCCACCGCGAGCGCATCGCCGAGCGCGAGCTGGGCCGTCGTGCTGGCCGTGGGCGCCAGATTCAGCGGGCAGGCTTCCTTCTCGACGCTGCAGTCCAGCACCTCGTCGGCATGCCGCGCCAGCGTCGAGTCCAAGCCGCCGGTCATGGCCACCAGCGGCACCTCCAGGCGCTTGAGCACCGGCAGCAGCGAGATCAGTTCCTCGGTCTCCCCGCTGTAGGAAACCGCCAGCACGAGGTCGATGGCCTTGATCATGCCGAGGTCGCCGTGCCGCGCCTCGGCCGGGTGCACGAACATCGCGGGCGTGCCGGTGGAGGCCAGCGTGGCGGCGATCTTGCGCCCGACGTGGCCGCTCTTGCCCATGCCCATCACGACCACGCGGCCGCGGACTTGAAGCATCCGGCGCACCACGCGCACGAAGGCGCCGTCCACGCGGGCCTTCAGGCCCAGCACCGCGGCGGCCTCGATGTCGAAAGTCCCGCGGGCCAGCCGCAGCACGTGGTCGGTATCAACGGAATCGGACGTCATAGCCCTCCATTATCAGCGGGCACCGTGCTTGCTAGTATCGGGGCATGTCCGCGCTGCAACTCACGCTGTTATACCTGTTGGCCGCGGTGCTGGGGGTGGTGGCCTGCCGCTCGCTGAAGCTGCCGCCGATGCTGGGCTACCTGGCCGTGGGCGTGCTGATCGGGCCGCATGCGCTGGCGCTGGCGCAGGACTCGCAGGACATCAAGTACCTGGGCGAGTTCGGCGTGGTGTTCCTGATGTTCGTGATCGGGCTGGAGTTCAACCTGCCCAAGCTGCGCGCGATGCGCCGCCATGTGTTCGGCCTGGGTCTGTGCCAGGTGCTGCTCACCATCGTGCTGGCCACGGCCGCCTCGCTGCTGTTCGCCGCGCTGGCGCCCACGCTGTGGCACATGCGCTGGCAGACCGCGCTGGCGCTGTCCGGCGCGGTGGCGATGAGCAGCACCGCGATCGTGGTCAAGCTGATGGCCGAGCGGCTCGAGCTGGAGTCCGAGCACGGGCAGCGCGTGATGGGCGTGCTGCTGTTCCAGGACCTGGCGGTCGTGCCGCTGCTGGTGCTGATCCCGGCGTTGGGCTCCAGCCCCGAGAAACTGTTTCTGGCCCTGATGGTTGCTTCACTGAAAGCTATTGTTTTGATAGCTATCGTGCTGGCCGGCGGACAACGCCTGATGCGCTGGTGGCTCACCCTGGTGGCGCGCCGCAAGAGCCAGGAGCTGTTCGTGCTGAATCTGCTGCTCGTCACGCTGGGCCTGGCCTGGCTCACCGAACTCGCGGGGCTCAGCCTGGCACTGGGCGCCTTCATCGCGGGCATGCTGATTTCCGAGACCCAGTACAAGCACCAGGTCGAGACCGACATCCGCCCGTTCCACGATGTCCTGCTGGGCCTGTTCTTCATCACCATTGGCATGATGCTCGACTGGCGCCCCGTCGTCGCGCACTGGCCGCTGGTGCTGGCCTTGCTGACGCTGCCGGTGCTGTTCAAGCTGATCCTGGTGACGGCGCTCGCCAGGGCCCTGGGCGCAACCGGCGGCACGGCACTGCGCACCGGGCTGTACCTGGCGCAGGCAGGTGAGTTCGGTTTCGTGCTGCTCACGCTGGCGCGGGACAACGCGTTGGTTCCGCCCGCGCTGGTGAATCCGATTCTGGCGAGCATGGTGCTCTCCATGATGGCCACGCCGTTCATCATCCTGTACAGCAACCGCATCGTCATGAAGCTGGTCAGCGGCGAATGGCTGCAGCAGTCGCTGCAGATGACCACGATCGCGCGCAAGTCCATCAACGCGAATCGGCACGTGATCATCTGCGGCTATGGGCGCTGCGGCCAGAACCTGGCGCGCATGCTCGAGCGCGAGAATATCCCGTACATGGCGCTGGACCTGGACCCGGACCGGGTGCGCCAGGCCGCTGCCGCCGGCGACTCGGTGGTCTTTGGTGACGCGGCGCGCCTGCAGGCGCTGATGGCCTCGGGGCTGGCACGCGCCAGCGCCGTCGTGGTCACCTATCTGGAGGTGGCGGCCGCCCTGAAGGTGCTGGCGCACACGCGCGCGCACGCGCCCCACGTGCCCGTCATCGTGCGCACCCAGGACGACCACGATCTGGGCCGGCTGCGCCAGGCCGGCGCCACCGAGGTGGTGCCCGAGGCCATCGAGGGCTCGCTGATGCTGGCGAGCCACGCGCTGGCCCTGGTCGGTGTGCCGATGCGCCGGGTGCTGCGCATCGTGCAGGATCAGCGCGACGTGCGCTACAACCTGCTCAAGGGATACTTCCACGGCGTGGACGACGACACCGTGAACGAGCTGGAGCAGGAACGCCTGTCCACGCTGACACTGCCGCCGGGCGCCCGCGCCATCGGCCAGGCGCTGGGCCATCTGGCCCTGCAGGCACTGGGCGTGCGCGTGGTCAGCCTGCGCCGCGGCAACGGCAAATCGGTACTGCCGCAGGACACGCTGGCGCTGCAGGACCGCGACACGCTGGTGCTGTCGGGCACGCCTGAAGCGCTCGCGATGGCGGCGGATAAACTTCTGAAAGGATGAGCCATGAGCGCCACCTCCGACTTTCTGCGCACGCACGTCCGCACCGTGCCGGATTGGCCGGCGCCCGGCGTGCAGTTCCGCGACATCACGCCGCTCTTGCAGGACGCCGCGGTGTTTCGTGTGCTGGTCGAAGCGTTCGTGCAGCGCTATCGCGCCACGTCGCGCCGCCCTGGCGTGGTGGCCGGGCTGGATGCGCGCGGTTTCATCCTGGGCGCCGTGCTGGCGTACCAGCTGGACGTTGGCTTCGTGCCGATCCGCAAGAAAGGCAAGCTGCCGTTCACCACGGTGCAGGAAACCTATGAGCTCGAATACGGCAGCGCCACGGTGGAGTTGCACACCGATGCCGTGCGGCCTGGCGATCAGGTGTTGCTGGTGGACGACCTGATCGCGACCGGCGGCACCATGATGGCGGGCAAGAAGCTGCTGGAAAAGCTCGGTGCCCATGTCACGGAAGGCGCCGCGATCGTGGATTTGCCCGAACTCGGCGGCTCCGCCAGGCTGCGCGCGAGCGGCCTGCCGCTTTTTACCCTGCTCGACTTCGCCGGCCACTGAAAACGCAGCCGGCCCGGCACCGGCGCCGCGATTCAGGTGATGGCCACGCGCCTGGGCTTGTTCGTCATGCGCTTGGCAATGATTTCGCCCAGCGCCAGCGCCACCGTGAGCGCCAGCGCCGGCTGGCGGTTGGCCAGTTCGGCGAAGCGGATGGGCGTCAGGCACCAGAGCTTGCAGGGGCCGGAGCCGACGGCGCTGGCATTGCGCGCCTGATGCGAAAAGAACGCGCCCTCGCCGACCACCGAGCCGGCGCCGACCATGGCCAAGGTCATGCGCCCTTCCTCGTCCTCGTAATGCACGCTCAGCATGCCGCTTTCGATGAAATACAGCGTTCGGTCCATGGCGCCCTGCTCGATCAGGACCTGCCCCTGAGCCAACGCGAACGGCTGCAGATAGCTGCCGAGCATGTCCCATTGCGCCGTCGACAACGGCAGATGGAGCGCGTCGTAGGCGGTATCGAGCGCAACCGCCCGGATCAAATCCTGGATATTGAACTTGACGGAAGCGGGAGGGGCCTGGCTCATGGTGGGCAGAAGTTGGGAGATTGCCGCGTATTTACAAGTAAAAACCGTCTTTTGGGCCGGATGATAAGCGATCGCGGGGCTAATGGGGAAGTCTTTACTTGCCAATGCAGAACTGGGAAAAGATCACGCCCAGCAAATCGTCCGAGGTGAATTCCCCGGTGATCTCGCCCAGCGCGTTTTGCGCCAGCCGGAGTTCCTCTGCCAGCAGATCCAGCGCCGGCACGGCGTCCGTCAACCGGGTCATCGCCTGCGCCAGATGGCCGCCCACGCGGCTCAGCGCCTGCAGATGGCGTTCCCGCGCAATGTAAACCCCTTCCGGCGCCGCCTGCCAGCCCGCCACCTGCAACAGCGTGCGGCGCAACGCGTCCAGCCCGGCGCCTGTCTTTGCGGACAGCCGCAGTCCCTCGCGCGGCGGCGCAGCGGGTGCGGCGTCGAGCTTGTTCCATACCTGGATCACGGGCACATTTTTTGAGAGTTTTGTGGTCAAAGACCTTGCTATGTCTTCATCTGTTGCTATGTATTCTGCAGTTTCCGCGCGCGTCAGATCGTGCAGGAACAGCACGGCATCGGCGCCCTCAATCTCGCCCCAGGCGCGCGCGATGCCGATTTTCTCCACCTCGTCCGTGCTCTCGCGCAGCCCCGCCGTGTCGATCACATGCAGTGGCACGCCCTCGATCTGGATAGTCTGCGCAATCTTGTCGCGCGTGGTGCCGGGCACCGGCGTCACGATCGCCAGTTCCGCGCCGGCCAGTGCATTCAGCAACGAGCTTTTGCCGGCATTCGGCTGCCCCGCGATCACCACCTTGATGCCCTCGCGCAGCAACACCCCCTGGCGCGTGCGCGCCAGCACGCGCGCCAGCGTTTGCCGCAGTTGGGCGAGCTGCCCGCGCGCATCGGCCTGCTGCAGGAAATCGATGTCCTCCTCGGGGAAATCCAGCGTCGCCTCGATCAGCATGCGCAGGTGAATCAGCGCGTCGCGCAGCGCGTGGATCTCGCCGGAGAATTCGCCAGCCAGCGAACGGCTGGCGCTGCGGGCCGCCGTCGCGGTCGAGGCATCGATCAGGTCGGCAATGGCTTCGGCCTGCGCCAGATCGATCCGGTCGTTCAGAAACGCCCGCTCGGTAAACTCCCCGGGCTGCGCCACGCGCAGGGCCGCCAGCCGTGCCTGGCCGGTGGCCGGGTCCGGCTCCACGCCCGCCGCCAGCACCCGCGCCAGCAACAGCTGCAGCACCACCGGGCCGCCGTGCGCCTGCAGCTCCAGCACGTCCTCGCCAGTGTAGGAATGCGGCGCCGGGAAATACAGCGCCAGGCCGTGATCGATGGCCGAGCCGTCCTGATCGCGAAACGCCAGATAGGTCGCCTCGCGTGCCCGCAAGGGACGCGCGCACAGGGCCGCGATCAGGGACGAGAGCGACTTCCCGCTGATTCGCACGATGCCGACGCCGCCGCGCCCGGGCGCCGTGGCGATCGCGGCGATCGGGTCAGCGTGGCGCGGCAGCGGCACGACGACTCAGGCGCCACCGGTACGCGCCAGGGCCAACGGCCGCCGCGCCGGGCCGCCCCAAGCAAGGCCAGCCCCCCCGGGGGGCAGCGCAGCACACGCAGTGGCAAGCGTGGGGGCCATATACATTTCAGAACTTCGGCAGGTGGAACTTCGGCGGCACGCCCATGCGCGTGTTGATGATCCACTGCTGCAGGATGGACAGCGAGTTGTTCGTGATGTAGTACACCACCAGACCGGCCGGGAAGAACACGAACATCACCGAGAACGCCAGCGGCATGATCCACATCAGCTTGGCCTGCATCGGGTCCGGCGGCGCCGGGTTCAGCGCCGTCTGCAACAGCGAGGTGAGCGCCATCACCACGGGCAGGATGTAGTAGGGGTCCGGCGCGGACAGATCGTGAATCCACAGGATCCAGGGCGCGCCTCGCATCTCGACGCTGGACAGCAGCACCCAGTACAGCGCGATAAACACGGGGATCTGGATCACCATGGGCAAACAGCCGCCCAGCGGGTTGACCTTTTCCTCGCGGTAGATTTTCATCATCTCCTGCTGCATTTCCTGCGGCTTGTCCTTGAGCCGTTCGCGCATCGCAAGCACCTTGGGGTTGATGGCCTTCATCTTGGCCATGCTGCCGTAAGCCTTGGCGTTGAGCCAGTAGAACGCGGCCTTGAGCAACAGCACCAGCGCCACGATGGACCAGCCCCAGTTGCCCAGGAAGTTGTGGATGTTGTAGAGCAGCCAGTACAGGGGCCGCGCCAGGATCGTGACCCAGCCGTAGTCTTTCACCAGCTCCAGCCCGGGTGCCAGCGACTCCAGCATCTTTTCTTCCTCGGGGCCGGCGAACAGGCGCGCCTGGACCGAGCGTGTCGCCCCCGGCGCGATGTTGTTCAAGGGCGTGATCATGCCCACGGCATACAGGTTCGGGTTTTCACTGACCCGGCGCACGAACAGGTTGCGCGGGATGCCGTCGCCCAGCAGCCAGGCACTGGCAAAGTAGTGCTGCACCATGGCGACATAGCCGTTGTTCGACTCGCTCGGAATGTCGACCTTGTTCTCGTCGATCTTCTTGAATTCGATCTTCTCGTACTTCTTCGCGTCGGTGTACACCGCCGGCCCGGTGAAGGTGGACGCAAACCTCGATTGCGACGCCGGCTTGCTGCCGTCGCGTACCAGTTGCATGTAAAGCTGTGGCGAGACCGGGACCGTTCCGGTGTTCACCACATCGAACTTGACCGAGATGGCGTAGGAGTCGCGGTGCAGCGTGTAGGTCTTGATCAGCTTGACGCCACCCAGATCCGGTGACTCGAACTCGACCGTGAGATCGTTCGCGCCGGGCTGCAGCGTGCGCACGCCGGGCACCACCGTCATGATGGTCTTGTGGTTCGGGAAGGTGCCGCCGGCCGCGCCCGGGATCAGGCCGGTCTGGGCCACGTATTCGTGATCCTTGTTGTCTTCCAGCAGGGCCAGGGGCCGGTTCTTGTCGTTCTCGTCGGGATATTTGAGCAGGTCGACGCCGATCACCGAGCCGCCTTCGGTGTCGAAGGTCAGCCGCATTACATCGGTCGTCACCACGACTTGCGTGTGCGCCGCAGCCGCCGTCGCGGCGGCCGTCGCAGGCAACGCGGCCGCGGCGCCGGGCACCCGGGCTGCCGACGCCGCCGGACCGCTTGCATCGTGGGCCACGGGCACCCCGTGGGTTTCGCCCGGCGCACTGCCATGCGCCTTGGCCGAAACGGGCGCGCTCGTCGGGAAAAACGTCGCCTTGTGGCCGTTGTAGACCTGCCACTGGTCCCACAGCAGGACCATGGAAAACCCAAAAATCACCCACAGGATGGTGCGCCGGATGTCGTTCATGAAGACTTCTTTGATGAAGAGTTTTGCGTGGAAGGGGCGAGTAGCCGGCCAAACAGCCCACGGACCGCCGCAGGCGCCGCACCCGATATCCCGGGCACCGGATCATGTCCGCCCTGACACCAGGGATGGCATCGGGCCAGCCGCCTGAGCGTGAGGTAGCTGCCGGCGGCGGCGCCGTGCCGTTGCAGCGCCTGCAGCGAGTACGCGCTGCAGGTGGGCTCGAACCGGCAGGCCGAGCCCAGCCAGGGACTGAGCAGCAAGCGGTACCCCTTGACGAGACCGATCAACAGGCGCTGGATCATGATGTCGCCCGCTGCACTTCGGCGGATGCCGGCGCCTGACGAAACAACTGCTGCAATTCGCTGCGAACCGCGCGTTTCAGTTGCGCCGAGGTGGCGCTGACGAACTGGGCGCGATCGAAGCCGGCGCGCAGCCGCACCACGTGCGCGGCTGGCGTCAGCCCGGGTTCCATGTCGGCGCCCACGGCGTAGATCTGTCGCCGGATGGTGTTGCGGGTCACGGCGCGTCTGGCCCAGCGCCTGGGCACCAGCGCCCCGATCCAGACCTGGTGCGCCGACGGCGCCGCCGGTGCGGGCCGCTGCGCGGCGACGGGAATCGGGGTTTCGGATGCAGGCATCGAGGACTCCAGGGCGCAGCGGTGCAATATGAAATGCGCCGTGCGGGAAACAATACCGCCAGCCATCGCGGCCTGGAATTGCGCCCGGGTTTTCAGCCGCTGCACTGTGCCGTCGCGGCCAAGTCGCACAACTTCTTGCGGGCGCGGCGGCTTCGCGCAGCCTAGGCGGCCAGACGCTTGCGGCCCTTGGCGCGGCGCGCGTTGATCACGGCCCGCCCGCCACGCGTCTTCATGCGAACAAGAAAACCGTGGGTGCGCGCGCGGCGAACTTTGGAAGGCTGATAAGTGCGTTTCATGTCAAATTCCTGTTGGGTTCAATGCAGGGGCTGCGCGAAGTACACGGCAAGCCCTGCCTTGGTCAGTGGCCCTGAACACAATCAGGGAAACCCGCGATTATCGCAAATTATGGGGGGCGCGGCAATGCCACTTGACTTCCTGCGATCCACATTCCATCGCCGCCGCGTGCCTTTTACCATTTGTGGATAAGAGTTTGATAAATTACAATGGCGGCTTGCGCGAACCGAATAATATCCACAGATACTTCCAAGAAGAATGAACGAGGGACAAAATACCAGCCCCAGCGGGCAGGCGGGCCCCGGCCTGTGGCAAGCCTGCATCGACCAGCTGGCCCAGGAATTGCCGGAGCAGCAATTCAATACCTGGATCCGGCCGCTGGTCGCGCAGGTGGCAGACGACCTCTCCCGGGTCACCATCTTCGTCGCCAACCGCTTCAAGCTGGATTGGGTGCGTGCGCAATATTCTGGCCGCATCTCGGGTTTGCTGGAGAAGCTTTACGGCCAGGTTATTCATGTTGAGTTAGCGCTTACCCCTAGGGAGGCCCCCAATAAAACTTATGTTTTGTCGGCGACGCCTGAAACCGGGAGCGCCCCCGAGCCTGCCGGTCTGGGCGACGAAGCAGCATCGGGCCTGTTCAAGACCAGGCTCAATTCGGCATTGACATTCGATACGCTGGTGGAAGGCACGGCCAACCGCATGGCGCGCGCGGCCGCGATGCATGTGGCGGGCACGCCGGGCCAGTTGTACAACCCCTTGTTCATCTACGGCGGGGTGGGTTTGGGCAAGACGCACCTGATGCACGCGGTCGGCAACAAGCTGCTGGCCGGATCACCCGAGAAAAAAGTTCTCTACATCCACGCCGAGCAATTTGTATCGGATGTGGTTAAAGCCTACCAGCGCAAGACTTTCGACGAATTCAAGCAGCGCTACCACTCGCTCGATCTGCTGCTGATCGACGACGTGCAGTTTTTCGCCAACAAGGACCGTACCCAGGAAGAGTTCTTCAACGCGTTCGAGGCGCTGCTGGCGAAGAAGTCGCATATCGTGATGACCAGCGACACCTATCCGAAGGGTCTGGCCGACATCCACGAGCGTCTGGTTTCGCGCTTCGACTCCGGCCTCACGGTCGCCATCGAGCCGCCCGAGCTCGAGATGCGCGTCGCGATCCTGATCAACAAGTCGCGCTCCGAGGGCGCCGAGATGCCCGAGGAGGTTGCCTTCTTCGTGGCCAAGAATGTGCGCTCCAACGTGCGCGAGCTGGAGGGCGCGCTGCGCAAGATCCTCGCGTACTCGCGCTTCAACCAGAAGGAAATCTCGATCCAGCTCGCGCGCGATGCGCTGCGCGATCTGCTGTCCATCCAGAACCGCCAGATCAGCGTCGAGAATATCCAGAAGACCGTGGCCGACTATTACAAGATCAAGGTCGCCGACATGTACAGCAAGAAGCGCCCGGCCAGCATTGCGCGGCCGCGCCAGATCGCCATGTACCTGGCCAAGGAGCTCACGCAAAAGAGTCTGCCCGAGATTGGCGAGCTGTTTGGCGGACGCGACCACACCACGGTGCTGCACGCGGTGCGCAAGATGGCCGCCGAGCGCCTGCAAAACACCGAACTGAACCAGCAACTGCACGTGCTGGAGCAAACCCTCAAAGGCTGAACCTGATGCAAACAAACAGTGCTGACAACCATGGGGATAGATCCGGAACAACCCTGGACTTACCCACAGCCGGGCGGAAAAAGCTGAAGTTGTTCAGGTTCCCGATGCACGCCGGAAGCAGGGCTGCGCACAGCCTTTGAAAATGTGCAAGTGTCTGATAAAAAAAGGGAAAATGATCCTATCCACAGGGCGTTGCGCCCCTTATCTACTATTACTAATTTAAATCAAAGAAACAAAGAAGAGGTTGACATGATCGTTCTGAAGGCAACACAAGACAAGGTGCTCGCAGTCCTGCAATCGGTCGCAGGCATTGTGGAGCGCCGCCACACGCTGCCCATTCTGGCCAATGTGCTGATTCGCAAGACCGGCAAGGCCCTGCAACTCACGACCAGCGATCTCGAGATCCAGATCCGTACCACGGCCGAGCTCGATGGCGATAACGGCAACTTCACCACCACGGTGGGCGCGCGCAAGCTGATCGACATCCTGCGCACCATGCCCGCCGACCAGACCGTGTCGCTCGAATCGAGCCAGAACAAGCTCATCCTCAAGGGTGGAAAAAGCAAATTCACGCTACAGACGCTGGCGGCGGAAGACTTTCCGCTGGTGCAGGAAGCGGCCAACTTCGGGCCCACCTTCAGCGTGCCGCAAAGGACCCTGAAGGATCTGCTGGGCCAGGTCTCGTTCGCGATGGCGGTACACGACATCCGCTACTACCTGAACGGCATCCTGTTCGTGGCCGAGGGCAAGCAGCTCAGCCTGGTGGCCACCGACGGCCACCGGCTGGCATTTGCGTCCGCCACGCTGGATGTGGAGGTGCCCAAGCAGGAAGTGATCCTGCCGCGCAAGACGGTAATCGAACTGCAGCGCCTGCTGTCCGACACGGAAGGCGCGATCGAGATGCAGTTTGCCAGCAACCAGGCGCGCTTTGGCTTTGACGGCATGGAATTCGTCAGCAAACTGGTGGAAGGCAAGTTCCCGGACTACAACCGCGTGATTCCGCGCAATCACAAGAACCACATCACGCTCGGGCGCCTGGCGCTGCTCGCCGCGCTGCAGCGCACGGCCATTCTGACCAGCGAGAAATTCAAGGGCGTGCGGCTCAACATCGAGCCCGGCACCCTGCGCGTAGCCTCGAACAACGCCGAGCAGGAAGAAGCAGTGGACGAACTCGACATCGACTACGGCGGCGACAGCATCGAGATCGGCTTCAACGTGACCTACCTGATCGATGCGTTGACCAACATGCAGCAGGAAATGGTCAAGGTCGAGCTGTCGGACTCGAACAGTTCCGCCCTGCTGACCATTCCCGAGAATGCGACCTTCAAATATGTCGTGATGCCGATGCGAATTTGACGCTTCAAAAATATAGCTGATAAACACCATAACCCGCGGACTTTCGCGGGTTTGGTCATTCAAGAGTTTGAGAAATGCAAGTCATGACCGAAGAAAACAAGCCGAATCCATCCCTTTCCGCCGACCCGCAGGGCATCCACACGGGTGAAGGCAGCGCCGGCAGCTCCAACTTCCAGCCCACCATCGACGCACATCAGGCGGGCGCATCGGAGGCCTATGGAGAAGGCTCGATCCAGATCCTCGAGGGGCTGGAGGCCGTGCGAAAGCGGCCCGGCATGTACATCGGCGACACCTCCGACGGCACCGGCCTGCATCACCTGGTTTTCGAGGTCGTGGACAACTCGATCGACGAATCGCTCGCGGGCCATTGCGACGACATCCTGGTCACCATCCACTCCGACAACTCGATCAGCGTGGTGGACAACGGGCGCGGCATTCCCACCGGCGTGAAGATGGACGACAAACACGAGCCCAAGCGCTCGGCTGCCGAAATCGCGCTGACCGAACTGCACGCGGGCGGCAAGTTCAACCAGAACAGCTACAAGGTTTCAGGCGGCCTGCACGGCGTGGGCGTGAGCTGCGTCAACGCGCTGTCAAAAATGCTGCGTCTGACCATCCGCCGCGACGGCAAGGTGCATGTGCTGGAGTTCTCCAAGGGCTTTGTGCAGAACCGCATCGTCGAGAACGTCGACGGCGTGGAAGTCTCGCCGATGAAGATCATCGGCGACACCGACAAGCGCGGCACCGAGGTGCATTTCCTGCCCGACACGGATATTTTCAGGGAGAACAGCGATTTTCATTACGAAATCCTGTCCAAGCGGCTGCGTGAACTGAGCTTCCTGAACAACGGCGTGCGCATTCGCCTGAAGGACGAGCGCAGCGGCAAGGAAGACGATTTCGCGGGCGCCGGCGGCGTGCAGGGCTTCGTCAACTTCATCAACAAGGGCAAACAGGTCCTGCATCCCAATGTGTTCCATGCCATGGGAGACCGCCAGAGCGACCAGAACACGAACATCGGCGTCGAGGTGGCGATGCAGTGGAACAGCGGCTACAACGAGCAGGTGCTGTGCTTCACCAACAATATCCCGCAACGCGATGGCGGCACGCACCTGACCGGCCTGCGCGCCGCGATGACGCGGGTCATTAACAAGTACATCGACGAATCCGAGCTGGCGAAGAAGGCCAAGGTCGAGATCAGCGGCGATGACATGCGCGAAGGCCTGACCTGCGTGCTCTCGGTCAAGGTGCCCGAGCCCAAGTTCAGCAGCCAGACGAAAGACAAGCTGGTGAGCAGCGAGGTGCGCGGCCCGGTGGAAGACATCGTGAGCCGGCTGCTGGGCGACTACCTGCAGGAGCGCCCTCAGGATGCCAAGATCATCGTCGGCAAGATCATCGAGGCGGCCCGCGCCAGAGAAGCCGCGCGCAAGGCGCGCGACATGACGCGGCGCAAGGGCGTGCTCGACGGCATGGGCCTGCCCGGCAAGCTCGCCGATTGCCAGGAAAAAGACCCGGCCCTGTGCGAGATCTACATCGTCGAGGGCGACTCGGCCGGCGGCAGCGCCAAGCAGGGGCGGGACCGCAAGTTTCAGGCGATCCTGCCGCTGCGCGGCAAGATCCTGAACGTGGAAAAAGCCCGCTACGAAAAGCTGCTGACCAGCAATGAAATCCTGATTCTGATCACGGCGCTGGGCACCGGCATCGGCCGGGCCGGCGGCAGTACCGGCAGCGACGACTTCGACGCCGCCAAGCTGCGCTACCACCGCATCATCATCATGACGGACGCTGACGTGGACGGCGCGCACATCCGCACGCTGCTGCTCACGTTCTTCTACCGCCAGATGCCCGAGCTGGTCGAGCGCGGCCACATCTACATCGCGCAGCCGCCGCTGTACAAGGTCAAGGCCGGCAAGGAAGAGCTGTACCTGAAGGACGCCGCCGCGCTGGACAGCTTTCTGCTGCGCATTGCCCTGAAGGACGCCAGCCTGTTCACGGGCGGCGCGGCGGGCAGCACGATCAGCGGCGATACGCTGGCGGAACTGGCGCGCAAGCACCAGGTGGCCGAAGCGGTGATTGCACGGCTGGCCAACTTCATGGACGCCGAAGCGTTGCGCGCGATTGCCGACGGCGTGGTGCTGAACCTGGACACCGTGGCCGATGCCACCGCCTCTGCCGCGGCGCTGCAGGCCGCGCTGCCCGATGCCGAGGTCGCCGGCGAATTCGACGCGCACCACGACAAACCGCTCCTGCGCATCAGCCGGCGCCACCACGGCAACATCAAAAGCAGCGTGCTCACGCAGGACTTTGTGCACGGCGCCGACTATGCCGCGCTGGCCGAGGCGGCCCACACCTTTCGCGGCCTGCTGCACGAAGACGCCCGCGTCATGCGCGGCGAGGGCGAGAAGCGCAAGGAAGAGCGCGTGGGCGACTTCCGCCAGGCCATGAGGTGGCTGATCGGCCAGGCCGAGAACGCCACCGCGCGCCAGCGCTACAAGGGCCTCGGCGAGATGAACCCCGAGCAGCTCTGGGAAACCACCATGGACCCGACCCAGCGCCGCCTGCTGCGCGTGCAGATCGACGACGCCATCGAAGCCGACCGCGTCTTCACCATGCTGATGGGCGACGAGGTGGACCCACGGCGCGAATTCATCGAGACAAATGCGCTGAGGGCGGGGAATATCGACGTCTGAAGTTGTCGAATTCACAGACTGGGGTTCGACTACCGGTTATGCAGCGCTGCACTCCACCTTCCATCACCTCACAGGAGCCGTCATGACCACGAACACCGTTCGACTGCACCGCGTCATCCGCGCCACGCCACAGCGGGTTTACCGGGCGTTCCTCGACGAAGCGGCATGGGCCAAATGGCTGCCCCCGCACGGCTTCACCGGCAAAGTCCACAGGCTCGAGCCCAGGGTGGGCGGCAAGTACAGCATGTCGTTCACCAATTTCAACACCGGGCAGAGCCATTCGTTCGGCGGCGAATACCTGGAGCTCGTTCCCGATCAGAAGCTGCGCTACAACGCTGCATTCGACGACCCGAACCTGCCGGGCACGATGCAGACGACCGTGACGCTCAAGGCCGTCCCGGTCGGCGCCGAGCTGAACATCGTGCAGGAAGGCATTCCGGGCGTGATCCCGGTCGAGGCCTGCTACCTCGGCTGGCAGGAGTCGCTGCAGCTGCTGGCGCTGCTGGTCGAGCCCGAGATCCCCTGATCCGGACCGTGTGATGCACGCGCGGCTGGCACTGCAGGACGGCAACTCGCTCTATGCGGGTGATTGCCCGCCCGGCATGCCGTATTCGGGCGTGCTCCCGCCCAAAATTTGAACGCAATTGGCCCAAAGCCAAGTAACAGACTTGGTTGTTAGCTACCAAATTGGTAGTGTTGCTTTCCGCGGGCTCGGGGCGCCGGGTATAGTCTGCCGATGACAAGCGCCGCATCGCTGCTGCTGATCGTGCTGGCCGCTGGCCTGGCCAGCCAATGGGTGGCGTGGCGCATCAAGGTGCCCGTGATCGTGGTGTTGATTGCGGTCGGACTGCTGCTCGGACCGGTCACCGGCGTGGTCACGCTGCACCTGCCACCGCAGGAGTTGACCGGGTTGATTGGCCTGGGCGTCTCCATCATCCTGTTCGACGGCGGCATGGCCCTGAAGCTGGGCGAGTTCCGGCGCGTCGGGCACGGCGTGGGGCGGCTGACCATTCTCGGCCCGCCGCTGGCCTGGCTGTTCGGCAGCCTGGCGGCGCATTACCTGGGCGGCCTGAGCTGGCCCGTGGCGCTGGTGCTCGGCGCCATCCTGGTCGTCACGGGCCCCACCGTGATCCTGCCGCTGCTGCGCGGTGCGCGGCTGAACAAGGAGACGTCCTCGCTGCTGAAGTGGGAAGGCATCGTGAACGACCCCGTGGGTGTGCTGCTCACGGTGCTCACGTTTCAGTACCTCACCACGGCCGGCAGTGGCCCTGCCAGGATACTCGCGGGTCTGGGCGGCGCCATTGCCGCCGCTGCCGTGCTCGGTGGCCTGGGGGGCTGGCTGACCGGCTGGCTGTTTCGGCGCGGCGCGGTGCCCGAACACCTGAAGTCACCCATCCTCATGGTGCTGGTGCCGGTGATTTACTGGGTCAGCAACCTGGTGCAGCACGAGGCCGGGCTGCTCAGCGTCACCGTCATGGGGCTGGTG